>JACCYJ010000087.1 GCA_013696555.1 Nocardioidaceae bacterium | reverse complement strand
CGCGACGTAGAACGGGTTCTCCAGGATCTGCTTCGCCTTCTCCGGGCTGGCCTGGCTCTCGACCACCTCGTCGAAGGTGCGCTTCATGTCGAGCATCATCGCGTCGAGCCGCCCACCCGCAGCCGGGTCCACGCCTTCGACGGGGCGTGGAGTGTTGTCCAGCTCGGCGATCCCCATCGACTGCGCGAGGCGACGCGCGGGGTCGATCGTGAGTACGACGACCTTGCGTCCCCGTTCCGCCGCACGCAGGGCCAAGGCCGCCGAGGTGGTGGTCTTGCCGACGCCGCCGGAGCCACAACACACGACGATCCGCGTCGAGGGGTCGTCGAGGAGGGCGTCGACGTCGAGGGCGGGCGACCGGTCAGGATGGCCGGCCAGCGGACCGACCCGCGAACGTGTGGCCGTCATCGGTGGTGCCCGACGCGGTGCGAGCTTCGTGGTGGGGGCAGACTCATGCCATTCCCTGGTCGATGAGGTCGGCGGCGAGCTCGTAGAGGCCGCCGAGGTCGATGCCGTCGGGTAGCCGGCCCAGATCGTAGGTCGGGACGTCGAGCGCCGCGATCCTGGCCCGTTGACTGTCCTCGAGCGCTCGACGTTCGGCGTGCTCCCGGGCCTCCTGGAGCAGCCCGTCGACCAACTGGGGGGTGACGTCGACACCCGCTTTCACGAGGTCGGTCTCGATCGCCTCGCGAGGCAGGCTGCCGGCCATGGCCTGCTCCCGGTCCTCGTCGTCGAGCGCCCGGGATCGGACCTGGTTGACCACCACCCCGCCGACCGGCAGACCGGAACGGTGGAGCTCGGCGATGCCGTCGGCCGTCTCCTGGACCGGCATGTCCTCCAAGACGGTGACCAGGTGCACGGTAGTGAGCCTCGAGCGCAGCAACGACATCACGTTGTCGGCCTGGCTGCGCAGCGGGCCGACCTTCGCGAGACCGGCAAGCTCGCTGTTGACGTCGAGGAACTGGGCGATCCGGCCGGTGGGCGGGGCGTCGAGCACCACTGCGTCGTACTGGCGATGGTTCTTGCCGCGCCTGTTGCGGTGCACCGCCTCGTAGACCTTGCCCGTGAGCAGGACGTCGCGCACGCCCGGCGCGATCGTGGTGGCGAAGTCGATGACGCCGAACCGGTCGAGCAGCTTGCCCGCCCGGCCGAGCCGGTAGTACATCGAGAGGTACTCCATGAGGGCCGACTCCGGGTCGATCGCCAGCGCGTAGACGTCGCCGGCCTGTCCAGGCTGCCCTGCGGCGCTGTCCGGGCCGTGGGCGACGCGGCGCTCCGCGTAGGGGAGGGGCGGTACGTCGAACAGCTGGGCGATGCCCTGACGACCCTCCACCTCGCACAGCAGCACGTGCTTGCCGCGGCTGGCCAGGGCCAACGCGAGGGAGGCCGCCACCGTGCTCTTGCCGGTCCCGCCCTTGCCGGTCACGACATGCAGGCGCACGCCAGGCCAGTCGGTGCTGTGGTCTGTCGACCCTCGAGGGCTCACGGTGCCCGAGCCTAGACGGTATGGAGTGACCGCTCGTCGTTGAGTGGTTGCGGGCCGGGGCCTCACCACGCAGATTCGTGGGTTACCGAGCAGGGGCTGCCTGCTCGGCCTATCCGACAATGTGTGGGAGGCCCCGGTGTTTACCGAGCGTACGAGTGTTGGGCTCGACGTGCACGCCCGATCGGTCGCGGCAGCCGCGATCGATGGCGTCACGGGTGAGTTGTTCCAGGCCAAGCTGACTCCAGCCCATGACCACATCCGGTCCTGGATCCAGGAGCTGCCCGGGCCGGTAGCGGTGACCTATGAGGCCGGGCCGACCGGCTTTGGCCTGTATCGGTCGCTGGCCGCGGCGGGGATCCGGTGCCAGGTCGCAGCGCCCTCGAAGCTGCAGCGTCCCGCGGGAGACCGGGTCAAGACCGATGCCAAGGACGCGGTCCATCTGGCGAAGCTGCTTCGGCTCGATGAGATCACCGCGGTGGCGGTGCCTAGCGTCGAGCAGGAGACCGCCCGGGATCTGGTCCGTGTCCGGGAGGACTGCCGTGGTGATCTGATGCGGGCCCGGCAGCGGCTCTCCAAGTTGTTGTTGCGTCAGGGGATCGTCTACGACGACGGCAAGGCCTGGACCGGCAGACATGACGTGTGGCTGCGTCGGCAACGGTTCGACCGTCCGGCCCTGCAGTTGGCCTTCGAGTCCGACTACGAAACCGTGCTCACCACCACGGCCCGCCGGGACCGGCTCGATGCCGCGATCGAGGCGATGGCCGCCGACAGCGAGTTCACCGCTGTGGTCCGCCGGCTGAGCTGCCTCAAGGGCGTCTCGACCCTGACTGCGTTCGCTCTGGCCGTGGAGATCGGCGACTGGGGTCGGTTCACCGGCAACTCGATCGGATCCTTCGTAGGCCTGGTCCCCAGCGAGCACTCCTCGGGCTCCTCGCGGACCCAGGGACCGATCACCAAGGCCGGCAACACCCACGCCCGCCGGCTCCTGGTCGAAGCCGCCTGGCACCACCGCGCCCG
>JACCYJ010000045.1 GCA_013696555.1 Nocardioidaceae bacterium | reverse complement strand
GTCGTCATCGCGCTGGCGTACGGGTACCTGCCGTTCTTCATCGTGCCGCTGTTCGCGACGCTCGACCGGATCGACGGCCGGCTCCTGGAGGCGTCGAGGGATCTCGGTATCGGAGGAGCCGGCACGTTCTGGCACGTCACGCTGCCGCTGTCGAGGCAGGGCTTGCTCACCGCGGCGGCGATCACGGTGCTGCCGATGTTCGCCGACTACTACACGAACACGCTCGTCTCGGGCTCACCGACCACGACGATGGTGGGCAACCAGATCGAGTTCTACCTCCTGCAGAGCCAGGAGAAAGGGCTCGGCGCCGCCCTCGTACTGGTGCTCTCCGTCCTGCTGATGGCGCTGATGGCCTACTACCTGATCGCCACCCAGCGGGCCAGTCGGGAGCTGTCATGACCGCCGTCGTCGCCCCCCCGCCCGAGGTCACCGCCGGGCCGGGCCCGACCCGATCATCACGACGCCGCGGGCGGCGACGGCGGCCCTGGGCGCTGGCCACCGTGACCTGGCTTTACGTGGCCTGGTCCCTGATCCCGGTGCTGATCGCCGTGCAGTTCTCGTTCAACGACGGCCGGTCGCGTACGAGCTGGCAAGGCGCCTCCTTCCGGTGGTACTGGGGTGACGCGTTCTCCTCGGTGGCCAACGACCCGACGCTGCGGCTGGCGCTCACCAACAGCCTTCGCCTCGGCCTGCTCACGCTGCTGATCGCGACGCCGATCGGCACCGCACTGGCCCTTGGGCTGACCCGGTGGCGGGGCCGCGCCAGCCGGGCGTCCAACTCGTTGATGCTGCTGCCGCTGGCGACTCCCGAAATCGTGATGGGGAGCGCGTTGTTCCTGGTGTTCACCAACCTGTACACCGGCATCCCGCTGGGCCGTACGGCGCAGGTCCTCGGGCACGTGACGTTCTCCATCTCCTACGTCGTGGTGATCGTGCGGGCACGGTTGCTCTCCATCGGCTCGGAGTACGAGACCGCCGCGCGCGACCTCGGAGCGTCACCGCTGCGGGCGATCCGTACCGTGCTCATCCCGCTGCTCGCACCGTCGGTATTCGCTGCGGCGATGGTGGTCTTCGCCTCGTCGATGGACGACTTCGTCGTCAGCTCGTTCCTCTCGGCCGATGCTTCCTCGGTGACCGTACCGATCAAGCTCTACAGCGGAGTGCGAACGTCGCCGACGCCGGCACTCAACGCGTTGGCGACGCTGCTGCTGTTGGGATCGGTACTGGCCGTGCTGCTCGCCTGGCTCGTCCTGCGCCGGCTGCGGCGGGGCGACGGGAACACCCTCGACGAGCTCGGCGTCACCGAGGTGTGACCCCGGCGCCGGTCTTGGCGAGCAACCGCAGTGCCTCCGGGGGCAGGGTCACGGTGACAGGAGTGCCGGGCACCAGGTCGTCGTCGTCGTTGTCGTTCACGACCAGCGCCTGCACCACCTGATCCTGCGGCAGCCGGACGACAACGTGTGTGGTGGCGCCCACGTAGACGAGCTTGTCGACTGTGCCCGCCACGGAGTTCACCGCACGTGGGCCCCGGGCCACGAGACGAACCCGCTCAGGTCTGATCACGACATGACCATCGGCCTCGACGTCTCCGGCCGCCGGCGTCGCCAGGAGCTCAGCGTCGCCGAGCCGGACGCGGCGCAACCCATCCTGGCGCCCGTCGAGGCACTGGACCGCGAGCAGGTTCGCCACGCCGAGGAAGTCTGCGACGTACGCGGTGAGTGGCGCCCCGTACACCTCGCGGGGGGCCCCGCTCTGGATGACTCGGCCGAGCTCCATTACGGCGAGCCGGTCCGACATCTCCAGGGCCTCCTCCTGGTCGTGCGTGACGAACACGAAGGTGACACCCACGTCACGGTGCAGCGACGTTAGCTCCTGGCGTAGCGTCTTGCGTAGCTTGGCGTCCAATGCACCGAGCGGCTCGTCGAGCAGCAGCACCGATGGCCGCAGCACCAGCGCTCGGGCGAGCGCAACCCGCTGCTGCTGACCGCCCGACAGCTGGTGCGGTCGACGTTTCGCGTACGAGGTGAGCTGCACGAGCTCGAGTGCTTCGCCGACCCGGCGGCGTCGCTCAGCGCGGTCGATGCTGCCCTGCCAGCGCAACCCGTAGCCGACATTGTCCTCGACCGACAGATGCGGGAACAACGCGTAGCTCTGGAACACGGTGTTGACCCGCCGCTTGTGTGCCGGGACCGCAGCAACGTCGACACCGTCGAGCAGGATCTCGCCGGTGGTCGGCTCCTCGAAGCCGGCGATCATCCGCAGCGTCGTCGTCTTGCCACAACCTGACGGCCCGATCAGCGAGAAGAACTCCCCGGGCTCGACCTGCAGGTTGAGATCGACCACCGCGGGGTCGTCACCGTACGACTTCCCCAGGTTGCGCAGCTCGATGGATCCTCCGGATTGACCCACAGACCAGCTCCCATCGACGCCTGGCTGGATTGTAAGGTCCAGATCGGCCTGGCGTGCACGCCGTGCCCCGAGAGTTAGACTGAACGGTCAGTCAACACCACTCGAGCTGGCACACCATGGAGCCTGGCATGACCTCAACGACCAGCCCACGTCTCGCACCCACCGATTCGACCCTGGACGACCTCATCGCCACGGAGTCCGACATCTTTCTGCGGCGGCAACCAGAGAGCCGTTCGCTGCACGAGCGCGCCCGGAAGTCCTTGGCCGGTGGCGCCACCTCCAACTGGCAGATCGCCGAGCCGCAAGCGGTCTGGATGAGCCACGGCAGCGGCTCGAAGGTGTACGACGTGGACGGGGCCGAGTACAGCGACTTCCACGGCGGCTACGGAGTGTCCCTGGTCGGGCATACGCACCCCGCCGTGGTCGCAGCCGTGTCCGAACGCGTTCGCCGTGGCACCCACTTCGCGCAGCCGACAGCAGATGCCGTCGCCGTGGCCGAGGAGCTGGCACAGCGGTTCGGGCTGCCGCAGTGGCGCTTCGCCAACTCCGGCACCGAGGCCACCATGGATGCCGTCCACCTGATGCGCGCCACCACCGGTCGAGACCTCCTCCTCAAGGTCGAAGGTTGCTACCACGGTCATCACGACTCCGTACAGGTCTCGGTTGCGCCTGAGGAGTCGGAGGTGGGTCCGGCCGACCGTCCGCTCGGTGTGGCCGCGAATTCCGGCATCCCCGAAGCCATCCGTGACCTCGTGGTCGTGGTCGGGTTCAACGATCTCGCGGCCGTGGAGCGGGCACTGCGTGACCATCCCGGTCAGATCGCGGGGATGATCGTCGAACCGGTGATGATGAACGCCGGCATCATCCACTCCGATCCCGGTTACCTGGCCGGCTTGCGCGAGATCTTGCACGCGCACGGGGCGCTGCTGACGTTCGACGAAGTCAAGACGGGATTGACCACTGGCCCTGGTGGCATCACCGCGTCGTCCGGCGTCACCCCGGACCTGGTCTGCCTCGCCAAGGCACTCGGTGGTGGCACCCCGACGGCAGCGATCGGCGGCACGTCGGAGCTGATGGGCTGGATCGACGACGGCCGGTACGAGCAGTGCGGCACGTTCAACGGCAACCCGCTGACGATGGCGGCCACCCGCGCCGTGCTGACCGAGGTGCTGGTGCCGGAGGCGTACCAACACCTCGAGCGGCTTCGGATCCGCCTGCAGAATGGAATCGAGTCCATCATCGACGAGCACGAGCTGCCCTGGCACGTCGTGACCGCGGGCGCCAAGGGCTGCATCACGTTCCTGCCCGATCCGATCCGCAACTTCCGTGACTTCCTGCGCATTGACGACCGGCTCGGGCACGCGCACTGGCTGGTGCAGCACAATGGTGGGGTTTTCCTGCCGCCGTGGGGCAAGATCGAGCAGTGGTTGATCTCGGTGCAGCACACCGACGATGACGTTGACCGCTTCATCACCAATGTGGCAAACCTCGCCGCCCGAGTCACCCCGTTCGCCCCCCGCTAACCCCGGATATCGCTGCGCCTGACGTGATTGCGGCGACGCACCGCACAAACCGATCGAACCGTCGGGCTCACGAGAGCGCGAATACGCCTGGGACGTTGTGTCATGCTCGGTGAGATGGCAAGGAGGGGCATTGGACAAGGAGAAGACGCCGACCGACTCGGGGGAAGGAGGGTCGGCCGACGGCGACAACGACTTGTTCGCTGAGCCCGAGAGTGCCGAAGCACCTCGTAAGCGCGGACTCTTCCGCCGGCATCCCGTGCTCATGTCGGTGGCCACGCTCGTGCTGTTGGCAGCCGGGGTCGTGCTCGGGTTCGTGCTGTACCTGAACAGTCTGCTTGGTGACATCGACAAGGTCACCATCGGTGAACTCCCCGACAACCAGCGCCCGGCGGCCGTCGACTCGGAGGCCGTCAACATCTTGCTGGCTGGCGTCGACAAGGGTGACGGCCGCACGATCACGGAGATCCAGGAAGGCGGTTGGGATCCCGGCGTCCTGCGCAGTGACACGATCATGATCGTCCACGTCACAGCCGACCGGGAGCACGCGTACCTCATCTCGGTGCCACGCGACTCCTACGCACGTCTGTACGACGACGCAGGGCAGCCACAGGGGGTGGACAAGATCAACGCCGCCTTCTCGCTGTACGGCCCCACCGCCTACATCGCCACCATCGAGAACCTCACCGGGCTGCGCATGGAGCATCTCGCCGTGGTGGACTGGGCCGGCTTCGAGGACATCACCAACGCACTGGGCGGAGTCGAGGTCTACATTCCGGAGACGTTCTACGACAACAAGCAGAAGCGCGAATGGAAGCAGGGCAACCAAGTTCTCGACGGCGAGGATGCGCTGGCTTACGTCCGAACCCGTTATGACCTGCCGGGCGGTGACTTCGGGCGCATCGACAGACAGCAGAACTTCATCCGTTCGTTGATGAGCAAATTGCTCAGCGGGGGCACGCTGACGAATCCGTTCACGTTCACACCGACGCTCCGGGCTGTGGTCGCCAACCTCACCGTTGACGACGGCTTCGACACCGGGGAGATCCGTTCGCTGGCCCTGTCGCTGCGCAACCTGCGTTCCAACGACGTGACGTTCCTAACCGCACCGTTCGGCCGCTTCGACACCACCAGCGCGGGAGCGAGCATCGTCCGGCTAGACCCACGACAGTCCAACGAGCTATGGCAGGCGGTCGAGGAGGAGACCATTGAGCAATACCTCGACAAGTACGGCAAGGACGCCGGATCACTTCCCGGGCCTAGGGGCGTGAGCTAGACGCGTCGGCCAGGCTCGCAGCTGGCATCAGGACCGCTGCGCCGCGCGTCCAGGTGTCGTCGGTCCCCTAGGCGGCGAGCGTGGTTGCCCAGAGAAGCGGGAAACGGCGATGAAGGCTCCTGGCGCTCCAGTCCGCTCGGCCGGGAGAGGGCGAATCACTGAGCCGTTTGCTGGAACTGCTCAAGGACTATGTCCCAGCCGATGTCGTAGTCAGCACGGCTCTCGTCACTGTCGCCACGCCGCTGCTCCCAGAGATCATGTGTCAACGTGACAAGGGTTCCGCGCGCGTGTGGAACGAACTCGACGATGACGCGAGTGGCGTCCGCTGGGTCGCTGCCCGGGTGCCACCACATGCCCAGCCGGGCCGGTGGCTCCCAGGTGGTCAACGTACCCCAGACGGCGCGCTCGCCCGTTTCAGATTCCTCCACGATGTCCCCACCGAGTCGTGGCTCGAGGGTCACGCCGGCGGCGGATTGTCGGAACAACGAGTGCGTGGCCAAGGGCCACCAATCACCAAGCCGGTCGGTGAAGATCGCGAAGGCTCGATCAGGATCGACGGGTACCGCGACCGTCTTGATGACGGCTGGAGGGCTAGAAGTGGGGCTCGTCATCGGAACTCTCCTTGGTGTATTCGGCGAAGGCGGTGAGCGCGTCGGTCCAGAACTGGTCGATCCAGGACTTGAGCGGAAGCAGACCGTCGGCAAGGGGGTGGTACATGTTTCGGGTGCCCTGCTTGTCATACGCGACCAGCCCCGCCTGTTGAAGGACCTTCAGGTGCCGGGAAACCGCGGGTCGGCTGATCGGCAGCTGCCGGGCAAGGTCACCCACCGCTCTTGGTCGATACCGAAGCGCTTCGAGGATGGCGCGACGACTGGAATCCCCCAGCACTTCAAGCGTTTCTTGGTAAGTCGCCACGAACGGTGAGTTCTCACGAACTAAGAGGGGTTGTCAACGACTCCCGGCCAACCTCTGGCGCGCGATGACCGAGACAGGTCGCCGACGTGGTCGCCAGTCCGTGCCCAACGACGTGGCTGCGAACCGCATGGCGATGGCGAACGCGCGGTCCGGGTCGACGACGGGGTCGCGTAGCGCCACCTGGATTGACAACCCGTCGAGCAGGGCCGAGAACGTTACGGCAAAGTCCTCGGCATCCACCTTCCCGAGCTCCCCCGCTGCCTGCCCGTCCCTGACGACCCGGGCGATCACGTCCCGCCACCGCTGATCGAGCTCGATGCGATCGCGGCCAATCTCCTCGACGCGGAAAGCGGTCGCCCACAACTCGAACCACAGCCCCCACGCCGCTGGCAGGTCGGCGTCACCGTGCGGCACGCAGGTCATTCGAACCAATGTCTCGAGTCGATCGCGGGCTGACGGGGTACGTTCGAGCATCTCGTCTGCAGCGGCATAGAAAGACTTCTCCGAGTAGCGCAAGGCCTCGGTCAGCAGCCTGTCCTTGGTCCCGAAGTAATAGATGACGAGCGCCGGACTCGCGCCCACCCGACCTGCGACGTCGGCGATCCTGGTGTCGGAGAAGCCGCGCTCGGTGATGAGCTGCGCCGCCGCGAGCAGCATCTCCTCGCGCCGCTGGTCAGCCGCATCTGCTACGGCGTTGACGGTCATGAGACATTTCCGATCCGTCGTGGTTCTTGTCGCGCAGGTTAACACCTCCTTAGACTGAACAGTCAGTCAAAGGCGCTCCAGCGGAAGGACGTGTCGCCGGACGTGCTGCGCTCGATGCTCGAAGCGCGATCCGTCGCGGTGGTCGGTGCCAGCGACCGGCCCGGCTCGTTCGGCCACCGGCTCGCCACGGAGGCACTCCGCAGCCCCGCCGGACCTGATGTGCGTCTGGTGAACCCGCGCCACCGAGAGATCCTCGGTCAGCCGTGCTTCCCGGCATTGAGCGAGGTGCCCGGCTCGGTCGATCTCGTCTTGCTCGGCGTACCCGATGCCGTTCTGGTCGAGCAGCTCGAGTGCGCCGCTGCCCGTGGTGACCGAGGTGCAGTGATCTTTGGGACGGCGTACGGGTTGGGTGTCGAGCTTGCGCGGACGGCGCAGCGGGCAGGCATGGCCTTGTGCGGGGGTGGCTGCATGGGGTTCATCAACGTCGCTGCTGGGATTCGAGCGATCGGCTACTTGGAGCGGTATCCCCTGCGGATCGGACCGGTGGCACTGATCACGCACTCCGGTTCGGTCTTCTCCGCGATGCTGCGTACCCACCGCGCTATCGGGTACTCGCTGGCGGTTTCGTCCGGTCAGGAGCTAGTCACCACTGCCGCGGACTACCTGACGTACGCGCTGGAGCTGGCCGAAACCAGGGTGGCCGCTCTGGTGCTGGAAACACTTCGGGATGCCGACGGCATACGGTCCGCACTAGCGACCGCGGCCGCGCGCGACGTGCCCGTGGTTGCGCTGACGGTAGGAGGATCGCCGACTGGCCGGGTACTGGTGAACGCCCACTCCGGTGCGGTGGCGGGCGATGACGCCGCCTGGGAAGCGTTGTTCGACGCCTACGGCGTGCACCGCGTCGCTGACTTGGACGAGATGGCCGACACCCTCGAGTTGTTCGCGATCGGCCGGCGGGCGAATCCATCGAACCGCGGCATCGCCTCGGTTCACGACTCCGGAGCGGAGCGGGCGCACGTCGCCGACATGGCCGAGCGTCACGGTGTACCGTTCGCGCCGCTGGCCGAGACGACGCGGACGCGGTTGAGCGGGCTGCTGGCTCCTTGGTTGATCGCGGAGAACCCGCTCGACGTGTGGGGAACCGGAGACGATACCCGTGCGCTGCTGGCCAGCTGCTTGTCCACGCTGGCCGGTGATCCGGGAGTAGGCGTCGCGGCCCTGGCGGTAGACCTGATCGAGGAGTACGACGGTGACGACTCCTACCTCGAAGCAGCCCTTGACGCTCACGCCGCGACCGAGGCCCCGCTCGTTCTGTTGAGCAACATCGCAGCCGCAGTGGACCAAGCGCGAGCGGCCCAACTGCGATCGGTCGGTATCCCGGTGCTCGAGGGGACGAGCAGCGGACTTCGCGCCTTGCATCACCTGCTCGATGCAGCGCAGCTGCGCCGAACGCTACCGACACCTGCCCCGGTGGACGCCGAACGGGTTGCCCGCTGGCGGGCAAGGTTTCAGGCTGGGGCGTTAGCCGCCGAGGAGTCGCTGCAGCTGCTTGCCGAGTACGGCATGCCGGTCGCGACCACGGTGGCGGTGGAGTCTGCTGACGAAGTCGTCGCGGCGGCCGACCGGCTCGGCTATCCCGTGGTGCTCAAGACAGCCGAGCTCGGTCAGCACCACAAGACCGAGGTGGCGGGGGTGATCCTCGGAGTGGGCGGAGCTGAGGCCGTACTCCAGTCGTACGCTCAGCTCGCCCGCCGACTGGGCCCGCGGGTCGTCGTACAAGCACAGGCGGCTGACGGAGTGGAGCTGGCGCTGGGAGTGGTGCGTGATCCGTCCCTTGGCCCACTGGTCGTACTCGCGGCCGGGGGCACGCTCGTCGAGTTCTTGACGCAGCGGGTGGTGGCCCTTCCGCCGCTCGACTCCGAGCGGGCGGGGCAACTGTTGACCACCCTTTCGGCGGCGCGGCTCCTCGACGGGGTACGAGGTCGGCCTGCCTGCGATCGGCGAGCAGTCGTATCGGCGCTGGTGTCGGTCTCGCAGCTGGCCACCGAGCTCGGCGACGTTGTGGCGGCAGTCGACATCAACCCGCTCATAGCCGGCCCGACCGGCGTAGTGGCGGTCGACGCGTTGGTGCTGCTACGCGGTCCCACCGTTCCCAGGTGAACCTGGTATCAGCGCACTTCACCCGGCGTACACGCCAGGTGAAGCGGAGCTCAGCCAGGTGAAGCTGCGACCTCGGGGAACGGCAGCGCGATGGGATCCGGCGCCAATCGACTTCGGCCCAGCTCATCGAAGCGGTCCAGGCCGAGGTCGCTGGTATCCACGAGGTCGCTGCGTCCATGGAGAGTCAGATCAGCCGCCGTCCGGGCGACTCCTGGTCCCCACATCATCCCGTGGCCACCAGCAGCCGCCACCACGGTTCCCGCGACGGGACCATCCCGGCCGATGACCGGTCCCAGGATCGGCAGGTGGTCGGGCGTGAAGTCGATGGTCGCCGCCCACACCCGCCGCAGCCCGAGCGTCTTCGTCACCGGAAGCAGGCTGACCATCCGCCGCCGCATCCGGGCGTGGTACGCCCAGTCGAACTCGACCGCCTCGCCCGTGACCTCCTCTGGATTGCTCATCCCCCACATCACGCCACCCTCCTCGGGCCGCCAATAGATCCCGGACGGGACGTCGAAGACCATGGGCAGCTGGTGGGGCGCAAGATCGGGATGCGGCTGCGTCACCACCACCTGGTGCCGGGCACCACCGGTCGGGATGCGGCAGCCAGTCGCCCGTCCCACGGCCGCGAGGGTCGGACCGCCGGTCAGCACCACCCGGTCGGTGGCGATCTCACCGACATCGGTACGCACTCCGACCACACGTCCCGCCGCATAACGCAAGCCAGTGAACCGGGTCCGCTCCGCCACAACGACTCCCGCACCGAACAACGCCACCGTGTACGCGAGCACGTTGCGCGCAGCATCGATATAGCCGTCGCCCGGAGCGTACGACGCACCCAGCGTCTGCCGTGGCGCCATCGCGGGGTTGGCGGTATCAACCCCCTCGGCGTCGACCCAGCGAACGTCCAGGCCCAGCGCCTGTTGCATGGCGATCCGCTGCCGCGCTTGCTGCACCTCGGGCTCCGAGAAGCAGGGCATGTAGTAGCCATGAGCGACGAAGCCGGAGTCGATGCCGAGGCGTTCAGCCTGATCCCGATAGAAGTCGCGGCTGAAGATTCCCAGCCGGACCGCGGTCTCGGTGCCCCCCTGGGCGCGGACCATCCCGGCAGCGCGGCTACTGGCGCCCTTGCCGAGGGTCTCCGCCTCGACGAGCACCACCCGTTCCATGCCCGCCTCGCGCAGGAACCACGCCGTCCATGCGCCGATGGTGCCGCCACCCACCACCACCGCGTCGGCGCTGCGAGGCAGCCCGTTCCTGGTGGTCACATCGAGCGACGCTGGCATAGACTGAACAGTCAGTCAACAGCGCCGGAACGGAGTTTCGATGTACGGCCTGACCGAGCAGGACCTGGAGCTCCAGCAGCGGGCTCGGGACTTCGCTAACACGCTCATCCCGTACGAGGTCGAGGCCGAGATGGCCCAGGGTGAGCTGGCGCACGAGGTGGCCACGGCACATCGCAGGCAAGCCATTGATCTTGGCCTCTACGCCACCAACATGCCCACAGACGTTGGTGGACAAGGCTGCACGAGCCTCCAGCAGGTGCTGGTGCAAGAGCAGGCTGGTCGGGTCACGAACGCACTCGGCTGGGTGATGAACACCCCTCCGTCCTGGTGGCCCGATGTGGCCAACGAAGAGCAACGCACCCGCTGGTTACTACCGTCGGTGCGCGGTGAGATGCAGGAGTGCTACGCGATCACGGAGGAGCAAGCCGGCTCCGACGTGGCGGCGCTGACCACTACCGCCCGCCGCGACGGCGACTCGTACGTCATCGACGGAGTCAAGTGGCACGTCACCAGCTTCAACGAAGCGGCGTACGCCTTTGTCCAGGCGGTGTTGACCGAGGGGCCACACACCGGCGAGCACGCGCTCTTCGTGGTGGAGCTGCCGTCCCCGGGCGTCCGCGTCGTCCGCACCCCGGCGTACAGCCACACCATCGCCCACCACCACCCCATCGTCGCGTTCGAAGGAGTTCGCGTGCCCGCGTCACACCTGGTCGGCGCCGAAGGAGAGGGGATGACGTTCTCGTACGAGTGGTTCCGGTTCGAGCGGCTCATGGTGGCGGCTCGCTGCCTCGGCGCCACCGAGCGACTGATCGAGGAGGCAACCGCCTTTGCGCGTGATCGCATCGTCAAGGGTGAGCCGCTGCTGGCGCGCCAGCTAGTCCAGGCGATGCTGGCCGACAGCGCCACCGAGCTCTTCGCCGCCAGGTCGATGGTGTACGAGACCGCGCGCTCGGTCGACGAGGGCGTCAACAAGTTGGTGCTGCACGGGCGTTGCTCAATGGTGAAGCTGTATGCGTCGGAGATGGCCTGCCGAGTGGCGGACCGCGCCGTCCAGATCTTCGGCGGCCGCGGCTATATGCGTGAGAACGTGGCCGAACGCTTCTTCCGCGAACTGCGGGTCGAGCGTATCTGGGAAGGCGCCAGCGAGGTGCAGCAGCTGATCATCGCCGACCAACTGGCCAAGCGCGGCCTGTCCGCCATGGTGTGAGGAGCGCGACGTGAAACATCTGAGCTGGCCACAGCTTGAACAGGGCCTCGCAAATGGCGGTGACAACTACTTCGAGTTCCTCCGGGTGCCAGCCATGAGTGCTGGGTTGTACGCCCTGTCAGCGGGCGAGCTCGACGTCCAGGAGCCACACCGCGAGGACGAGGTCTATGTCGTGCTCGCCGGGGCCGCCACGTTTACCGGAGGCGACGAGAGCACGCTCGTCAGCTCCGGGTCGGTCATCTTCGTCCCAGCGCACGAGGAGCACCGTTTCCACCACATCACCGAGGACCTCGAGGTGGTCGTAGTCTTCGCACCGGCCGAAACCGGTTGACGCTCACTGCCGTCGGTGAGCTCGGCGTTCAGGAGCGGTGGCCCCGATACGTGGCCAGCTCAGAGCGAAGCGCGACGGCCTCGTCTTGTAGGTCGAGCACCGCTTTGATGCCGGCAAGGTTCAAACCGGCCTCCAACAGAACGCAGATGCGCCGGACGCGGTCCAAGTCGTTCGTGCTGTAGCGGCGAGTTCCACCAGACGTGCGATGCGGCCCGAGGAGCCCCTTGGATTCGTACGCGCGCAACATTTGGGGGTTAGCGCCAGTGAGCTCAGCGGCGACCGAGATGTTGAAGAGGGCGGCGTCCGGCAACAGCGCGTCAGTCATCCCGGTCCCCGCGGCGGTAGCGAACGGGCGTCACGTGCACCGGCCCCGCCACAAGCGGCGGCTCGACACCCGAATCGACATGACGGACTCCGACGGCCTCGACGTGGGCGGCTGCCTCGGCGGCGGCTAGGAGTTGCTCGTACGCAACCGTGAGAGCAAGGAAGTTCTCGATTGTCGCCGGGTCGTTCGTGACGTCGGGATGCCATCTGCGGGCCAGTCGCCGGTATGCCCGAACGATCTCCTCGACCGATGCGCCCGAACGCAGGCCAAGCACCGCATGGGGGTCGGTGACAGTCATGGCGGATGTCTCTTTTCGGTTGGCTGAGAACGCTTGACAGCATAGCCGCGACTACACAAAATGTGTAGTGATGACCATAGATCTGCACCCCGCCAGCGTTCCGATGGCCCGGAGCCGCCAGCTGACCGAAGGAGGGCTTGCAGAGATGTTGATGAGGACCGATCCCTTCCGCGAGCTCGACCGGCTCTCGGACGCCGTCTTCGGCACGGCCGCCCGTCCCGCGGTGATGCCGATGGACGCCTACCGCAAGGGTGAGGAGTTCTACGTTCACTTCGATCTCCCCGGTGTCGACACCAGCTCGATCGATCTCACCGTCGAGCGCAATGTCCTTACGGTGCGCGCAGAGCGCTCCGGCCCACGTAGCGATGAGTCCGAGCGCATCGTCTCTGAGCGGCCCCTGGGCGTATTCACTCGCCAGTTGTTCTTGGGGGAAACCCTCGATGCCGACAACCTGCGCGCCGAGTACAACGCCGGCGTCCTGACCCTGACGATTCCGGTAGCCGAGAAGGCCAAGCCTCGCAAGGTCGAGATCAGCGGCGGCTCCGAGCGGAAGAAGATCAACGCGGCGTGAGATGCGCGAACGGTTGACGTTGCCAGCGGCGGAAAGCGAGACTCCGCCGCCGGCATCGTTCTGCTGACGGACCCACCAGCGGTACGGTCGTCGTATGCAGGCACTGCTGAACGAAACCGAGCTGCACGCTGCGATGGCGGAGCGACCGCACTGGGAAACGCGACACTCCGCCCTGTCAAGGGCGGTGCAGGCGCCCTCGTTCATGACCGGCATCCGATTGGTGGAAGCGGTGGCCGAGGAGGCCGAGGGGATCGATCACCATCCCGACATCGACATCCGCTGGACTACCGTGACGTTCAGGTTGTCGACCCACTCCGCGGGTGGCATCACTGCCAAGGACGTCGACCTGGCGGGGCGTATCGACGCCCTCGTCGACAAGCTGGTCCCCCCTGGCTGAGCGGCAACTCAACCCAGCAGCTGGTCCTCATAACACCACCGCCACGCCTCACCCGTTTCGAAACTGCGTACGACCGGATGCCGGGCGTCCCGCCAGTGAGCGTCGGAATGCATCTGCGGTGAGGAGTCGCAGCAGCCCACATGCCCGCAGTCCATGCACAGTCGCAGGTGTACCCACTCCGTCCCATCGCGCAGGCACTCCTCGCAGCCTTCGGGAGTGCGCGGTTGGGGCACCGTCTCGTGCGCCTGGAGATGCTCACAGCCGTCGTGGTGTTGTGGTGCCCGTAGCTCGGTTTTCCGTTCCGACGAGCTCGATTCGACGGCTTGGTCCAGCACCGTCTCCTCGACGTCGAGAGCATCCAGTACGTTCCGCAGCACCTGCTGGTCGACCAGCCCGAGGCGACGTACCCGCAGCACTTCCTCGCGCTCGGCCTGCAGCATCCGCTCCCGCAATCGGGCGTACATCACGCTCGGTGTCTCCCGCTGGGAGCCCAGCCGCTCCCAGACAGCGTTGGAACGCTCGATGGTGCGCTGGCGCAGGCGTTGCACCACCTCGTCCGGCTCATCGCCCGTGAGCGCCTCCTCCAGTTCGTTGATCCCCGCTCGGGCGGCCCGCTGGTAGACGCTCGCCTCCTGCAGGTGGTCCTCCGCCGGGTCGGGGCCATCGATCCCCAGGCGACGCACCAGCCATGGCAGGCTCAGTCCCTGCAGCAGCAAGGTTCCGGCCGTTACGACGAACGCGATGGCCACGAAGACCTCTCGAAACGGGGTGCTCTCGGGCAGCAAGAACACCGCCGCCAGGGTCACCACCCCGCGCATACCCGCCCAGCCGACGACCAGCGGAACCTGCCAGGGCGGGCTGGGGTCCTGCCGGGCGATCGCCGGGAACAGCCGAGGAAGGTAGGTGATTTGGAAGACCCAGGCGATGCGCAGCACGATCACCGCCAACAGGGTCAAGGCCGCCGCCGCCACGATCCGGCCAGCGGGCAGCGTGCTGGCGCCCAGGTCCTCGGCGATCGTGCGCACTTGCCCGCCGATGAGCAGGAAGATGGAGTTCTCCAGCAGGAACGAGATCGTCGCCCAGTTGGTGCGCTCGAACACCCGGGACGACGCTGACTGGATGACCGGTGACTGGTGGCCGAGCAGCAGGCCGGCAACCACGACCGCCAAGACCCCGGAGGCGTGAATCTCCTCGGCCGGAAGGTAGGCCACCCACGGGGTGAGCAGGGACACCGCGACGTCGGTGAGGTGGTCGTCGATCCAGCGTCTGCGGATCTGGCCGACCACCACGGCGACCACGACACCGACGAAGATGCCGCCGACCGCCGAACGAGCGAAGTCCCAGGCGATCCCCCACGCTGACACCGTGCCGGCCGTCGCGGCGATGGCGGTACGCAGACTGACCAATGCGGTGGCGTCGTTGACGAGGCTCTCGCCCTCGAGGATCGTCACCACTCGCCGGGGCATTCCGCCCCGGCGCGCGATAGCGGTCGCAGCGACCGCGTCCGGTGGCGACACCACGGCGCCCAACGCCAGGGCGGCGGCCAGGGAGACCGGCAACAACCACCACACCAGCAACCCAACGCCGGCAGTCGTGAAGACCACCAAACCGACCGACAACAGCAGGATCGGTCGCTTGTTGCGGTGGATGTCGATCAGCGAGGTCCGGATCGCTGCCGCGTACAGCAGCGGTGGCAGGAACCCGACGAGCACGATCTCCGGGGTGAGGTCGGGCGTCGGCACGAAAGGGACGTACGACGCGACGAATCCGACCGACACGAGCACCAGGGGTGCCGAGAGGGCGTACTTGCGGGCCAGCGCGCTGACGGCCGTGACGACCACCGCGAGGATGACGATGTCGAGCGCTACCGGCACGGCAAGATTCTGGCAGGGCGGTTCAAGCGGGCCGATGCGTCAGCGTCGCGACACCGGCACGCAGTACGGCTCGATTTTGTCCTCCGGTTCGGGGTCCGCGACGACAGCGGGGACGGAGATTGGCGGCCACGGATGAACCGGCACCGGAGGCTTTCGTCGGGCGGCACGGCGGCGCAGGGCGCGTCTTGTCTGGGTGACCAGAACATCGCTGCCGAGCATGAGCACCGCTCCGGCGGCAATGTCGATGAGGTAGTGATTGCCAGTGACCACGACAACAACGGAGATCAGCACCGGATAACCGACTCCCAGACCTCTGATCCAAGTCCTGGACGATGCCCGCCACACCACGAGCGCGACCCACACCGCCCAGCCGACATGCAGGCTGGGTAGCGCGGCGTACTGGTTCGTGAGTTCCTGCATGCCTCGGACGGCGCTACCCGCGTCCCCCCACCAGCCGTAAGCGGCGTACTGGCTCATCGTGTCGATGAAGGTGCCGCCAGGCAGAAGACGCGGTGGGGCAACGGGGGCGAGTGCGTAGACCACGAGGCCACCGGCTGTGGCGATGGCCAGGGTGCTTCGGGCTCGGTTGTATTCGGCCGGACGGCTCCGGAACATCCACACCATGGCGGCCGGCGTCACCACGTAGTGCAAGGTGGCGTAGATGAGGCAGGAGATCACCGCCACCGCTGCTGTTGCGCTCACCGCCTGGTTGAGCGTCGCCTCGATGTCGATGTGCAGCACGCGCTCCCACGCCAACAGATCACGGCCGCTCGCGATGGCTGTCGCAGGCTCGGTCGAGACCCAGGCGCGGCCCAACGCGTACCCGATGTAGAGGAGAGTTAGCAGCCCGATCTCTATCAGGATGCGTCGGCGCCGACTGCACCTGTTGGCATCAAGCATGCTCGCCGCGGGGGTCTGCATGAGTACGACAGTACGGTCCGAACCGTCTGGATTTACAGGTCCCTTCCAAGCTGCGGGCGTAAGCCGGCCAAGCCCCGGTGTTTCGTCGGGGTCCTTCCTGGCGGCTTCGGCCCACATACTGCCCAACAATCTCATAGATGTAGCCGTTCATCGTCGATCAGCGGCCGCTGTCCGGCGAACCCGGCGAACCCGGCGAACCCAATGTTGCTAGACGGTCGCTGGCCGTTGCAGCCGGCGGCGGCGGTTGTCGCGGGCGTGCTCGGCCGGCACTGGGAGATCGGCGGTCATAGCCGAAGCCGCGCATCGGAGTAGCGGCGTCACAGCGATCAGTCCGACTCGGCCCCGCCTTCAACGGCGCCACCGTCGCAGCGGGCGCGCGTGCGCAACTCCTCGTCGCCGCCAACCGCGTCCGCTAGTCGCCCGTGGTCCCGTCGATGCATTGGCGGAGCAGATCAGCGTGCCCGTTGTGGCGGGCGTACTCCTCGATCATGCGGAGATACACCCAACGCAGGTTGTGCTCGTCCGGTCGCCGATCCGGCAGTAGGAAGTGCGGTGCCAACGTGAACGTGTCGTCGAGGTCGCGGCCGGTGGTGGTCTGTCGCGCTAGCTCCACCTCGGCCGCGAACGTGGCAAGGTCGGCTTCGGCGTCCGCATCGTCCAGCTCCTCGAACTCAGCGTCCGGATTGCGCTCGAATGAGTAGATGTCGTCGAGCTCCTGACCGGCGAAGTTCCTCCGGAACCACCACCGCTCGACGCCGGCCAAGTGGCGAACCAGTCCCAGCAGCGACAGCGAAGCCTGCGGTATGGCGCGTTGTTTGAGCTGGTCGGCGCTCAGACCCGCGCATTTGAGCAGTAATGTCTGCCGCCCGCCGTCCAACGCCGCTTCAAGTGCTTCGCGCTCATCAGGGAGACGCGGCCGCTCGACCCGTTCCACCGGCGGCGCGTTCCAGGTCATGTTTCCCATGGCAACCACCTTGACGACACCTGTCAGCGAGGCTCTCGTTCAGGCGGCAGAGGTGGGTTGTCAGGCGGAGGACCGAGAATCTCGATGCCGTACTCCGGCGCGGCGGACATGACGCGACCCAGATCGAATTCCCAGGTTGCCGGCACGTCACCCTCCGCAGGAATGCCGGCGGTGCGTACGAAGTCAGCGAAACCCGCCGGCGTCGTCAACGTGAGGATCCGAGCCGAGTCAGAGTCGACGCGGAAGGCGTGGGGTAGGTCGGGTGGCAGGTAGATGGCCGCTCCCTCATCGAGCACCAGAGAGTCATCGCCGGCCCACGCCGTGTTGGAGCCTCGATCAGGTAAAACACCTCTGCCTCAGAACGGTGAACGTGCAGCGGTGTGGCATCGCCACGGCGCCCAAACTGGTCGAGCAGGCCGAGCGAGCCGCCAGTCTGCGAGCCGTCGAGGAGGATGTCGAAGGTCGTGGCGCCAGCCCACAGAAGTGGTCGCCGATCTGCGAGATGACTGACGGCCACGTCGCCGATCTGGGCGAGTTCACTCATTCTTGCCTCCTGGGCTCACTCAGAACTGCTTGTCGACCGGGTCGGCCCTTTCGTCGTCGGAGTCACCGCCGCCCGAGTCACCGCCGCCCGAGTCACCGTCGTCGGAGTCAACGTCGTCGGAGTCACCGTCGTCGGAGTCACCGTCGTCGGAGTCACCGTCGTCGGAGTCACCGTTGGCCTCGGTCGTGGCGCTCTCGTCGGAGTCGGCGGTCTCCTCCCCATCTGATTCTGTCTCCACACTCAACTGGCCGCGGCGAGCACCGGGAAGCTCGAGCGGTAGCGCATCTGCGACCAGGCTGTTGACGACCTCATCGAAGGGCACGTCCGACGCGTCGGAGTACGGGAAGTCCTCATCGGCACTCCAGGCGTCCCGCAGGCGTTGAAGAGCCGCTTCACGCATGGCCTGCTCGTCCTCGACGAACAGGTCCATCGCCATCCGGACATGGATCGGCTTGGTCATCGAGCGACCCTTACTTGGGAGGTACCGGGGGCGGACCGCCGGGCCGCATCGTGTCCGGATCGGTGACCGGTGGCGTCTCGCTCCAGTCGGGATCTGGGTCTTGTCCTGGGCCTGGGGGCTCCTGTGGTGATGTCGTCATGTGCACGTCATACCACTGCGACCTACGACCGAGCCTCGCGGGTCTGCTTGTCGTTTGCCTTCTGGATCGCCTTGACCAGCTCGGCCTTGGTCATCTTGGAGCGCCCCGGAACGTCTAGCTGGCGGGCCACGTCCATCAGATGCTTCTTCGACGCGTTTGCATCGACACCTCCGGCCGTCTTCCTTCTGCTGCTCCGGCCGCCCGCGGCCTTGGCGTCCGACGGTCCCTTGCCGTTCTTCGGTTCCCAGTGGTCACCGATTTTCTCGTGCGTGTGCTTCAGCGCTGAGTACGCGACGCGGTGCGCTCGCTCGCCGTCGCCGTACTCCTCGGCGGCTGAATCATGCGCCTTGGCGAAGGTGCGCTGCGCCTTGCCACCCGACCGCTGAAGGGTGCTGGGCAGCTCCTCCTTCTTCGCCTTGCCGCTCTTCGATGTCTTGGGCATGACTGGCCTTCCTCCGCGGACCGATCACATCGTACGAGCGAGCGTCCTCCAACGGCCATCCGCCGACGGTCCGGTACGGTCCCGGGATGAGGCTCCGGGTGATCTGCGAGGGCGGTCCGCCGGAGTACGCGGGCCGCGTCTGGGACGACGTCGAAGCGGATGACGCCGGCTACCTGCTCTTCCCTCTGCCAGGGGAGGACGGTCCGGAGGCGTGGTACCGAATCGACCCGCAGGAGAACCCTGGACCCGCCTCGCAGGGTGAGGCGCTGCGAGCTCTGTACATCGCCGACTATTTGCCGTCGTGAACCCTTCCGGTGACGACGTTTTGCGGGCGATCGTCCCTGATTGCACCGTTGACGTCGACTGTCGAGCGAGCGCAAGGTGGAGCTCCCGGAGAGGGAGGTCGTACATGCGAAATGCCGGGTTGCGAACCTGGAAACGAATGGGCCTGTGCGCGGTATCGGTTGCCGCGAGCACGGCGATGGTGACAGTGGGGCTGGGCGCACCGGCGGCCGCCGCGCGCGGCGTGCCAGCTGCCAACGCCGCGGCGTCGCCCGGGCAAGACCTCGCCGGGAGATCCGGGCTAGTTGCAAACCTGCGCGGGTCCAAGGAGGTGCCCGGTCCTGGCGACCGGAACGGGCGTGGACGGGCGGTCATCAAGACAAACCGGGCGAAGGCGAAGGCGTGTGTCACCGCTGAGTGGAGCCGAATCGGAACTCCGACTGCGGCGCATATCCACCGCGGCGGTCCCACCGTCAGCGGAGACGTGGTCATCGACTTCACCGGCGCAGTCACCGGCGGTCGCAACTGTGCACGAGATGGCAGCAAGCGCCTGATCCGCAACATCAATCAGCATCCCAGGCGCTTCTACTTCAACATTCACAACGAGCGGTACCCAGCGGGCGCAATCCGAGGTCAATTGCACCGGTAGACAGCGGATCGGTGAGCTAGGGACGTCGTACCGGTGTGCGGTACAACCCGCTCACCACGAAGGTGCCGCAGGTACCCCCGTCACCGGCGCAGGGCGCCCCTCCTTACTGGTGGTGGCGCGCATCGAAGCGCGGGCCTGGAGGCCCAGGCCCCTCGAGCGACGACTCGATCCGTTCTCCTGGTCTCGCGGCGCGCGTATGTGCTGGAGTGTCCCGGTGGATGCCGTGGACGTCGCCCGATGCTTTGCTCTTGGCGGTGCGCCGAGACTCTCGGACGGGCCGGTCGCGCGGGGGAAGCAAGGCGTCGTGTGGCGGCTGGGGACCGCGGACGGCAACTGGGCGGTGAAGGTGCCGTTCTACCAGTCCGGTGAGGACGAGGCGCGGTTGGCGACCGCATTCCAGGAGGCGGCCTACACCGCCGGTGTACCGACGCCGCAGGTTCGGCGCACCACGCAGGGATGTGTGTTCGCCACCATGCAAGGCACGCAGGTCAGGGTGTACGAGTGGGTCGATCTGAAAGCCCCTGACCCCAATCTCGACCCGGAGCTGGTGGGCGCGATCGTGGCCGCCATTCACCAGGTACCTGTCACAAAGCTCGGCCGGTTGGACCCGTGGCATCACGAACCGGTCGGTGCCGATCGGTGGGACCAGCTGGTCGAGCAACTGACCGAAGCGGGCGCGCCGTTTGCTGGCCGGTTGGCCGAACTGCGTGATGAGCTGGTCGCACTGGAGTCCTGGATCGAGCCACCCCAGATGCTGCGCACCTGCCACCGCGACCTGTGGGCCGACAACGTCCTGCCGACCGCGGACGGCGGAGTGTGCGGCATCGACTGGGAGAACAGCGGGCCGGCCGATCCGAGCCAGGAGCTCGGGTATGTCCTCTTCGAGTTCGCCCGCGCCGACTTGGGCCGTGCCCGCGCGCTCAGCAACGCCTACCGGGAGGCCGGTGGG
>JACCYJ010000289.1 GCA_013696555.1 Nocardioidaceae bacterium | reverse complement strand
GGTCCGGGAAGTGGCTGATCCGAAGTGTCGATGTGCGGGGGCAGGTCGACCGCGCTGGATTCTTGAGACGCCCCGCAGTGCCCTCCCGGGCCCGCACCTGGGTCGCGTCCAACGACTCGTTGTGCGTCGGCAAGGAGCTGGCGGTAGATGGCATCAGAGATCCGCCGCTTCAGACAGCGGATCGCCTCCAACGGCTTCTTCCCCTCGGCTCGCTTTCGTCGGTAGTAGACCCGTCCGTCGGTGTCCAGGCGCAGCTGGGTGACCGCGGCGATGTGGATCATGTGGTTGATCCGTCGGTTCCCGGCTCGTGAGAGGCGGTGGCGGTTCTGTTCGCCGGAGGAGGCATCCAGGGGCGCGGTGCCGGTCCAGGAGGCGAACCGGTTGCGGTCGGCGAACCGGCTCACGTCGCCGACGTCGGCCAGGATCCGGGCCGCCACCACGGGCCCGACACCGTGAATGTCCATCAGGGTTGAGCCCCGGGCCAGGACCATCGTCTTGAGCTCGGCGGTGGCCTTTTTGATCTTGGTCTCGATCGCGACCAGGTCAGCCAGTTCCTCCGCGGCGATGCGGCGGCGGGTCTTTCCGGCGATGTCTCGGGGACGGACGCTGGCGAGCATGGTCTTGGCCTGACCTGTGGTGATGTCCTTCTTGGCCTGGCCGGGTAGCAGTTCGGCCAGGAGTGCCTGGAGGCGATTGACGGTCTGGACCCGGCGGCGCGTCAAGGCCTCACGGCGGTCGGTGAGCATCCGCAGCGCCTCGAGTTCCCCGTCGACCTGCAGGATCCGCAGGCCTTCGGTGCGGACGGCGACCACGGCGATCGAGTGCGCGTCTCGTGCATCGGTCTTGCGGTTGTGGCCGGTGTCGAAAAGCCGGATCCGGGCCGCGAGCTTGGCCGGGACGTCCACCACTTCCTCGCCGGCCTCCAGCAGTCGCTGTGCAAGTGGTCGACCGGCACCGTTGGCGCCTTCGACAGCCCACCGCCGCTGTGGCCACTTCGTGACGTAGGTCCGCATCGAGGTGTAGCCGGCCCGGTCGGTGGTGAAGCGACCCGAACCCAGCAACTGCTCCTGGGCGTCGACGACCTCGATCGTTGCTGACAGTTTGTGGGGATCGACCCCGATGATGACCTGATCTATGACCTGGTTCATGTGCTGCTCCCGCCTGATGTTCATGCCGAATGGACGACAAGGTGGGCAGTGCTACTACGAGCAGGGCAGTCCCCTCTTGAGCCACGCCTCGTCACGGTGTCCGACGGGACGCAGACCGAAAGTGAGCCACACCCACAACGGGGTGGGCAGCCGCAAAGAGAGCTTCCCGCCAGACACCTGGACCGAGTCTGGCCAGACGCCGGTCCTGACGGAATCGTCTAGTAGCCGCGATTGACGCGAGGAGCCGAGCCCGTCCGCAACGGTTCGGTAAGGCGAACGCACGCACATGCCGCCGATAGTGCGCGGTCCTGCCGATGGTCGGACGTTCGCGGCGATGACCTGCTCCAGGATCGAGTGGTGCTGTTCGGGGGTCGATTCGCCGGATAAGCCCCTGGAAACCACCACTCGGGCGGGCTCCGAGCGCGGGATCATCCAGCGAAAGCGTTTCCGCGGAAACGTCTTCCGACCATGCCGCGGAGGGACTGAACAAGCAGCGGTCAAGTTCTGAGCGCCTGTAGGTTCGGACCGATGGCGATCGACCGGTTGAAGCGTCCGATGGCAGCCACGCGGATGGCGGCCACGGCGCGGCAGCTCCTGGACGCCTCGACCGTGTGCGCGATCGCAACGGTTCAGCAGATGGCGCATGTCAATGCGGCGTACTTCGCTTGGAGTCCGGAGTTCGACGTCGTTTGGCTGTCGGAGCCACTCGCGAAGCACTCGCGCAACATTCGCGCAAATGATTCGGTCGGGGTCACCGTCTACGACTCCAGCCAGACGTGGGGAGGCCCCGACCATGGCATCCAACTGTTCGGGGCGGCCCACGAAGCAAGGAGGCAAGACGTTGAGTACGCCGAGAATCTTTACGCCAAGCGCTTCTCCGACTATCACGAGGACGAGCTCAGCGCCTACCGCTTCTACTTGTTTCGGCCGCGTCGTCTGAAGCTCTTCGACGAGCGCACGCTGGGCGGCGGTGAGTTCGTGACCGCCAGAATCGGCGCCAGGGGACGGCTGACGTGGGAGCGTACGGAGATCTACCGATCCCACCCATGACCGCCGCGGCGAAATTTGATCAGCTTCGCAGACGCACTCTTCTGCCGCTGGTAGTCGCTGCGGTCGTGTTGGTGAGCAAGGGTGCTCTTCGGCGGTCACGCGGGTGCTGGAACCTGCCGATGCATGACGCGATGCGACCATGGCGAGGTGGATCAGGGACGTCGCCTCGATGGGGGCAACACCGGTGGTGCGGTGAGGGTTGGCGACACCGTCCGTCGCCACGCAGGTCCGTGGACACCGTCCGTGCATGCCTTGCTCGATCATCTGCGCGTCACCGGCTTCGATCAGGCGCCCCGCGCGCTCGGCATGGACGAGCTTGGTCGTGAGGTTCTGTCGTTCCTGCCCGGCGAGACGGTCGGCAGCCGGCATCCGTGGCCCACCTGGGTCCACTCCGACGACGCGCTGACCCAGGTAGCCACCTGGTTGCGGGACTATCACGCGGCGGTGGTGAGCTTCCAGCCGCCACCGGATGCCGTGTGGCGCGAGGGTGGGCGCTGGGAACCCGGTCTGATCATCGGTCACAACGACGCCGCTCCGTACAACGCAGCCTGGGCCAGTGACAAGCTGTCCGGCTTCTTCGACTGGGACTTCGCCGCTCCCGTGACGCACGAATGGGACCTGGCCTTCACCGCCTTCGCCTGGGTGCCGCTGCATGCGCGCCACGTCGTGGCCGCCGAAGGGTTCACCGCATTCGCCGACCGGCCTCGGCGGCTGCGGCTCTTCCT
>JACCYJ010000235.1 GCA_013696555.1 Nocardioidaceae bacterium | reverse complement strand
CCTGGCGCGCGACGGCAGCACCTGGCACTTCGTCGACCCCCTGTTGCGGCTGTGGGTCAACCGTCGAGGACAGTGAGTCGCTGAGTCAGGAGGTTGGTCGGGACTTCGGTGACGATCTCGCGGTGTGGGCTGGATCGCGTTCGACGACGTCACCGAGTGCCTCGTCGATCGCCTTCATCAGGTCGGCGTCGAGCCGTACGCCCGCCGCTTCGACGTTTTGGGTCACCTGCTCCGGCCGAGTCGCGCCGATGATCGCAGCGGAGACGTTGGGGTTCTGCAGCACCCAGGCGACCGCGAGCGACGCCATGGACAACCCGGCTTGATCAGCCAGTGGCTGGAGGCGAGCAACCGCGGTCAAGACGTCATCGCCCAGCCAACGCCGGATCATGTCGGCGCCACCCTTGTCGTCGGTGGCCCGAGACCCTTCCGGATGTGGCTGGCCCGGCCGGTACTTGCCGGTGAGCACTCCTTGTGCGATCGGTGACCACACCACTTGTCCGATGCCGAGCTCTTCGCAGGTCGGAACCACATCGGCCTCGATGACGCGCCACAGCATCGAGTACTGCGGCTGGTTGGAAATAAACGGTACGCGCAGCTCACGCGCCAGGCTGTGTCCTGCCCTCAGCTGCTCCGTCGTCCACTCCGAGCCGCCGATGTAGTGGGCCTGGCCGGACCGGACGACCTCGGCGAACGCCTCCATGGTCTCTTCGAGAGGTGTCTCGTGGTCGTAGCGGTGCGCCTGGTAGAGATCGACATGGTCGGTTTGCAACCGGTCCAGCGAACCCGCGATGGACTCGCGAATGTGCTTGCGCGACAGCCCGGAGTCGTTCGGACCACCTGGACCTGTTTCGAAGTAGACCTTGGTGGCGATCTCGACGGACTCGCGTCGGACACCTTTGAGCGCCTTGCCCAGAACGGTCTCGGCGGCCGTGTTGGCGTAGACATCGGCGGTGTCGAATGTCGTGATTCCCTCGTCGAGTGCCTGGTGCACGCACGCGATAGCAGCGTCCTCCTCGACCTGCGACCCGTGCGTGAGCCAGTTCCCGTAGGCGATGGCCGAGACCTTCAGACCGCTGGACCCAAGGCTGCGAAACTCCATGGCCGTGACCCTACGTGCCGCCCGCTCGTCCAGCCTGCGGGAGGTCGACGAGCCCTCGGCTGAACAGCGATCTACGCCGTCAGGGACTTGCGGTGATGAGGTTGCGCCACCAGCTCTTGGTGGCTTCGGTGTAGAAGCCCTGATCGGGGTAGGCGGTCTTCTTTTCCCAGAGCAGCATGATCGAGGGCGGACCCAGCTGCGGCGCGGTGGCCCGATTGGGGTCCTGGCAGTGGGCGCGGAATCCTTCCAGCCACTTGACCCTCTCGGTTTCTTTGGGGTCATACTTGAGCTTGGGGGCGTTGAACTCGCTGATGCCCCAGTCGGTGAAGCCGAGTCGTTCGGTGACTCGGAGGCACGGGTCGATCTTGCCGTTGACGGCCGGGTAAACGCCTCTCACGCCGCCCTTGACGGGGTTGCCGTAGCAGTCCCAGCACAGGACGTCGATCTCAGTCGGCAAAGGTACCCAGGCGTCGGACCAGCCGCTTGCGGTGTTGGCCTGGTATCCCATGTATACCGGCGCTAGCAGGACTGTCGTGCCGGGACTTAGGCTGACCTGGTTGCGTACGACGAGGCTGAGGTGACTCCAGGCGGCGCGGTAGCTGTCGGCGGTGAACTGCCCTGCCTTGAGCTCGTCATTGGGCTCGTGCCAGAACGTCAGCCAGACAGTCCAGCCTTCCGGAATGCTGGCCAACCAGGAGATCAGTGTCGTGTCGTACGTCCCGGCGGCGAATGCCGTGGGATCGGACTTGAACGACACCTGCACTCGCTTGGCGTCACTGAGCCCCTCCTTGCTCGCGTTCCACGTCGTCGGGACCATGCCGGTGTAGTACGTACGGGCGATGTTGACCCGCCCGTACGTAGCGATCCGCTCGCTGTAGATCGTCGCGGAGGCGACGTTGATGCCGTACTTTGTGACGCTGCTGACCGCTGCCTGTGCCGGAGTAGCGAACCGGCTGAGACCGGCGACACCGGCAACGCCTAGGGCACCCTTGAGCAGCGTACGTCGATTGGGAGTGCCGGCCATGTCTCTCCAGGGCTGCGATCCCGAGATATGCATGGCAGGCACGACCCCGCCGAGATTGTTTGGTCTTCGACCCCTGCAGGGGGCGTGGGTCGAGGCAAAATCTAGGAGTACGGCGTAAACCAGGTCAAGGGGGTGCGCCCTCCTGTTTGGGTGCATTTGTCGCAGAGCAGGTCAGTAGCGTTCCGGCAGGGTGGCACCGCGGTTCACCTGAGGGCGCGGGAGCCGGAAGCGACGAACCTGCGCGCTGCGCAAGACGGCGTACGACGTGGCGCCACGGGTGGACTCGGTGGGGAAGCGCCGGGCCAACTCCTTGCGAATTTTGACGATGAGGTAGCCGGTGTCGATGAACGTTCCCACGATGGTGCCCGCCCACAACACGAGCTGCACCCACGCAGCTGCGGTGGTACGCACGAAGCCGAGTACCAAGATGATGATGAGCAGCGGCAGCAGGTACTCGGCGACGTTGCGTCGCGAGTCGATCAGGTCCCGAGCAAATCTACGTACCTTGCCCCGGTCACGTGCCGGCAGGTTCGCCTCGTTGCCGGTGTGGAGCGCCGTTTGGGCCCGCTTCCGCTCCTCGTTCCGCTTCTGCCGCATCCGGCGCGCCGCTTCCTTGCGGTCCCTGGGAGGTGTCAGCCGTTGCTTGCGAGCCGTCTCCGCCTCCTTGCGCTTGGGAGTTGGGCGCCCCTTCGCTTCTTGGCCCTGCAGTCGGCGCAGCGCCTCCTCCGGAGTCTCCGCGGCTGGGTCAACGGCATCGTTGTCGCTGGTGGGGCGGCGTCGGAACACGCGGCCAGAGTACCTGCGGAGCGAGACCTCGTCGGGCGCGCCGCCGACATCGTAAGGTGAGGGCATGACCCTGATGAAGCGGATGAGCAT
>JACCYJ010000224.1 GCA_013696555.1 Nocardioidaceae bacterium | reverse complement strand
CCGCACGCACCCGAACAACCCGACCGTCGACCAGTCCGACCGGTCGGTGCCGATCAACCTGCGCCAGTCCGGCCCGACGCCGGTCGAGCTGTTGATCTCCACTCGCATCCGCAAGTCGCCGTACTGGCACTTGTCCGTCGAGGCGGGGTGCTGGCGGGCGGAGGTCTACAACCGCGTCTACCATCCTCGGGGCTACGTCCGGAACGAGGACGGCGGGGCGATGGTGGAGTACGACGCGCTGGTCAACCACGTCACCATGTGGAACGTCGCCGTCGAGCGCCAGATCCGAGTCCAGGGCCCGGACGCCGAGGCGTTCGTCGACTTCGTCATCACCCGCGACGCCACCAAGATCCCAGTCATGCGCGCCCGTTACGTGATCCTGTGCAACGAAAGCGGTGGCATCCTCAACGACCCGGTGCTGCTGCGCCTTTCCGACAACGAGTTCTGGTTCAGCCTCTCTGACAGCGATCTGATGCTGTGGCTCCAGGGTGTCAATGTGGGCAAACGATTCGACGTCACGATAAGAGAGATCGACGTCTGCCCGGTCCAGATCCAGGGGCCCAAGTCGATCGATCTGATGACCGACCTGATCGGTCCCGACGCGGCCGAGATCCCGTCGTACGGGCTGTGGTCGGGCACCATCGCTGACTGCGAGGTAATGGTCTCCCAAACCGGGTTCACCGGCGAGAAGGGGTACGAGATCTACCTGCGGGACGCCACACTACACGCCGAGACACTGTGGAACGCAGTGCTGGACGCGGGCAAGGCGCACGGCCTCGCCGTGATCGCGCCCGCCCATCACCGCCGGGTCGCCGCCGGCATCCTGTCGTGGGGGCAGGACATGGACGCCGAGACGCTCCCGTTCCAGGTGAACCTCGGCTATCAGGTGCCCCGAAAGAAGGCCGGCGATTATGTCGGCAAGAAGGCTCTGGAGGCAGCCCGAGCTGCCCTGGAGGCCGGCTCTCCGTCGTGGACGCACCGGTTGGTCGGGCTGGTGATTGGTGGCAAGCCGATCGACGACTACGCCCCCGACTTCTGGCTGGTCTCGGACGCTGACAGCGACGACCCGGTCGGCTACCTCACCTCGCCGTGGTACTCCCCCGAGCTGGAGACCAACATCGCCATGGCGTACGTCCCGAACGCGCTGTCCGAGCTCGGCACGGCGCTGCAGGTCTGGCTGCCCGACGCGTACGCCGACAAGAAGGGCAAGCCGGTCGAGGCACACGTGGTCGACATGCCGTTCCGGGAGTCGGTGAACCCGAACACCCGCGAGCGGCTCAGGCAGCAGGGTCTCGACGCAGCTGTCTAGCCCCCCTCACCCCCGGGCGTATGGGCGGATGCTTCGATAACTGTGGCTCAGGCAGTGTCCAAGAGTTTCTGTAGCAGCCGGTTCAGCTGTCGGTGGCCGCGTTCACCGAGGATCGCAGTCACGCTCTCCTCGATCCCGTGGATGGTGCTGATGCCCGCGGCGATGCAAGCCCTTCCCCTATCAGTGAGCACGATGAGTTTGGCGCGCCGGTCGGTCGGGTCCGGGCGGCGCACCAGGTACCCCATCTGCTCGAGCTCGTCGACGAGCTCGCCCATGGCCTGTGGCGTCATGTTCGCGCCGCGTGCCAGGTCTGTCAGGCGCGACCCCTCCGGCTTGATCTGAGCGAAGACCGCGGAGTGTGACGGCTTCTGCGGGAATCCTGCTCCCACGACACCGTCGACGATCTGGAACCCGAGGAGGCTGTATGCGCGGCCCAACAGTGCGACGGTGTTCATCCTATGTAAGCCCAGGTCTTGCGGTCGCGCCATCACAATCCTAAGGTTATCCTGAATACCAGGCTAACCTTACTGTTTGGCCAACCGCCTCGAGGGCCTCTATGACTGTTCTCGCACGTCTCGATTGCGGGGTCCAAGACGGCCGTCCGGCAGCCAGGACCGCGAGCACGGTGGCGTGATGGTGCCGCGACTTCCGGGACGGGTCGTACGGGTTGTCTCTGGCCTGTTGGCCTGCACTGCGTTGCTCGGGGTCGCGAATGCCGTCCTGACCTTGGCGGCGTGGCAGGACCTGGTACCCGCAGACGCATACTCGAATCTCGGCGGGTCGGTCGCGGGTCTCGTGTACGCCACCCTCGGGGCGATGATTGTCCGGCGGGTGGGCAACCGCATCGGCTGGATGCTGATCGGCGTGGGACTCCTACTGGTGATCCTCTGCCTGACATCGGCTTATGCCGTGGTGGGCGTTGTCACGCACCCCGGTTCCGTGCCCGCGGCGAAGCTGGTCGGCGCGATCTCGGAGTGGACGTTCGTTCCGATATTCGTGGGCGTCGCCTACGTGCTCCTGATCTTCCCCACCGGGGCACTCCCATCGGCGCGATGGCGCCCCGTCGCAATTACGGCCGTCGCGATCACCCCGCTCTTGCTTGTCGGCTACATCGTGACCCCCAGGCCGGTGGCGCTGCCCGCACCCGGCGGCGTGTCCCTGCTCTTCCCGAACCCGCTCGCCATCGGATCGCTCGGCGACGACCTCGCCTTCATCGGAACGCTTCAGGGCCTTTCGGTGTTTTACACGCTGGTTCTGGGGGTGGCGCTCGTGGCGCTCGTGGCGCGCTACCACTGGGGTGATGCCGAGCTTCGCCAGCAAATCAAGTGGATTGGCTGCGCCGCGGTTGCGGGGGTGGCCTGCCAGGTCGTGGTCGGGTTGGCGCAAGTTGCGTGCGGCTGCGATCGGTCGCCTGTGACGGTCGTCGCCTACCTTGGCGAGGCGGTTATCGCGCTTGTCGGCATTCCTGTCGCGATCACAGTCGCGATCCTCAAATACGGTCTGTACCAGATCGACGTCATCATCAACCGGGCAGTTGTCTACAGTTTCCTGACAGTGGCCCTCGCCGGCATGTATCTCGGCTCCGTCTTATTGTTGCAGTTGCTCCTGGACCCGGTGACCACGCAGTCCGACCTGGCTGTGGCAGGCTCGACGCTTGCGGTTGCGGCGCTGTTCAGCCCAGCTCGGATAAGGATCCAGCGCGCCGTCGACCGCCGTTTCTACCGGAGCCGCTACGACGCTGGCCGGACCATAGACGGCTTCGCCGCCCGGCTCCGGCACGAGTTGGACCTAGACGCCGTTGGGCTGGATCTGCGCGCGGCGGTGCACGAGACCCTGCAGCCGGCTCACGTCACGCTATGGCTCCGCCCGTCAGGTCGCTCGCTAACCACGGCTCGTCGCTAGTGTCCGCTCAGCCCCTGACTCGAGTCCTCACCGGGGCGGCGAGCCTCACCGTCGCTGGCAAGCTCCTTGCGTGACGAGTTCACGAACGTCCTGAGCGGCCGTCTAGCGTCGCCCTCGACGTCGCGCGACCAGCTCTCCAACCGGCGGCCTCGTACCTTGCCCAGGTAGGAAACGTCTGCCGCGATACCCCCACCGCAGCGGCTCGCCTCGCGTGCGACTTCATTGGCGGGTCCGACTGCCCGACGCATACGCCGACAAGAAGGACAAGCCGGTCGGGGCGCACGTGGTCGACATGCCGTTCCGGGACTCGGTGAACCCGAACACCCGCGAGCCACTCAGGCAGCAGGGTCTCGACGCAGCTGTCTGAGCTACGACGGCTCTCCCAGCCTTGAGGACGCCCGATCACCGCAGTGGGCGCCGTCGATCGTGTGCCGCCAAACCGCGAACCGGATGCTGGCTCCCCGAAATGTTTCAGCCAGTGCTTGAATGTCGGGAGGGACGGGAAAGGAGGCACACAGTGCCAGAATTCATGGACGTGCACACCGGGATGGTGGGCGTCACACCAGAGGCTCTGAACGAAGCCCATCAGGCAGACCTCGACATTCAGGGCGAAGAGGGTGTGAACTTCAAGCACGCCTGGGCCGACCCGAGCAGTGGGATGGTCTTCTGCCTGTCCGAGGCTCCGAACGCGGAGGCGGTACAGCGCATTCACGAACGGGCGGGACACCCGGCGGATCAGATCTACGAGGTACCAGTTCAGGCCTGACGGATCGCGGATCAGGACCAACAGTGGACCTAGGTACGCTGCCCTGCCACGAACCGGATCGGGAACGCCCAGTCACTTGGTATCGCGCGAACGCTGACTAGACCGGCACGTGCGAGCAGGGCGATCGCGTCGTTGTCTGTGAGCGTCGTGCCGCCCCCTCGGACGGTACGCAGATTGCCAATCGCCTCAGCCAGCGGATCGGCTGGTGACGCGTAGCGGCCGAGAATAAGCCAACCACCGGGACGCAGGCTGGCAGCTACGCGAGGAGCGGCGGCTTGAGCACCGTCTGCGACAGGAATGGTGCGGGCATCCACGCCAAGTCGAAGGTCTCCTTGTCCGTAAGCTCCTCGACAGGATCGGTGCGTAGGGGATGCGGTCACCAAGTCCAGCGGCGATGACGTTTGCGCCGCCGAGCTCCATCGCCGGCTCCCAAGGTTCGAGCCCCACGACACTCGCGGATGGGAATTCCCGGCAGCAGGCGATCGCAAGGGCGGCGATGCCAGAGCCGATGTCGAGGATGTGCGCGCCGTCGCGCGCCAGCGCATTTTCGAGGCCTGGAAGGGTCGGCGCTACCCGCGCGATGAGACCAGGAACGCCGCCCGACGACTCGCCTTGTGACCGCAGCACCACTGGATCGGTTTGGACCCAGCCGCCGGCACGCGCTGGGTCATCGACCAGGTCGAGGGATTGCTTCAGAAATGACATCACGGTTCCGACCATGGCGTGGCGGAAGGCGTCGTCGAGATCGTCGAGGAGTGCCAGCGGGGCGACCAGCGAGGGCACTCGCTCGAGCGCTTCGGCCACGGCAGGATCTGCATGACCCCATCCAGGTCGAGCTTCAACTAGGCCGCCAAGGCTGCGGCGGCCTCAGCCGCGGTGATCAACGAGACAAGCTTTCCTGTCAATTCCTCCGTACCCATGACGCTCCCTCCTCGCAGCGGCCCGCCCGTGGCACCTGCCAGCCAATCAAGAAATCTCGGCATCGGCTACCTGCCGAGGATCATCATGGACACCCGGCGCCCAAACGTCACGAGCTTCCCGGCTGCTATGTGACTGCCGCATTGGCGGCTCAACAGCGAGCCCTTGTGTCAACACTTCCTTCGAGATCATTGTGGGCTCTCGGATGCGCTCGGACGGTAGAAGGGGAGGACGGCAATGTCAGGTTCAGGTAGACGCAGGGTGGCGGTAGCAACGGTGACGGCGGGTGCGGCCGTCGCCATGTTGTTAGCGACGGGGAATGCGACGCAGGCGGACGTCGACGACCCTCTGGTGCTCGGCCGGAGCAACTGGTCTGAGCAGACCACGTACCTCAATTGGCATCGAAAGACCTATCCCATGCCATACACAGGGCTGGCGGTCGTTGGGCAACAGGCGGGGGCGGTGTTCGCGACGAACGAGGAGTACGCCGGTACTACTGACCCCAGCTGGATCGACGGCATCCGCGCAGTCGGCAACGACCGGGGCGGCTACTTCTACGGTGTGAACTACGGTGCGGTCGCGAGCTCGTCACAAGTTGGCCTGCTTGCCGATGCCGGGGAGACCGGTGTGGAAGCGTCGGGAGACACAGCGGTCAAGGCGGCGGGCAGCGACGTCGGCCTCGTCGCGGAAGGACCTGTCGCGATCCAGGCGCAGGGAGCCGTCACATTTAGCAGCGCCGGGCTGGTGACCGTACCGCTTGGCGCATCCTCTGCCGTGGTCACCCCGGGGACCGACGTCATCAAGTCGAGCATGGTCCTGGCAACAGCTCAAACACGAGGAGGTCAGGTACTGCGGGTCACCCGCAACACCACAGCAGACA
>JACCYJ010000220.1 GCA_013696555.1 Nocardioidaceae bacterium | reverse complement strand
CGGGCTGGCCGAGCAGGAGCGGTACGAAGACGCCAGCGTCCACCGTGATCGCCTCGGCGCATTCGTGCGCGGTACGGCGCGTACCCAACGACTCGCCTCGTTGACCGGCTGCGCTCAGCTCACCGCTGCCCGACGGCAAGGTGAGACCGGTTGGGACGTCCATGTGATGCGGTTCGGGCGGCTGGTGGCAGCCGGTGTGCTGCCTGCCGGAGTAGCTGCCGCCGAGTTCGTCGGCTCCCTGGCGACCCTTGCCGAGACGGTCATCCCCGGGCCTGGCCCGACGCCCGCCGCCACCGCCGCCGAGACCGAGGCGCTGCTGCGCTGGTTGGAGTCGGACGGGGTGCGCCTGATCGAGCTCGATGGTGAGTGGACGTGTCCCCTGGACGGCGCTGGACGTTATCTGCATGTCCTCGATGCGGCCACCCACTCTCCGAGCTCGCTGGTGCCGTTCGACGAGCGGCGTGGCCTCGTGACCGTCCACCAACCACCTCGGTAGCCCGGCGCTAGGCTCGCGCCGTGATCACCGCGATCGTGTTCGTCAACGCCGACGTGTCCCGCATCCCACAGGTGGCCGAGCAGATCGCGGAGCTGTCCGGCGTGAGCGAGGTCTACTCGGTGACCGGTCACATCGACCTGATCGCCATGGTCCGAGTGCGCGACCACGACGACGTCGCGACAGTGGTGGCGGACCGGCTCAACAAGGTCGACGGCGTGCTGTCCACCGAGACACACATCGCGTTCCGCAGCTACTCCTCCCACGACCTCGAAGCGGCATTCAGCCTTGGCCCCGAGGCCGCAGGCTGACCGCCGCGGCACGGGGTCCGCTGTCTCAGTGGCTCAGGCGTCGGCAAGTTCGCGGGTCGCATCGACCCAGCGGGCGAGAGTACCGGCGGCGGCGCCCGAGTCGATGGACTCCACTGCGCTCCGCATGCCGTCGGCCAGCCGATCCGCAAGGGCGCCGACATGGGCCGCATGCGCCGCCAGACCAGCAGCCGCGTTGAGTAGCACGGCGTCACGCACCGGTCCAGCGTCGCCGGCGAGTACCCGGCGGAAGACATCCGCGTTGTACGCCGGGTCGCCACCCCGCAGGTCCTCTGGCGCAGCCGAAGCCAGACCGAGTTCGCGGGGGTCCAGCTGCTCCGCGACAAGCTCTCCCCTACCAACCACCCAGACAGCCGATGTGGTGGTGGTCGTCAGCTCGTCGAGCCCGTCGTCACCACGGAACACCAGCGCGTCGACGCCGCGGCGGGCGAGGACGCCGGCGACCGTCGGGGCCATCGCCCGGTCGGCCACCCCAACCGCCTGGGCGGCTGGCCGCGCCGGATTGGTCAACGGACCTAGGAAGTTGAACGTCGTCGCCACGCCGAGCTCCCGGCGCGCCACGGCGGCGTAGCGCAGCGAGGAGTGAAAGACCGGTGCGAAACAGAAGGTGATGCCGGCCCGCGCCACCACCTCGCCGACTCGGTCGCTGGGAACGTCGAGCCGGACACCGAGCGCCTCCAGAACGTCGGCGGCCCCACTGGCCGATGACGCCGCCCGGTTCCCGTGCTTGACGACGGGTACGCCGGCCCCGGCGGTCACCACCGCGGCCATCGTGGAGATGTTGACCGTGCGAGCCCGATCACCGCCGGTACCGACGATGTCGACGACCCGTCCGGTGACCGTCAGCGGCACGGCATGGGCGTACATGGTCTCGACCAGTGCCTCGACCTCCGAGACCGTCTCACCCTTCGCCCGGAGGGCGACCGCGAAGCCGGCGATCTGGGCAGCCGTCGCGCTGCCGGACAAGATCTCCTCCATCGCCCACGACGCCTGCGCCGACGCGAGGTCGGTGCCGGTCATCAGTGCGGTGAGCACCGCAGGCCAGCCAGTCGTAACGGTCATCGCACCTCCGAGCGCTCAGGCGACCTCAGACTCGGGTCAGCGATCGGCCCGGACCCCAGCCAGGCGTTCCCGGACCAGCGCGACGACGGCCTCGGCCAGTCGGAGCGGGTCCAGCGGATGCGGCACGACGGCGTCAGCGCGTGACCAGGTCGCCAGCCAGGCGTCTTGGGCTCGACCGGTCAGCACGAGCAGCGGCGGACACTGGAAGATCTCGTCCTTGAGCTGCCGGGCGATGCCCATGCCCCCCGCAGGTGCTGTCTCACCGTCGAGCACCGCCAGGTCGAATCCCCCTGCGTCCATGGCAGCGATCACCACGGGTTCCGTTGCGCACTCGACGTACTCGAACGCGGGCAGGTCCGGGTGTGGCCGCAGGCCCAACGCCGTCATGACCTTGGCGCGAGTCCGCAGGTCGTCGCTGTAGACGAGCACTCGCACCGGTGCGTCCTCGCGCTCATCGCTCACGCCGCGACCCGCCCGCCCGTCGATTGGCGGCAGACGGTTGCCGACACGCCGCGAAGCTGGACCGCAAGGCGCCAATCAACGTGGGGGCTAACCGCATCGAGCAATCGTATCGGTCGGGATGTGTCCGATCTGACTCGGATAAGACAGGGGGTCGGGGTGCCGAAGGCGGCAGCCGGAGCCATAATGGCTGCGTGGCGACCACAACCGCGATCCCCGCCTCCCGGCTGCAGGGTGCGCCTGACCGCCCCAACCTGGTGACGGTCGGCACCATCGTGTGGTTGTCCAGTGAGCTGATGTTCTTCGCTGCCCTGTTCGCCGCCTACTTCACGATCCGGTCGGTCAGCAGCGATCTGTGGGCCACCGAGACCGAGCTGCTGAACGTCCCGTTCGCCACCATCAACACCACCGTTCTCGTGTTGTCCAGCGTCACGTGCCAGCTGGGGGTCTTCGCGGCCGAGCGCGGCAAGGTGGGTCGCAGCGGCAGCCTGCTGCAGTTCGGCGGCTGGGGGCTGCGCGAGTGGTTCGTGCTCACCTACCTGATGGGGGCGTTCTTCATCGCCGGGCAGGCATTGGAGTACGCCACCTTGATCTCCGAAAATGTCACGCTGTCATCGTCACCGTACGGCTCGGTCTTCTACCTGACCACCGGGTTCCACGGCATCCACGTCACGGGCGGGCTGATCGCGTTCCTGTTCGTGCTCGGTCGGACCTTCGTGGCCCGCAGGTTCACCCATGAACAGGCTGTCACGGCGATCGTGGTGTCGTACTACTGGCACTTCGTCGACGTGGTGTGGATCGCCCTGTTCGCGACCATCTACCTCATCCAGTAACGACCCCGAACGAGGAAGCGTGCGATTCCTGTCGACAAGGCGGCGCCACCCGTTAGCCGGACTCGTCGTCGTACTGCTGGGCTTGACCGTGCTGGGTGGGCTGTACTCGCTGTTCGCCCCCCGGGCGGCCGACGCGCGGAGCGCCGAGGACGACCTTGTCGAGCAAGGCCGTCAGCTGTTCCTGGTCGGGTGTGCCACCTGCCATGGGCTCAACGGTGAGGGTCTGCTGACCGAGCGCGGCACGAACTACGGTCCGTCGCTGATCGGGGTCGGGGCCGCAGCGGTCGACTTCCAGGTCGGCACCGGCCGAATGCCGCTGGCGCAAAACTCCGTGCAAGCGCCGAAGAAACCCGTGGTCTACAACGATGCCGAAATCGAGGCGATGGCTGCGTTCGTCGCCTCGCTCGGGCCAGGACCGTCGATACCAGACGAGGAGTACACGACGGCGAGCACCGACCCCGAGCTCGTGAGTCTGGGCGGGGAGTTCTTCCGCACCAACTGCACCGCCTGCCACAACTCTGTCGGTGCGGGCGGGGCATTGCCGAGCGGACGCTACGCACCGGCGATCGACGACGCCGAGGGCGTCTATGTCTACGAGGCCATGCTGACCGGTCCGCAGCAGATGCCGGTGTTCTCCGACGACGTCATCACCCCGGAAGACAAGCAGGCGATCATCTCCTACATCGCGGCCCTGCGCGACGAGCCGGAGTACGGCGGCCACCCACTCGGTGGGCTCGGGCCGGTGAGTGAGGGTGCAGCGGCCTGGATCATCGGGATGGGGTCGCTGGTGATTGCAACGGTGTGGATCGGGACACAGGGAGTGAGGACGAGGAAGTGAGCGACCAGCCGCACCACGGCCATGCCGAGCCCGGTCACGAGCCCATACCCGAACCAGGCAACGAGGACGCGGTACGGCAGGTCGCCCGCAGGGATGGTGAGCCCGTTCCCGACCCCGGCATCGGCGAGCACGAACCGCGACCGAGCGACGTCGACCGGGCGCTGGAGAAGCGCGCGGAGCTCCAAGTATCGGCCATGTTCGGCCTGGCCACGCTGCTCACCCTCGGGTTCTGTGTCGCGTACTTTGCGATCCCCGAGGAGGAAACCTTCCTCAACACCTCGGCGATGAACCTGGCGCTGGGGCTGACGCTGGGCGGCGCGTTGCTGCTGATCGGGATCGGCGCCATCCAGTGGGCCAAGAAGCTCATGGACGACCACGAGATCGTCGAGATGCGCCATCCGTCGGCGTCCTCGCCCGAGGACCGTCGCGAAGCGGTGGCGGCACTGGACATGGGCGCCGCGGAGTCTGGCTTCGGCCGGCGCACCATGATCCGCAACAGCCTCCTTGGGTCGCTAGCCGCGCTCGGCCTGCCGGCCGTCGTACTGCTGCGTGATCTTGGTCCGTTGCCGGGCGATGCCCTGGAGACGACGGTGTGGGCCAAGGGTATGCGGGTGGTC
>JACCYJ010000170.1 GCA_013696555.1 Nocardioidaceae bacterium | reverse complement strand
GGCGAGCGCTGCGGCGCGCGGCGGCGGTGCCCGGCGAGGCCGACGTCACCGAGCAGGTCGTGGCGGCGTACGTGGCGGCCTCGGAAACGGTGCGAAGCCGGTCCGATGCGCCGTAGCCGGCCGGCGATCGCCGTGCTTGTCGGCTGCGCGATTCTCGGGGTGGCTGCTGGATGGCGGCTGACCACGTCGCAGCCCTCGCAGCGGCTGCCCGTGGTGACCTCCGTGGTTGTCGTCGGCGTTCCCGGTCTGGCCTGGTCCGACCTCGACCCGGCGACGACTCCGCAGCTACTGGAGGTCGCCGAGCATGCAGCACTGGGCTCGCTGACAACCCGGGGGGCTGAGTCCTTCGCGTGCCCACTCGACGGGTGGATCACCCTGGGCGCAGGAAATCGGGCGTTGTACCCCGACGCCGACTGCCCTCGGTACGACTCGCCCGCAACCGACCCGGCCCGCATCCTCAGCGCGAACGCGCAGCAGCCGTTCGACGCGCAGCCCGGTTTGCTCGGGACTTCGGTCGCCTGCGCGCAGGTCGTCGGGCAAGCGGCGACCTTGGCCGTCATCGGTGCGTCGAAGCCACCAGCGGGTGCAGACTGCCCACTGACGCTGATCGCGGCACCCGTGCTGCCGGCTGACAACACCCGCAGCGACGCCCTGGCACGAGTCGATTCCCTGGTGGGTCGTCTCGCCACCAGGGTGACGGGAGATCCGGAAACCCTGCTGCTGGTGGCCGGGATCTCCGACAGCCCCGGCGGCTCGCCGCAGATGCACCTGGCGATGGCGGTTGCCGGCTCGGAGATCGGAACCGGACCGGGAAGTCTGCTCCGCTCCGCCAGCACCGGACGGGTCCCGTACGTCCAGCTGATCGATGTCGCACCCACCGTCTTGGCGAGTCTCGGCGCCACCCCACCCTCGGCGATGGTCGGTCGGCCGATGGTCATCGGTGGCGCCGGTGACCCCCTCGATCCGCTCACCGAGCTGGTAACCGCGGAGACCGCCGCCAACGCGCAGCAGTCACTGGCTACACCGCTGGTCGTGATCTGGATCGTCCTGACTGTGGCTTTCAGCATTGGGGCGGTGTTCATCCGGCGCAGTCGGAAGAAGGCGGTCGGGGTCGCCGTGGCGGCGATTCCCCTCGGCAGCATGCTCGCCAACCTGCTGCCGTGGGAGCGAACCGACTCCCCGGAGCTGTGGTTGGGAATGTCCGTGTTCACCGGCATTGTCGGCCTGACCGCCGTCGCCCTCGCCGGTCCATGGCGAGCGCACCCGTGGGGTCCACAGCTCACGCTGCTGGCGCTGGGCGTTCTGCTGCTCGGGTCGGACGTCGCTACCGGCTCCTCCCTGCAGCTCCATGGCCTGCTCGGCTACAACCCCATCGTCGCGGGGCGCTTCACCGGTCTGGGCAACATGCCGTTCGGCCTGTTCGCGGCGTGCGGCATCGCCGCCCTGGCGGCGAGCCTGCCGGGGCGTTCGCCGGCTCAGCGGCGAGGACTGATCGCTGTAGGTGGCGGCACTCTGGTGCTGCTGACCGGTCTACCTGGCCTCGGCTCCGACGTCGGTGGTGTCCTGGCGCTGGCTCCTGCGCTGCTCGTGATGGCGATGATGGCGAGCGGGGTACGCCTGTCGCCGGTCCGGCTGGGAGTCGCGCTGAGCGCGGGGGTGGTTGCCATGAGCGCCCTGGCAGTCGCGGACTACCATCGCGCGGCCGACGACCAGACTCATCTGGGTCGGTTCGTCGGCCAGGTGCTCAACGGCGGCGCGGCGACGGTGGTCGAGCGCAAGGCGGCCGCGAACATGGACCTGCTGCTCCACAGCCCCGTCTCGGTGCTGGCGCCGGTACTGCTGGCAGTGCTCGGCTGGCTGTTCTACCGACCCGACAGCCTTGGCCGCCAGATCGTCCGCTCGGCCGGGGCTCCGGGCAGAGCCGCGGCTGTGGGGATCGCCATGGCACTCCTGCTCGGCAGCCTGCTCAACGACTCCGGGATCGCCGTTTTCGTGGCCGGCACCGCAGTGCTCGTACCCCTGCTGCTCTCCTCGCGTCCCCTCACCGTTACCGAGTCGGAGCCGTCACCAGCGCGTTAGGCTGGCGCCGCCATGACAACAGCAGCGACACCGCACGGCGTGGACAGCGAGGTCGGACCCCTGCGAACGGTCCTCCTCCACCGCCCCGGCGCAGAGCTGCAACGGTTGACTCCGCGCAACAACGACTCCTTGCTCTTCGATGGGATCCCGTGGGTCGGCCGCGCCCAAGACGAGCACGACGGCTTCGCGCAGGCGCTGCGGAACCGCGGCGTCGAGGTCCTGTATCTCCTGGACCTGCTGGTCGAGACCCTGCACGACCCGGTGGCTCGGCAGTCCGCGGTGACCCAGGTCACTTCCAGCCTGCGCATCGGTGACACCGTACGCAGCTATCTCGTCGAAGCCCTGCACGACCAAGACCCGGCCGAGCTGGCGCGGTCGCTGACCGCAGGCATCCGCAACGACGAGCTGAGCATCGACCACAGCATCGTGTCGAGCTTGCTGGCTTACGACGACTTCTTGATCGAGCCGTTGCCGAACCTGCTGTTCACCCGGGACTCCTCGGTCTGGCTCGCCGACCGGGTAGCCGTGACCAGCTTGGCGATGCCGGCGCGGGAGCGCGAAACCTCGCTGACGGAGCTCATCTACGCCAAGCATCCGCGGTTCGTCGGGACCGATCGGATGCACGGTGGGGACATGGAGCGTGTTGAGGGTGGCGACATCTTGCAGCTGGGAGCCGGCGTCGTCGCGATCGGGGCCGGTGAGCGCACCACACCGGCGGGAGTCGAGCGCTTCGCCCGGCAGTTGTTCGCCAACCGGCTGGCGCACACCGTGCTTGCGGTGCCGATCAAGCAGGAGCGGGCCACCATGCACCTCGACACCATCGTCACGATGGTCGACGTCGACAAGGTGGTGATGTACGCCAACATCGCGGACACCCTGGTCGCGTACCCGTTGACCGCACGGGAGCTGCCAGAGCTGGGTGCGCTGGTTCCGGCAAGCGCGATCGAGCTCGAGGTCAGCGGACCGGAGCCGTTCCTGACGGCGGCGGCCAAGGCGATGCAGATCGACGAGCTGCATCGGATCGAGACCGGACTGGACCCGGTCGTCGCCGAGCGCGAACAGTGGGACGACGGCAACAACACCTTGGCGCTGGCCCCGCGGGTCGCGGTCGCGTACGAACGCAACATCGAAACCAACCAGCGGCTGGCGGAGGCCGGGATCGAGGTCGTCGCGATCGCCGGCTCCGAGCTGGGCTCGGGTCGAGGCGGACCGCGCTGCATGTCCTGTCCGGTCCGCCGAGACCCCCTGCCCGCCACCGGCTGAGGCCGTTGTCGGTCCCTATCCCACGTTCACGTGGTATCGGGTCACTTCCAATGGGTTCGAACCCGTTGGAAGTGACCCTTAGCCATTGGAAGTACGCGCGAAAGCGCGTCCGAGCATGGTGAACCCGGCCGTCGCTGACGGGGGAAACAACGACGACCGGGCTGCGCTCAGGCTAGTTGCGCGTTCATCCACGCGCAAGGCGCTCCTGAGTGCCGGGTCAGCGAATCGTCAGCTGCCGGTTGGCCAGCCCGCTCCGCGCCGACCGCTCTTCGGCGCTCAACGGGTCGGACTGCGCCAGCGCCTCCGTGAGCTGTTGCTCGAAGCGTTGCGCGGGTTCCTCGAGTGCGCCAGCACCGGTCCCGGGCGGCACTTCCCAGACGGGGGCTAACAGGCCGTGCGCCCGAAAGGACCCGACCAAGCGGTCGTCATCGACCAGCCTGTCCAGGCCCTTCGTGTGCAGCCGGGCGAGGGCGTTCAGTAGCTGATCCTCGTCGTGCGGCATCACCCACCGTAGGAACTCCTTGTCGCCGACTTCGGTCCAGTAGGCGGCGGCGACGCTCGACAGTCGGCTCGTGGGGTTCACCGCCGAGTTCGCTGCCTCCAACGAGGCCGCCACCTGGCCCGTCGGGTCCTCCACGTCGGCGACCCAGTACTCGTACCCGGAGTGCACCGTGACCTCGAAGGAGGTGGCAGGGTCCACCATGTCCTGGAGGCGAGCGCCGGGGCCGGGATCGATGACCATCGTCACCTGCGTGCCCGGCTCCGCAGCGAGAGCCAGCTCGAGCGCCGCCGCAAGATCGCGGCTGGTGTCCCCGTAGTTGTGCTGCACATGCAGACCCAGCCATATTGCACCGTCTTGTCGCACCAGCGCCGGCAGCGCCATCGGCAAGAGTGAGCACACCTGGACAGGGCGGTCCGCGGCTTTGTCGTCGCCGAGCAGCTGCACCGCAGCTGTGGCGGCCGGAACGATCTCGCGCATCGCCACCCAGTCGCATTCGCTCGGCAGGCCCTCGAAGGTACGCACCACATAGGGCGACCCACCGGACTTGGCTCCGTGGCATGCCTTGAACCGCCGGCCCGATCCGCACGGGCACGGTTGGCGCGGCCCCACGGCCTGCGGACTGGTGGTCTCGGCCATGTCAGCCGGCGTCGAGCAATGCGCTGACACGCACCCCGTGTCCTCGCGGCTCGACCCACCAACGGCGCGTCAGTACGGACACGATCGACAGCCCGCGACCCGCCTCCGCGGACACGTTGGCCGCCATCACCTGCGGCCGCTGGTTGGAGCCGCCGTCCTCGACCGCGATCACCAGGTCACCTCGTTCCAGCGCCCACGAGACGCCCAACTCCCCGTCGTCTTGCGGAGTCGCGTGCCGGACTGCGTTGGTGACCAGCTCGGATACGACCACCAGGGCGTCGTCGACCACCGGCTGCGCAAGATGTTGCTCGGTGAGAAAGGAAGAGAGCCGATAGCGCGCAGTGCGCGCGGCTGACGGCACGAACGGCACCCGTACCTGTTCGGCGCAGTCCATCGCAGTTCACAGCTCTCGCGCTCGGGCGGCGCCGCGGCGCAGGCGCCCAGGGCCTCTTTCTACCCGAACATGGCACGGAGAAACATCGCAATCCCGACATTGGACGTCGGTTGTCCGCCGCGCAAACCGGCCTAGGCGCCGAACGATGCGACGAGCGCCAATGTCTCCGCGGGGTGATCGGTGATAATCGCGTCCACACCGAGGCCGAGACACAGGCGCACATCCGCAGGGTCATTGACGGTAAAAACGTGGACCTGGTTGCCGCGCCGCTGCAACCGTCGCACCAGGCGCGGCCGGGCCCTGACCATCTCGATCGCCAGTCCACCGGTCCGGCAACCGAGTGGCAGCGAGCCGTCCCCCAGGCGCCACGGCACGCGGTCCATCAAGTAGACCGTCGGCAGCGACGGCGCCAGATCGTGGACCCGCCGCAGCGACAACCACGAGAAACTCATCACGCTGACCCAGACAACATCCTCTGGTCGCGGATCGGTGAGCCGGAACCGGCGAAGCAACTCGACGAGTCGTTGCTCCACCACACCGGCGTAGCGGGTGGGGTGCTTCGTCTCGATCGCCAGCTCCACTCGGCGGCCCGAGTCGAGGACGGCTTCCAGGAGCGCTTCGAGTGTCAACAGCCGGTAGCTCGCGGGATCATCGTCGGCCTCGTCATCGAGCTCGCGCCACGGGTGCTTCCACGATCCGAAGTCCAGTGCATCCAGCTCGGCCAGCTCGAGTGTCGAAACCACGCCGCGACCGTCGGAGGTGCGCTCGATCCGTCGGTCGTGCAGGCACACGAGGTGACCGTCCGCGGTCAACCGCACATCGCACTCCAACGCATCGGCGCCTTCGTCGATCGCCTGGAGGTACGCCGCAAGCGTGTGCTCCGCCCGCAGGCCACTGGCACCGCGATGGGCAATTATCTGTGGGCGCTCACCGCGGGACGCGGTCACGGCAGGCTGCCCCCCGGTGGGTTCCCGTGAGGGGCGTACTGGCTGCCGTAAGGACCCTGCGCATACCCCGGGACATGTCCCTGGCGATAGGTGCCGAGTGCCGGTCGGCGCAACGCCGCCATGCCCAGCAGCAGGCCCACTGCGATGGCAAGGAAGCCGCTGCCGACGAGGACGTACCCGCTCGCCCCGTTGTCGGCCTCACTCGCGGACTCCACGCCGCTGACTCGCACGGCTCCGGCGACTGCGAGGGCGGCGCCGACGAGCACCAGCCCCAGGCCGGTCACGCCCAAACCCCCCGCACCACGACGAGCCGACACGATCGAGAACACCCACAGCGCGGCGGCAAGGACGACCAACCCGATGCCCAGCCACAACAGCACTGCATTGAGCGTGTCACTGTTTTGCGCGTCGCTCGAGGAGACTGATGCTGCATCATCGGCGATGTCGGCGTACACGCCACGACGAGCGGTGACGGCGAAGATGCCGTAGCCGAGGGACGCAATAGCGGCCACCGCGGTCGCTACAGCGGACAGCAGGGCAAACGTCGAGCCGGCTTTCGGGCTCCGGACAGGAGGGGGTGTCAGGTGTCGCCCCGGCCGGGCGGCGTAGGGGCTTTGGGCCGGGTGGGCCGGCAGGCCGCAGCGGATGCAGGCGGTGATTCCGGGTGGATTGTCCGTACCGCAGCGCGGACACTGCATGACCAAGCCCCTCTCGGTCCGTCACTCCCCTGGCGGCTGCGAGCGTATCCGGTCCACGTGTTCAGTCCCCGCGCCGGCGCAGGTACGAGCCGAAGTGCGGGACGGTGAAGGCCACCGAGCCGCGCTCGGCGGCGAAGACCAGACCCTTCTTGATCAACCCGTCCCGTGCCGGCGACAGGCTCTGCGGCCGGCGGCCGAGTGCCCCCGCGATCTTCGCGGTTGCTATCACACCTTCGCTGCCGTCGGCGCCTAGGTCGGCCATCGCCCGCATGTACTCGCGTTCGGCCGGAGTCGCCCGCTCATACCGGGCACCGAAGAAGCCGACGGCGAGCTCGTCCGCTGCCAACGGCGCTGCCTGCTCGACGTCGCCCGCGCAGATGGGGGTCTCCGGCGCCACATCCCACGTCGCCTTCCCGTACGCCTGGACGAAGTACGGATAACCGTCGGTGAGCCGGAACAGTTCGCCGAGCGCCTCGGGTTCGAAAACCACACCCTCGGTGGCCGCGGGGACCGTGAGAGCCTGCTCGGCTGCCTGCCGCGTCAGCCGGTCGACGACGACGTAGCGGAAGAGTCGCTCGGCGTACGACTTGCTCGCGCTCAAGGCGGTCGGCAAGTGCGGGAGGCCGGCACCGACAAGGACGAACGGTGCACCTGCCTGACTGATCTCGTGACACGCTCCGCAGATCGCGGCGAGCTCCGCAGTGTCGATGTCTTGCATCTCGTCGACGAATACCGCGATCCCCACGCCCAGGTCGGCCGCCAAGGCGGCCACGTCGCTGCAGAGCTCGATCAGGTCCAGCTCGAGGTCACCGGAGTCCGCTCGGCCCTTGGCCGCCGGCACGTCGGTCGGTGGGTGCCAGCGGACGGCGTGCCGGTCCGCCATGGACGCACGCAGCGCGAACGCCTTCAGCACCGCGGTGACCTCGTCCACCCGGTCGGGATCTCGGTGCCGGTACGCCACCTCTCGAACCGCGGCATGGACGGCCTGGGCGATCCCGAGGCGGATGCCGTGCTCCGGCCGGGCCTCGAACTTGCCGGTCCCCCAGGCTCGCTGGACTGCCTGCGAGCGAAGGGCACTGAGGAGCACCGTCTTTCCGACACCACGCAGCCCGGACAACACCATCGAGCGTTCGGGCCGGCCCGCCGCCACCCGCTCCAGGGTCACGCCGAACTGCTGCAGCTGCTGGTCACGGCCGGCGAGCTCGGGTGGGCGCTGACCCGCCCCGGGCGCGTACGGGTTGCGGATCGGATCCACGATCGCACTGTATTAGCCTGTCTAGCCCTGACCCTAGACCCGGCTAGCGACCGCTAGCGTGTCGTCGACCGGAAGCTACTTCAGCAACCGGGACATCCGCCGGTTGGCCAACGGCTTACCGCCGGTCTGGCAGGTCGGGCAGTACTGCAGTGCCGAGGTCGCGAACGACACCTCCGCGACCGTGTCCCCGCAGATCGGGCACGGTAACCCAGCCCGGCCGTGGACCCGCAGGCCAGCCTTCTTCTCCCGTTTCAGATCGGCGGCGGCCAGCCCGTCGGAGCGAGCGACGGCGTCGTGCAATGTGGTTGCGATGGCGTCGTACAACCGCTGAAGATCTTCGCCCAGCACTGTCGTTGCCGGCTTGAACGGCGACATCTTGGCGACATGCAAGATCTCGTCGGAGTACGCGTTGCCGATCCCGGCGATGACCGATTGGTCCCGCAGCACGCCCTTGATCTGGGAGCGGCCAGCCGCAGCCAACAGGTTCGCCAGGACCTGCGGTGTGAAGGACGCATCGAGTGGGTCCGGTCCGAGGCGAGCGACCCCTGGCACCTCGGCGGCGTCGCGTACGACGTAGACCGCCAACCGTTTCTGCGTACCAGCCTCGGTGAGGTCGAAGCCGCTGCCGTCGTCGAGCGCCACCCGCATGGCGAGCGGATTCTTGCCACCGGGACGCGGACGGGACTCCGGTACGACGTCATGCCAGCGCAACCATCCGGCACGGGCCAGGTGGGTGATGAAGTGCAGCCCGTCGAGGTCGATGTCGAGGAACTTGCCGTGTCGGGTCACGCCCTGGACCAGTAGCCCCTCGAGCGCGTTAAGACTCGGGTCGAAGGTTTTCAACGCGCTGAAGGCGACCGGCTGCACCTGGGCGAACGCTCGCCCCGCCAGCCGGCTGCGCAGGTCGGTGACCATCGCTTCGACCTCGGGAAGCTCCGGCATGAACCCAGTTTGCCCTGTCCACGGGGTGCCTCGGGTGTCTCTTTCCCACGTTCACGTGGTACGGGGTCACTTCCAATGGGTTCGAACCCATTGGAAGTGACCCTCAGCCATTGGAAGTGGTGCGCGGGTTGCGGCATCAGGTGACGTCGCATGCCGTGCGTGGCACGATGACGCTCGTGGCCCAGGTGCTGCCGTTGCCGTCGCGTGGAGAGATCTATGTCGACGCCCGCGGTGAGGGCCGGGCGCTGCGTGTTTCTTGGCACCACGACGAGGACACCGTGGTCCTCTCGCTGTGGCGTGGCGCCCTGTGCGCCGGCAGCTTCCGGTTGCGGATCGAAGACGTGCCCGGTCTCATCAACACGCTGGTACGCGGCCTGTCCGAGGGCTACGCCCCGGTTGCGAACGGCGGGCGTCACGCCGGCTGAGTACGGCCATCCCCGGCGCCGCTATCGGGTCGAACGATCTGACGCCCTCACCTGGCATAGCGTCACTTCACCTGGCATGCACGCCGGGTGAAGTGCACTGATACCAGGTTCACCTGGGGAAAGACGGCCGCGATTGACGTCCGGCGGGCTAGCGCCAGACGGCGGGCAACGGAACCTCCAACGCAACCTTCAGCCGTGACAAGTACGCGGCGCGTGGCATCTCCTGGACGCCGAGAGTGGCCAGGTGGGGCGTGCACCACTGCACGTCGATCAGCCGACCGGCCACGTACTCGTCTGACAACAGCTCCACCAGCCGCACCAGCGCCACCTTCGACGCGTCGCGCTGGCGGTAGAACATCGACTCCCCGGCGAACAACCCACCGATACCCACCCCGTAGAGCCCACCGGCCAGCTGACCGTCGTGACCCCACGCCTCCACCGAATGTGCCCATCCGAGATCGTGCAATCGCCGGTACGCGGCGACCACGTCATCGTCGATCCAGGCGCCAGGCCGGTCGGGATCGGCACACGCCGTGATCACTTGGTCGAAGGCGGCATCAACGGTGGTCTCAAAACGCCGTACCGACTGGTGCAGCGACCGAGTTACCCGCAGCCGAGTCGGTTCGAGCACGCCGCGCTGCAGCGGCGACCACCAGACCATTGGCCTGACCTCGCCGAGCGGCATCGGGAAGACACCACTGCGGTAGGCGGCCAACAGCGTGGCTGGCGACAGGTCGGCGCCAGCGGCGACTAGGTCGTCCCGTGGCCAGCGCCGGGAGTCGAAGTGCCACCGTGACGCTGGGACTGGGGCGGGCACCTGGCCATGATCCCCTCTAGGCTGTGCTTTTCGACGAGGAGGATGGATGGGCGTCGCCAGTGCCGCCGCGAAGGGCCTACTACCGGTCGGACGAAACCTGACACCGCAGTTCACCTCGGCCTACGTGCGCGAGGTGCTCGAGCGGGCGATCGACGGGATCGGCCCGATCAAGAGTGCCGCCGCGGCCGCGGACGCCAGGCTGGCGGAGGCGAACGGTGACGTCGACAACGCCATCAGCACGCTCATCGAGACCCATGTGCGCCTGGCGGGTGTCCAGGGGTTCGTGACCAACGTCGGCGGGCTGCTCACGGTCGCCTTGTCCATCCCGGCAAATATCACCGGCCTGACGCTGCTCCAGTGCCACCTCGTCGCCGGCATCGCCCATTTGCGCGGGTACGACCTGCGGGATGCGCGAGTGCGCAACGCAGTCCTGGCCTGCCTGCTCGGCGAGGACACCGTCCGCGAGCTGCTCAAGCACAAGCGGCTCCCATCGAGCCCGATGGCCTTGGCCACCTCACCGGTGCACGACCCCGAGCTCGACCGCCGGATTGCGACCGAAGTGACGACCGAGATGATCGCCAAGATCGGCGGCCGCCGCGCCGCCTTGCTGGTGGGACGTCGCGTCCCGGTGCTGGGCGGAGGGGTCGGCGCGGTCACCGACGGCTTCTCCACTTACCAGATCGGCAGGTACGCCCGACGTGAGCTCCGGCACCGGGGACGCTGAGACTCAGCGCCCCAGTCGGCGGGGCACTCGGCGGTATACCCGCAGGCCGGCGCCGGCGATGCGGGGGCCGGCCAACCGGATGGCAGCGCGCTTGACCTTCTCTCGCCGCGTCACCGGACGGGGCCCGGCGCCGGCCGCCGGCTCACGCGCCGCCAGTTCCAGCAGCAGCGCCTCGATGATCCGGTAGGCGACCGCCAACTGCTCGGCATCACTTGCTTCGTCCGGGTCGTACCAGTCCACGCTCGGGCGGCTCGGCTCGAGCTCGGCCAGGTCGCCCACGATGGTGTACCCCCTCGACTGCAAACTGGCGATCCAGTCGCGGGTCGTCGACGCGACCCAGTCGTACAGGCTCGGCGGGATCGTGATCTTCTCGGTGCCGGGCCGATCCGCCAACGTCTGGTGAACCAGCACCTCACGGACGAAGTGCCGGTAGTGCGGCCCTTTGAGGCGGCGTGATGTCAGCCGCAGGTTGAGGTTGCGGATCACCGTTGTCTCGGCGCCACCGAGGCTGGGATTCGCCCGCTCGCTGGGAACCGTCAACCACTGCCGGTCGATCTCGAGGACGCGCAGGAAACGGTTGAGCAGCAGGCTGCGCGAGGCGCCCGGTGGCGGGACGGTCACCACATGCACCTGCTCCGGCGGTAACGTCGAGCCCCAGCGGTCGAGCACCTGGGGCCAGTGCTGCACCGACCAGAACCATTGCAGCACAGCCGTTTGCGGTTCATCGCTAGACAGGTCGTCGAGGAACTCGACATACGACATCTTCCGCCGGTGTTTCACCCCTTCCTGCCACTCGGCCGGGATCTGGCGCGCCAGGTCGCGCACCGAATAGATGACATGCACCTCGCCCTCGATGGCACTCAGCGCGCGGCTCACCTGGCGTGGTGAGGCGGCGGCGAGGATCTCGTGCGAGATGACGACGGTGCCGTCCCAGTCGTTGGCCTGTGCGACCAGGGTGTCCCAGACGCCAACCGCTTGCTTCTCGAGCCCACCCCACTTCTTGCCGAGCAGGTCGAGAGCGGCCAGGAAGTGTTGGTCGAAACGCTCGGCCGGGTACAGCACCCCACCCGCGCGAAGTTTGTCGCGATTGAGGTACAGCAGGTCCTGCAGCTGGGTGGTGCCGGTCTTCGGCGCACCGATGTGCAAGTAGACCTTCTTCATCGCGGGCTCGGCGCTGCCAGAGCGTTGACGACCCGCGACGGGCTCGGGCGGCCGAGCTGATCCGCCATCCAGACGCTGGCCCGGACCAGCTCCCCCAGGTCGACGCCGGTGTCAATGCCGAGCCCGCGCAACATCCACACTAAGTCCTCGGTCGCCAGATTCCCGGTGGCGCTCTTCGCGTACGGGCAACCGCCCAACCCGCCGGCGGAGGCGTCGAACGTGGTGATGCCCGAACGCAAGGAGGCCAGCACGTTGGCGAGCGCCTGGCCGTACGTGTCGTGGAAATGCATCGCCAGCGAAGACACGTCGATCCGGGCGGCAGCGAACGCGTCGATCAGCGCCGCGACATGGCCGGCGGTGGCCACGCCGATGGTGTCACCGAGCGACAGCTGCGTCGCGCCCATGTCGACCAGCCGGCCTCCGGCAACGACCACCTGGTCGAGCGGCACGGCGCCCTCCTCCGGGTCACCGAAGCACATGGACAAGTACGCCCGGACGCGTACCCCGGCGTCTCGGGCGCGGGCGACCACCGGCTCGAACATCGCGTACTGCTCGTCGAGCCCGCGGTTGAGATTGGCGCGCGCGAACGACTCGGTGGCGCTCGCGAAGATCGCGATGTGCCGGGCACCGGCGGCCAGGGCACGGTCCAGGCCGCGCTCGTTGGGCACCAGCACGGGCATGTCGGCTACACCCCTGAGATCGAGGCGCTCGATCAGCTCACTGGCATCGGCAAGCTGGGGAACCCAACGGGGGTGGACGAAGCTGGTGACTTCCACAACCTGGAGCCCGGCCGCGACGAGGCGCCTGACGAACTCCGCCTTCACCTCCAGTGGCACGATCGACGCCTCGTTCTGCAACCCGTCACGAGGTCCGACCTCGTAGATCGTCACCGCGCTGGGCAGGGTGTCGTCGGCGACGACCATCGGCAGCGTCACGGGGCTGCCTGCTCGAGCGTGCCCTCGTCGGGCTCGACCGTGAAAACGACGTCTCCTAGTGCCAGCTGGTCACCGGGTACGGCGCCGGCTCGCTCGACGGTGCCGTTGTGCGGGGCCTTGAGCGCCAGCTCCATCTTCATCGCCTCCAGCACCCCCAGCACCTGGCCGGTGGCGACCCGGTCACCGGGCACGACGTCGATCGAGAGCACGGTGCCGGGCATCGGCGCCACGACGTCGCGACTCGCGGTACCGGGACTTTTCGACGGCGCAAACGCGTCTGGGCGTTCCAGCACCCACGGTTGCCCCTGCAACGTGACTGTGACCTGGTGTGCATCGACGACGATCGTGGTTTCGACGACGACCCCGTCGACGTCGAGACGGACCCGGTCCTCCCCCCGCTCGACCAGGCCGATGCGCAATGGTCCACCACCGGATCCGCGTACCTCACCGGTGACGGGGTCGACCTGCCACGACGACGTGGTGCCTGCGTACCTCAGCTCGACCGGGATCCGGGCCGCCGGGCCGGCCAGCCGCCAGCCGTCGGCGGTCCCGAACGGCGAGTGTCGCGCCGCCGTTTCTACGCGTGCTGTCACCCGCGCCAGCACCCACGCCGCGATCGGCTCGCAGACCCGCGGGATCTCCGGCATTTCGCAGGCGCGCGCGCCGGCCGGGTCGGCGTCCAGCCACGATGTGTGGATCTCGGCTCGCTGGTACGCCGATGACGCGAGAAGCGACCGCAGGAAGCCCACGTTGGTCGTCAGGCCCACGACCGCGGTCTCGTCGAGGGCGGCGACCAGGTTGCGCCGGGCTGCCTCCCGAGTGGGGCCACCGGCGATGATCTTGGCGACCAGGGGGTCGTAGGCGGTGGTCACCTTCGAGCCGGACTCCAACGCCCCGTCGACGCGGGCGCGTTCGGGGCGGGGCCAACGGACGATCGTTGCCCGGCCGGCTTGGGGCAGGAAACCGGAGTAGGGGTCCTCGGCGTAGACCCGGGCCTCGATGGCGTGACCGGTCACCAGGACGTCGTCCTGGCCGAAGGGCAGGGGGTCTCCGGCCGCGACGAGTAGCTGCAGGCGTACCAGGTCGAGGCCGGTGACGAGCTCAGTGACGGGATGCTCGACCTGCAGGCGGGTGTTCATCTCGAGAAAGAACACCTCCCCGTTGGCGACGAGGAACTCCACCGTGCCGGCGTTGCGGTAACCGACCTCGCGCGCCAGCGCGACGGCCGCGCTGGTGAGCTGCCGACGCACCGCCTCGGAGATCGTCGGCGCCGGAGCCTCCTCGATTACTTTCTGGTGGCGCCGCTGCACCGAGCAGTCCCTCTCGAAGAGGTGCACGACGCTGCCATGGCAGTCGGCCAGCACCTGAACCTCGACGTGCCGGCCGTTCTCGAGGTACCGCTCGATGAGCAGGGTGTCGTCACCGAACGCCGCAGCGGCTTCGCGCCTGGCAGACTCGAGCGCGGCGCGCAGCTCCGGCTCCGCTCGGACGATCCGCATCCCCTTCCCCCCGCCTCCGGCCGCCGCCTTCACGATGACGGGGAATCCGACCGCGTTGTCAGCCGGTTGGCGAGGATCTGCGACCCCATCGGCTGCCAACTCGCTGCGGGGCACCACCGGGACGCCGGCGCGCTCGGCGACCGCACGGGCATGATCCTTGCGGCCCATGACGGCCACCACCTCAGCTGGAGGGCCGACGAATACCAACCCCGCCTCGCCGACCGCAGCGGCGAAGTCGGCCCGCTCGGACAGGAACCCGTACCCGGGATGGATCGCCTCCGCACCGGACACCCGCGCCGCGTGCAGCACCGCCTCGATCGACAGGTACGACTGTGCCGCCGGTGCCGGTCCGAGGCGCACCGCCGAGTCAGCCTCGCGTACGTGCAACGCCTCCCGGTCGTCGTCGGAGTAGACGGCGACCGTCGCGAGCCCCGCCTCCCGAGCCGACCGGATCACCCGCCGCGCGATCTCACCGCGGTTGGCAACGAGCAGCGTGTCGAACGGGTGTGCCGTCGCGGTCATCCCCGATCACATCCGGAAGACGCCGTAGGACGGCTCGGGGACGGGAAGCCCCGCGGCGGCAGACAGGCCCAGCGCCAGGACGCGGCGTGTCTCGACCGGGTCGATGATGCCGTCGTCCCACAACCTGGCGGTGGAGTAGTACGGGGAGCCCTGCGCCTCGTACTGCCGGCGGATCGGCGCCTTGAACTCCTCCTCGGCATCGACCGACCAGCTCCCACCGCGGCTCTCCAGCCCGTCTCGGCGCACGGTGGCCAGGACCGATGCGGCCTGCTCACCGCCCATCACCGAGATCCGGGCGTTCGGCCACATCCACAAGAAGCGCGGGTCGTACGCCCGTCCGCACATGCCGTAGTTACCGGCACCGAACGAGCCGCCCACGACGACGGTGAACTTGGGCACCACCGAGCAGGCGACCGCCGTCACCAGCTTGGCGCCGTCCTTGGCGATGCCGCGGTTCTCGTACTCGCGTCCGACCATGAAGCCGGTGATGTTTTGCAGGAACACCAACGGAACGCCGCGTGAGTTCGCCAGCTGGATGAAATGTGTCCCTTTCAGTGCCGACTCGGAGAACAAGATGCCGTTGTTAGCGAGGATGGCAACCGGATAGCCCCAGACGCGCGCGAAGCCACACACCAGCGTCTCCCCGTACAGGGCTTTGAACTCGTGCAGCCGTGACCCGTCCACCACGCGTCGAATGACCTCGCGGACGTCGTAGGGCGTACGGGAGTCGGTGGGGACGAGGTCGTAGAGGTCATCGGGGTGCTCGGCGGGCTCCTCCGGCTCACTCGGCACGAGAGTCCCACCCGGTCGCCGCTCCAGCGTCCCCACGATGGAGCGCAGGATCGCCAACGCCTCGGCATCGTCGGTCGCCAGGTGGTCGACGACACCCGAGCGCCGCGCATGCACCTCACCACCGCCGAGGTCCTCGGCGGTGACGACCTCCCCGGTGGCGGCCTTCACCAGCGGCGGCCCGCCGAGAAAGATCGTGCCCTGACCGGCCACGATCACGGTCTCGTCCGACATCGCCGGCACGTACGCCCCGCCGGCGGTACAGGAGCCCATCACCGCCGCCATCTGCGGGATGCCAAGCCGGCTCAGGGTCGCCTGGTTGTAGAAGATGCGGCCGAAGTGCTCCCGGTCGGGGAAGACCTCGTCCTGCATGGGCAGAAAGGCCCCGCCCGAGTCGACCAGGTAGAGGCAGGGCAGCCGGTTCTCCAATGCGATCTGCTGCGCACGCAGGTGCTTCTTCACGGTGATCGGGTAGTACGTGCCGCCCTTCACAGTGGCGTCGTTGGCGACGACGACGCACTCACGGCCGTTGACGCGCCCTACGCCGGTCACAATCCCGGCGCTGGGTACCGCGTCGTCGTACATCCCGGTCGCGGCGAGCGGAGACAGCTCCAGGAATGGCGATCCAGGGTCGAGCAGCCGGTCCACCCGGTCCCGGACGAGCAGCTTCCCGCGCCCCGTGTGCTTGTCGCGAGCGGCGAGTGAACCACCAAGGCGGGCCGTCGCCAGGCGGTCTCGGAGCTCATCGACGAGCTGCCGCATGCCGGTCTCGGCCACTCGCCCTCCCCTGTCGGACCGCTCGGCCCCGACGCCCGATCGTAGTGCGCTGCACCCGGTTCGGCCCGCGCCACTCGGCTCGGCTTGTCCCGATACCACGTTCACGTGGGATCGGGTCACTTCCAATGGGTTCGAACCCATTGGAAGTGACCCTTAGCCATTGGAAGTACGCGCCCAACCCGTCCGAGCTGCCGCCGCTCCCCGGCTCCTCGTGGTCATGCAGGCGCGACGGCTTAACGCGCAGCAAAGAGCTCCCTGGAATCTCCCGCTCAGGTGTGACCAAGAACGGGGTGTGGCTGGTAGGACTCCTCGAGCCGCGAAATATCATCGCCGTCCAGGGTCAGCTCGAGGGCCGCCAGCGCGTCGTCGAGATGGGCGGGTTTCGAGGCGCCGATGATGGGCGCGGTGACGCCGGGCCGAGACAGCAGCCACGCGAGACCCACCGACGCCATCGCCACCCCCTGGCCTTCGGCTACCTCGCGCACCCGGTCGACCACATCGAAGTCGTCGTCGCTGTAGAGGACGTCGCTGAACGCGTCAGAGTGCGCCCGCGTCGTGTGTCGCTCGCCGCCTCGGCTGCGGTTGCCGGCGAGCAGCCCCCGCGCCAACGGGCTCCACGGGATGACACCCACACCCAGGTCCCGGCACAGCGGCAGCATCTCGCGCTCCTCCTCGCGGTAGACGAGGTTGTAGTGGTTCTGCATGCTGACGAACGCCGTCCACCCGTGCTGGGCTGCGACGTTCTGTGCCTTCGCGAACTGCCACGCCCACATGCTCGATGCGCCGATATAGCGCGCCTTGCCGGCCCGGACGACGTCGTGCAGCGCCGCCATCGTCTCTTCGACAGGTGTCTCGGGGTCCCATCGGTGAATCTGGTACAGATCCACGTGGTCGGTGCCGAGCCGGCGCAGCGAGGCGTCGATGCCTGACAGCACATGCTTGCGCGACAGGCCGCGATCGTTAGGTCCCTCCCCCATCGGGCTGAACACCTTGGTCGCCAGCACGTAGTCGTCACGGTCGGCGAACATGCTTTTCAACAGCCGCCCGGTGACCTCCTCGCTGGCTCCAAGCGAGTACATGTCGGCGGTGTCGAAGAACGTGATGCCGGCCTCGACGGCCTTGCGCACGATGGGCTCGGCGGCATCCTCGTCCAAAACCCAGTCCCGCCAGCCGGGGTCGCCGTACGTCATCATCCCGAGGCAAAGACGCGACACCTTGAGGCCGGTCGAGCCGAGCCGCACCTGATCCATTCACCCCTCCTCGGTCGTCCGCCAAACGTACGACAGCCGCCCGAGGACAGGACGAACGGGGGAGTTACTCCGTGGATCTGGTCGGCGTCAGGCCGGCGGCGGGGGCCCGTACGTCGAGGGCGGTGCCGGCTGGGTTGGCGGTTGGGATGGTGGTGCGGTCGGGGGCGCAGGGGGTGCCGACGAGGTCGGACCGGCCACCGTCGGCGGCGCGGTGGCGGGTTCGGTCGCGGTCGTCGTCGTACCCGAGGTGCGGTCGGCCCACGGAGCCTGTTCGCCGCTCTCCTTGAACCCGAGAGCGGTGAACACCGTCTGGACGATCGCTGCGACGAAAAGGGCGTAGCCCGACCAGCCAGGACCGGTGCTTGACGAGTACTCCCCGAAGTTGAAGCTCTCCGAGTACGTGACCGCACGAAGGATGACTAACAAGGTGCCCAGAGCCGCAGCTGCCAAGGCAACCAGCTGCCAGGGCACGCCGGCCGGCAGCACGTGTGGCGCAAAGGCGCGAATGGCGACGATGGCCGCGGCGGCGATGAGGAGCAGCATGCCGAGCGTGGCGTATCCGGTCCAGGCGCTGCTCGCGCCGCCGCTGGTGTCACCGACACCGAGCGCCTCGGCTTCGTCCGGGACCTCGACGCTGTAGCTGACGTAGGCACCGAACAAGGACGCGATGAACGCCACGACGAAGGCGACAAGCGCCCCAAGATGGTTTGTGGGGACTGTCTTCAAGTCAACAGACATGATGCGGCCTCCTCGGACCGGCCGGCGCCGGGCGGCCCTGTAGCCGCTCGATAGCGCACCGTGACGCCCATGGTGGCGGTGTGACCGGCTGGCCACAAGCAGATTGGCCAGATGTCGCCCACCCAAATCAGGTAGGGCAGGATGAGCGCGCCCGCGGGCGGCGGCTGCGGAAAGGACGTGATGCGGGATGGCCGGACGGCCGCCTGAGGTCTTCTTGCACGTCGGCGCCATGAAGACCGGCACCAGTTATCTTCAACAGCTGCTCGGGGAGAACGCCCAACAGCTCGCGGCTGACGGGGTGCTCTTTCCTGGCGATGCGGCCTGGGGCGCCCAGGTCCGGGCCGTGCGCGACATCTTGCAACTCGGCGCCGATCGGCAGCAGCGTGACGCAGTCGTCGGGGCCTGGGGGGAGCTACGCCGGCAGCTTCGCGAGCATGACGGTCGCGCGGCCCTGATCTCGATGGAGTTTTTGAGCTTCGCCTCCCGCAAGCGCGCCCAAGCACTGGTATCGGACCTGGCTCCCGCTGATGTGAGCGTGATCGTCACGATCCGCGACGCCGGACGGGTCCTGCCAGCCCAATGGCAGGAGTCCACGCAGAACCGCGGGACCGCATCGTGGGAGCGCTACACCGAAGCGGTGCTACGGGGCAAGTCGAAAGACCCGATCTGGCGAACCAGCATGAGGGCGCTAAACATCCCCAACGTGCTCAACGTCTGGGGTGCGCTCATTCCCCCGGAACGGTTGCACCTCGTGACGGTGCCACCGCCGGGCTCTGCGCCGACCCTTCTGTGGGAACGTTTCGCCGCGGCGGTCGGATTGGACCCTCAGCGGTACGAGCCCCCGAAGCGACGGCGCAACGAATCCCTCGGGTACGCCTCGGCGGACCTGATGCGCCGGGCGAACGTGGACCTGCGGAGCTTGCCCATCGCCCACTACCAACAAACCGTGAAGGCCCACCTGTGCAAGCGCGTCCTCGCCGGCCGCAGTGGGGAACCGAGGGTGGGGATCTCACCAGCCTTGAGTGACTTCGCGACACAGTGGAACAACTCGATGGTCGACGCCGTCACGAAGAGCGGAGGCGTCGTGCACGGCGATCTCAGCGACCTCCTGCTCCCGACACCGGTGACCAAGGAGTCCGTCGAGGAGCCGGCGCCGGCGGAGCTACTGTCGGCTGCCTCCGACGCCCTCGCCGGGCTCAAGCCGTTCATCGACGTGCGTCGACGCAAGCTGGAGAAGCTCCAAAACAGTATGGGCACCGAAGACACCGTTGACTCCGTCCCGGCGACGCCACGGCCGGATCCAGCCGACGACGTCGGCGCGGCGGTGGCCGAGGTCGTTGCGGCCGTACGGCTGGCAATCGATCTGCAGCAGCGCTACCGCACGTTGGCAGGTCTCGATGACGATCAGCCGTCCGCTGAGTCAAGGCTGTCGACCACCGTGCAGCGTGCCACCCGCCGAGGTCGGCGGGTACTGCGTCGACTACTGCCCTGACGCCTTCCTCGTCGGCCGAGTTGCGAGCTCTCGATGGTTCGTGGTCTGCTTCGCTGAGTAGTGGTCAAGCAGCGGCCATGTCCTCCCTTCTGATTTGGAGGTACGGCCGTGACTACCACGCTCTCGGAGCGACTCGTCGTCGCTCGACCCCCGAGCCCGACCCGCAACAGCGAGCGTCACCGTGCGGAGTTGACTGCTCAGCTGCTGGCGGAGATCGACTTCGCCGACGAGCTGACGCGTCGGCGTCTGCAGGACGAGGTCGCCCTGCTCAACATGTGCGTCGCCCGCTCGATCGCGTCCCGCTACCGCGACCGAGGGGAGGCATATGACGACGTACTGCAAGCCGCCTACCTCGGCCTGGTCAAGGCGGTACGCCGCTTCGATTCCAGCCACGGTCGGGACTTCTTGTCTTTCGCGGTGCCGACGATCTCTGGTGAGGTGAAGCGGCACTTCCGCGACTGCGGTTGGACAGTGCGTCCGCCTCGTCGGATCCAAGAGCTACAGAGCCGAATCTCCTCAGCCAGCCCGGAGCTGGCACAACATCTGCGCCGCGCCCCCACGCCGACCGAAGTCGCCGCCCGGCTCGAGGTGAGCGTGGACGAAGTGGTGGAGGCTCTTGCGGCCGACGGGTGCTTCACGCCGACCTCCCTCGACAGACGTCTCGGAGGCGATGACAGCGCGACGCTCGGGGAGCTCTTGGGCGGTGAGGACGCTGACCTCGAGCGCGCCGAAACCCACGTTGCGCTGACCCCCCTGCTGCGAGACCTGGCGCCGCGCGACCGCCACATCGTGACGCTGCGGTTTTTTCACGGGTGGACTCAGGAGGAGATCGCGCAAGACATCGGCGTCACGCAGATGCAGGTCTCACGGCTACTCGCGCGGATCCTTCGAGAAATGCGGTCCCAGCTGGTCTCGTAGCGGCAGGGACATGGCAGGGTGCTGGCATGAGCCTGGTGCGACCGCTCGACCTCGATGACGCGATACGCCTCGATCTGCCGCATGCCGTCATGCTGCGCGTTGATGACTCCTGGCGTCCCGCATGGTTGCTCGGACACGATCACGACGGGGACGCCACCTTGTTCTTGGTGCAAGTGCTCGACGACGACACGGACCAACAACCGATCTGGCTCCGAGACATCGAGCTGGGCGAGGTCACACCCGGATACGGCACCGCAACCGCCTGAGCTCGGCATTGCCGGCTACCGACCGGGTACATCTGGGTCATGCGCCTGCACTGGTACGCCGAGACCCCCTTTCGCCGCAGCCGACAGATCACCGCCGATGTCGTCGCGGCCGTGGCCCTCCTGCTGTGCCTGTGGCTGGGCACGTCGGTGCACGACCTCACCGCAGAGCTCGCTGGGCCGGGACGCACGCTGGAGTCGGCCGGTGCTGGTCTCGCAGATCGGCTCAGTGACGCCGGCTCGGCGGCCGGTGACGTACCGCTGGTCGGCGGGGACCTGCAGGATGCGTTGGAGCAGGGCAGCGGCGCCGGGCGCTCGATCGAGGAAGCGGGACAGCAACAACAGGATGCCGTCGAATCCCTGGCGACGACGCTCGGCTGGGTGACCGGGGGTCTGCCGGCGCTCGTTGTCCTCGCGCTGTGGTTGCCGAAGAGGTGGCGCTTTGCCCGCCGAGCGAGGCAGGCACATCAGCTGCGCGACAGCGGAGCTGGGCTCGACGTGTTCGCCCTCCGAGCTTTGGCCCGACAGCCGATCGGGGTGCTGGCCCGGCTGCCTATGGACCCCGCAGCTGGCTGGCGGCAACGTGACCCTGCGACGATCACGGCCCTGGCCGCACTCGAGTTACAGCAGCTTGGCTTGCGTACCCAAGAGTGATGGTGAGCACCATCGGCCGGGACGCTCAGGTGGCGAGAACCTCGTCCACGTAGCACCACCGCCAGGTTTCACCGGGATCGGCCGATCGGACAACCGGATGACTGGTCTCACGGTGGTGAGCGGTGGCGTGCCTGTTGGGCGAGGAGTCGCAGCAACTCCCTAGTGGCGGTGAGACGTGGCCCAGAGTCTAGGTAGTGCCACCGGGCTACGGCTCGCCGCAGGCCCTCTCCGCCCTTGCCGCTATACCAGGTTCACGTGGTACGAGTGCACTTCACCTGGCATGCATGCCAGGTGAAGTGACTCTCCGCCAGGTGAAGTGAAGCTCATGGTCTGGGCTACGGGCGCGGTTGCCAGTCTGGGTGGTACCCGCTCGTCAAGACATGGCGATCACTGCCGTCGAAGTCAGTGACGTAGATCTCCGGCGCTCCCCCCGACCCGGTCACGAGCGCGACGTAGTTGCCGGACGGGGAGAACGCTGGTTGCTTGTCCCCACGTCTGGAGGCGTAGTCGATGAATCGTCCCCCGGGGTACGTCTGGATGGAGACGACTGGGCGGGGCTGCTCCGGCGTCACCTCCGGGGAGTAGTAACCGTCCGTGAAACCGAGATGCGTGCCGGAGGCGGACCAGGCGAGGTCGCTGAAATAACCCTCTCCGCAGCAGTCGCCACCGATAACGAGCCACACGCTCACGTCGTGGCTCGCCACGTCGTACATGAGGATGTAGTTGTCGGGGCTGCTGGGGAACTGATCGCTGTAATAGGCGATGCGTTCTCCGTCGGGTGACCAGGCGACGGAGCCCTCGACACGAAGTGGCACTTCCACCCCATCGCCGTCGAGATCACCCAGCAGCCGCTGCGGCTGCCCAAACGGTGGGGTGGCCTTGACCTTCTGCAGTGGGCTGCCGAACACGAGCCAGGCGCCGTCCGGGGACCACGAAGGGGCAGCGCTAACGGTCCCTGAGTCAGTCACCTGCCGCTTGTGAGTTCCGTCAGCCCGCATCACCCAGATGTCCTTGGCTCCGTCGGTGGTTTCGTGCAGGTACGCGATCCGGGCACCTTGCGGTCCGTACTTGGGCCGGTAGTTGTTTCCCCGGAAGGTGAGCTGATCGAGTCCGCTCCCGTCGGGCCTGACCGTGTAGATCTGGTTCGACCGCACGAAGGCGATCCGGCCGTCGTCCCCGGGGAACGCTGCAGTCGTGGGGGGTACGACTGCAAGGGACGCGCCGAGCATGGCGCCCAGCGTCACTAGACAAGAGACAAGTCTTCGCATGGGAGCCCCCAGTTGACGGAATCGCCGTGCTCTCGACGGCCAGCCTCGAATGGTTCTCGTGTTATGACAGTAGGACACGGTCGGGGTGTACGGGAACGCTGACACGGGTGTCATCGGATAACCGAGGCGGGCTCGGTCTGCTGCACTCCTCGACTCAAGTCTCGTCGCTGCCGCAGAGTGGTTCACCGGTCTTGTTGGCACTTGGTCGCGTGGGATCGTAGTTCGCGTGCTTGTGCTCGTCACGGGAGTCCCAGGCTCCGGCAAGACGACGCTGGCTCGGAGCGTTGCCGCAGAGCTCGAGCTTCCGATGCTGTCTCGGGACGTGATCAAAGAGACGCTCTTCGACACCCTCGGACTTGGGGACAAGACCTGGGCCGACACATTGGGGAGAGCCTCCAGCAGCGTTCTTTGGGCCTTGCTGGCCAACGGCATTGAGCACGCTGTCGTCGACACCTGGCTCGACCCCAGTCGCGACGATGCCGATGATGCACGCCATCACCTTGCCGCATCGATCTGCGTGGTTGAACTTCTCTGTGAGTGTCCCGGAGACCTCGCTGCAAGCCGGTACGCCCAGCGCGTTCGACATATTGGTCACGGGATCAACGAACACCTGCTGCAGCGAATCCGGGCGTCAGCGCCGCTGATGCGTCCCTTGGGAATCGGTCCGACTTTGCGCGTAGACACAAGCGCGCCGGTAGACGTCGCAGGTGTGGTGTCGTGGGTGAGGGACACGGTTGCTGCGCGAGAAGAGACTTGAACACCGCGTAAGCGACGACCGGCGACGGCGCGAGTACTGGCCGTTCCGCTGAGCTAGGCGAAGCGGTAGAGGTCGCGGAGGCTGCCGATCTCCCCGCCGTGGTGAGCGTCGTGGTCGATCATCGTCCAGAAGATGCGCCAGGCCGGCCACTCCTCGCCCCAGTTGGTGAGACGTGGTGAGTCGAGATCGGCTTCGTCGCAGCCGTCGAGGTCTGCCCGCAACAGCGTGTGTCCCTCGTCCAGGCGCGCTATCGCCGCAGTCGCTGTCATCGGACCAAGGAGGTCGGGAAAGGTGAGACGGCGTGAGCCGAACGCCCACTCGTGGTACATCACCTTGCAGTCTGCGAGGTGGACCAGGCGCCATGCGATCGTGGTGAACGGTGGCGGGTCCGGATCAGGCTCGGCGTAATCGACGACCCAGACACCACGATCATCCGGATGGACGGTCCAGCTGTTCTTGACAGGTTCCCAGAAGTACTCCTCGTCCGTGAGGCCCTCGAGACGCTCGCACAGGCGGACGTACACCTCGTCCATCTGCTGTCGCAGCAGCGCCACCCGGGACATGAAAGGTATGACACACCTGCAATGAAGACGGGTCAAGAAGCGTGTCGTCTACCCGCAGGAACCTGGTGATCCTGGCTGGTCTTGGACGGTGTGAGGGGGTGATGATGCGGAGATGGTGGAGTTGCCTTCCGGCACGGTGACGTTGCTGTTCTCCGATGTCGAGGGGTCGACGGTGTTGTTGTCGCGCCTTGGGCCGGCGTACGCGAAGGCGTTGGACGGGCAGCGGCACGTGCTGCGTACGGCCTGGTCCGCCCACGGAGGCACCGAGCTGGGCACGGAGGGGGACAGCTTCTTCGTGGTGTTCTCGACCGCCGAGGGGGCAGTAGCTGCGGCGACCCAGGCGCAGCGGGAGCTGGCGAACTATCCGTGGCCGGGTGGTGAGCGGGTACGCGTGCGGGTCGGCATGCACACCGGGACTCCAACGGTGCATGACGGTGGGTATGTGGGGATGGATGTGCACCGGGCCGCCCGGGTCGCCGGTGCTGCACACGGGGGGCAGGTGGTGGTGTCCTCGGCCACCGCTGAGCTTGTGACGAGCTGCCTACCGGACGGTGTGGGTTTGCGTGACCTGGGCCGTCACCAACTCAAGGACATCGCCCAGGCCGAGCACATTTTGCAGCTGACCATCGACGGGTTGCAGGGCGACTTCCCACCGTTGAAGACGTTGGGTGCGGCGTCGAGCCTGCCGGTACCAGCCACAGCACTGGTGGGTCGGGACGGTGAGCTTGCCGAACTAGCC
>JACCYJ010000169.1 GCA_013696555.1 Nocardioidaceae bacterium | reverse complement strand
GGGCGATCTCGTACAGGGCGATGCCGGTAGCGACACCGGCGTTGAGCGACTCCACCGACGAGCTCATCGGGATCGACACCCGCACGTCACATGTTTGTGACACCAGCCGCGACAACCCCCGGCCTTCCGACCCGACGACCAGCACGAGCGGGCCGTCGGCGAGGTCGAGCTCAGGCAGGGAGACCTCACCGTCGGCCGCCAGCCCGGCAATCATCAACCCGGATGAGGCGTACGCCTTCAGCTGCCGCGTCAGATTGGTCGCGCGGGCCACCGGGATCCGAGCGGCCGCACCGGCCGAGGTCTTCCAGGCGGCAGCGCTCATGCCGGCGGCACGTCGCTCCGGGACGACCACCCCGTGTGCGCCGAAGCCAGCGGCCGAGCGGACGACGGCACCGAGGTTTCGCGGGTCGGTGACACCGTCGAGTGCGACGAGCAACGGTGGCTCCGCTGCCTCGTGGGCGGCTTCGAGCAGATCGTCGGGGTGGGCGTACTCGTACGCCGGAACCTTCGCCGCAATACCCTGATGGCTGGCGCCGTCGGTCATTCGGTCCAGCTCGACCCGCGGAACTTCGAGGATGGCGAGGTGGCGCTCGGCCGCGATTCGGAAAACCTCCCGCAGCCGGTCGTCGCGCTCGGCCCCCTCTGCGACGTAGATCGTCTGGGTCGGCACCTGGGCACGCACCGCCTCGACGACCGCGTTGCGCCCCGCGACCCACTCGGTGTCCCCGCCGCCGGTCCTGCGTCGAGGCCGCCCAGTCGAGCGGCGCTCAGCCTGCCTGGCGCGCCGGTGCGCGACGTGACCCGGCCGGTTCTTGGCCTTGGGGGTCGGCCCCTTGCCCTCCAGACCTCGGCGAACCCGACCACCCGAGCCGGCGGTCGGATTGCCCTTGGCCGTCTTCTTCACCGCGCCGCGACGCTTGCTGTTTCCCGACACCAGCTCAGCCCACCGTCCAGCGGGGGCCGGAGGGGGTGTCCTCGACGTCGATACCGGCGGCCCGCAAGGAGTCCCGCACCGCGTCGGCGGCGGTGAAATCTCCCACCGCCCGAGCGTTCTCCCGCTGTCGCATCAGGTGCGCAACCAAAGCGTCCAGCGCGTCCTGCACGGGCTTCTCGTCACGGGTCACGGCGCTCCACACCGGTGACAACGGGTCGATCCCCAACACCGCGAGCATGCGTCGTACCGCGGCAAGGTTGCCCCTCAGTGCCGAGGAGTCTCCCTCGGCGAGCAACTTGTTACCTTCGCGGACCACCTCGAACACAGCTGCCAGCGCCGCCGGGACACCGAGGTCGTCGTCCATCGCCGCGACGAAACCGGCGCACAGCATGCCATCGCGTGGGTCCACCCCGTCGGTCACCTCGCTGGCGCGGACGACGTAGCCCTCGAGCCGTCGGAACCCGGCGGCCGCCTCCGCCAACGCATCGAAGCCGAACTCGATCACCGAGCGGTAGTGCGGCGCCAGGAGGTAGTAGCGCAGCTCGATCGGGCGTACCCGCTTGACGACCTCGCTGACCAGGGCGGAGTTACCCAGCGACTTGCTCATCTTCTCGCCAGCGGTGGTGACCATCGCGTTGTGCACCCAGTACCGAGCGAAGCGGCGCCCGGCCGCCCGGGACTGGGCGAGTTCATTCTCGTGGTGCGGGAAGCGTAGGTCGAGGCCGCCGCCGTGGATGTCGAACTCGTCGCCGAGATACTTGCCGACCATGGCCGAGCACTCGAGGTGCCAGCCAGGACGGCCGAGCCCCCAGGGCGCCGGCCAGGCCGCCGAGTCAGGTTCCTCGCCCTTCTTGAACCCCTTCCAGAGTGCGAAGTCGCGTGGGTCGCGCTTACCCCGGGGATCGGCGTCGGCCGCCACCTCCATGTCGTCGATCCGTTGCCGCGACAGCTCGCCGTACGCCGGCCAACTCCGCACGTCGAAGTAGACGTCGCCCGAGCCGTCCTCGGCGACGTATGCATGACCCTTCGCCATCAGCGCTGAGATGAGCTCAAGCATCTCGGGGATGTGGCCGGTGGCCCGGGGTTCGTACGTCGGCGGGATACAGCCGAGAACGGTGTACGCGTCATGGAGGGCGCGCTCGTTGGCGTACGCCAGGGCCCACCACGGAAGGTCCTGCTCGGCGGACTTGATGAGCACCTTGTCGTCGATGTCGGTCAGGTTGGCGATCATGGTGACGGCGTAGCCATGGTGCTCGAACCACCGGCGCAGCACGTCAAACACAACCTCCTTGCGGATGTGACCAACATGCGGGGCGGCCTGCACCGTGAGCCCGCAGTGGTAGATCCCGACGTGTCCGTCGACCAGAGGGACGAAGTCGCGCACCTCACGCGTGGCGGTGTCGTACAGCCGGATCGTCACGCGACTCAGAGTATCCGTGCTGCCGCCACGGATCTTGAGGGATTACGGTTGCCCGGGCCACAACAAACCCGCATGATCCGGCCATCCACAGGCTGACGGCCGCCGCCCCCGGCCGGCTCCGACGGACAACGCTGCAGGCATGGTTGTCGTTGCACCAGCTGCCCCTCCTCACCAGGAGGGTGTGCTAACCACGGCGCAGACCAGCGGGCTGTACACACCGGCGTACGTGCGCGCACAACTGGCGGCACGTCGCTGGCAGCGCCCCGCACGCGGAGTCGTCGTGACCCACAACGGCCCGCTCACCGAGTGCCAGGCGGCCTGGGTGGCCTTGTTGCGGTGCCCACATGGCACTGCCCTGGCGGCATTGACGGCACTGGGCTTCGACGGCGTCAACGGTTTCCCCGAACCGAAGCCGCATGTGGTACTGCCTGCCGGCGCTGACCGGCCGTCCGGTGTCGTGCCGCACTGGTCCACCGAGTTGTCCACTCTCGACGTGCATCCGCTTCGTCTCCCGCGCCGTACCCGACCGGCGCGCAGCACCGTGGACGCGGCCAGCTGGCAGACCAACGAACGCCGTGCACGCGCAATCGTGTTGTCGGTGGCTCAACAACGGATCGTCCAGCCGGCCGGCCTGTGGGACGCGTTGAGCCGACGAGGACCGTGCCGGCATCGCGCGCTGATCAAGGAGTCGATACTCGATGCGGCCGGCGGCGTGCAGTCACTGCCTGAGCACGACTTCGAGATGATCAGACGCGGCCGGCGATTGCCCGAACCCAACCGACAGTCGATCCGCCAGCGCAACGACGGTCGCTATTACCTGGATGTCGAGTGGCGAGCGTTCGACGCCGCCTGCGAGGTTCACGGGATTCCACACCTGCGGGTGATGCAGTGGGAGGCCGATCTCGAGCGGGCCAACGAGATCTCCATCGGTGGCCCCCGACTGCTGATCTTCAGCTCGTACGCGACCCGACGGCAACAGGACCGAGTCGGCGATCAGTTAGCACGGCTGCTGCGACGAGGTGGCTGGCGGGGCTGAAGCACCTAGGGATCTTGGGGGAATTGTGTCGCTCGGGCCGCCTCAAACCCGCAAGATTCTGTCAGGTACGCCTACCGTGGTCCGGTGAGGTCGTCGACGGGTGCCGCAATCGCCGCTGTTGTGATGCTGCCGCTGCTGAGCGTCGGGTCCTCGCCGGCAGCCAGTGGGACCGGCGATGAGGCGGCGGCCGCAACGGCCGGCAACGCGGGTCGTATCGCTCTCCACCGATGGTCAACCAACCGGGCATGGCGAAGCGGCCTCCGGCAGGGTGTCGCGGCGACGGGCGGCGAGATCCGCATCCACCGCCCCGTGGCCACCCGCGGGTATCGCGACCCGTTCGGCGACGGAAAGCGTCGCCAGTACGACCTGGGGCGCTGGACGTCTCGACACGTCACGCCCGGTTTCGGCGTCCGTGAGCTGATCGCCTCATGGAACGCGACCACCCCACGAGGCACCTGGGTCGAGATCGCCGCCCGAGGCAGGCTGAGTGGCGGTGCCTCCGGGTCGTGGGACGTCCTCGGCCGCTGGTCCGCGAGCGACCGAACGTTCCGCCGGACGTCTGCGGGCGCCCAGCCCGACGACTACTCCTCGGTCAACGTCGACACCCTGGTGACCGACAACCGCCGCAGGTACGTGTCCTGGCAGCTGCGTGTGACGTTGCTGCGCCTGGCCGGCACGACACGCACCCCGACGGTCGCGTCGATCGGAGCCGTGGCGTCCCGGCTGCCCGCGCGCTCTGACGTCGCGACCAGCGCGACCGGTATACACCAACGCATCGACCTCGACGTGCCTCGCTACTCACAGATGATCCACACCGGCGAGTACCCCCAGTGGGACGGCGGCGGCGAGGCATGGTGCTCACCGACCTCGACGTCGATGGTGCTCGCGTACTGGCGTCGTGGCCCGACACGTCAGCAGTACGCCTGGGTCGACGACTCGTACGCCCAGCCGTGGGTCGACCACGCGGCGCGGCACACCTTCGACTACCGCTACGACGGTGCCGGCAACTGGCCGTTCAACACCGCGTACGCGGGGACGTTCGGGCTGGACGCGTACGCGACGCGGCTGAGGTCGCTGCGTTCGGCGGAGGCGTTCATCCGAAGCGGTATCCCGTTGGTAGCCTCGATCGCATTCGGCCAGGGTGAGCTCGATCGAGCACCGATAGGCTCCTCCGCCGGTCACGTGCTCGTGATCCGTGGCTTCACGGCAGCCGGTGATGTCATCGTCAACGACCCCGCCGCCGCTCGCTCCCGGGGAGTCCGGCGCGTCTACGACCGGAGTCAGTTCGAGGACGCCTGGATTCCCACCACAGGCGGAGTCGTGTACGTCATTCGCCCACCCCGAGTTCGGCTGCCCTAGGTCGCCACGTCGATGGTGGCGCTGTGCCATCCCGACGCGCCGTCGGGGATGACCTCGGTGCGCTGCTCCGGCTGGGTGACACCATCGCCGTCCGTAGCGCGAACGGTGACGGTGTGCCGTCCGGTCTCGGCCGGCCACTGCCACACCCATTGCACCCAGGTGTCGGTGGTGGGTTCGCGGGCCAACGTCGCCTCTTCCCAGTCACCATCGTCTATACGGACCTCGACCCGGCTGATCCCGCGATGCTGGGCCCAGGCCACACCACCGACGTTGACGGTGCCAGCCGGGACCGCCGACCCACCCCGGGGGATGTCGATGCGCGACTGCGTCTTGATGACGCACTGCTCGGCCCACCCACGCTGCGTCCAGTACGCGTCGACGTCGTCGAACCGAGTCACGTTCCAGTCGACCACCCATTTCGTCGCCGAGACGAAGCCGTACAGACCGGGGACGACCATGCGTACCGGGA
>JACCYJ010000130.1 GCA_013696555.1 Nocardioidaceae bacterium | reverse complement strand
GAGTGTCGCAAGGTCGTCGTCGCTGCGCATGTCGTCATTCTGCCGCCTGGTCGCGGCGGTATTGTCGCCGCGATGACCGAAGCTGTCGCGCCAGAGCCCCCGGCTCGACCTCGGGTAGCCGTGGTCTTCGGTGGCCGCTCCAGCGAGCACGGTGTGTCCTGTCTCACTGCGGGGCAAGTCATCGCCGCCATCGACCGGGAGCGTTACGACGTGATCCCGATAGGCATCACCCCCCAGGGGCGCTGGGTGCTCGAGTCGGCGCAACCCGAGCGATTTGCGATCGGGCCTGAGGGACTGCCGCACGTGGACGCCACAGGCGCCGACGTGGTGCTCACCAACGACCCGGCCAGCCGCGAGCTGGTCGTCCGTGAGCCGGGCCAGGTTCCCCACACCCTGGGGGAGGTCGACGTGGTGTTGCCGCTGCTGCACGGGCCTTGGGGGGAGGACGGCACGATTCAAGGCCTGTTCGAGATGGCGGGCGTCCGCTACGTCGGCGCGGGCGTGCTGGCCAGCGCAGTGGGGATGGACAAGCAGTACATGAAGTTGATCTTCGCTGCCGCCGGACTGTGCGTCCTGCCGTACGTCGTGGTTCGTCCATCACAGTGGGAGAGCGAGCGTGACGCGGTACGCGCGTCGATCGCGTCTCTTGGCGTTCCGCTGTTCGTCAAACCGGCTCGCGCCGGGTCCAGCTTTGGGATCAGCCGCGTCGAGGATGTCGGGGAACTCGAAGCTGCAATCGAGATCGCCCGCCAGTTCGACCCCAAGGTGCTTGTCGAGTCGGCAGCGATCGGCGCCCGGGAGTTGGAGTGTGGTGTGCTGCAGGGACTCGATCGAGGAGCCGCCGAAGCCAGCGTGGTCGGTGAGATCGTGCTGCAGAGCGACAGCGGCCATACGTTCTACGACTTCGAGGCGAAGTACGTGGACGGCGGTGGCAAGCCGCAGGTCCCGGCCGATGTGTCGCCGAGGGTGGCCGACGATGTCAGGAGCAGCGCCGTACGTGCCTTCGAGGCCATCGGTGGCGAGGGCCTGGCCCGGGTCGACTTCTTCCTCATGCCAGATGAACAGCTGGTGATCAACGAGATCAACACCATGCCTGGCTTCACCCCGATATCGATGTTCCCCTCGATGTGGGCGGCGTCAGGCGTCTCCTACCCGGCGCTGGTGGACCGGCTGCTCCGGCTCGCTCTTGAGCGCCCGCTCGGTCTGCGCTAACCGAGGTCACACGCAACGGCGTCGCCGCGGGATCGTCTCCCTGACGGCGCTGGCTAGGTCGATCAGCGCATCGGCCTCGGGGGCGTACGCATCGGGAACAATGACCTCCACCGGGACCGCTCGACCGATCGTCGTGAAGCGGTACGCCTCCCCGAGCGCCTCGGTGTACCAGCCGACACCGTCGACGACCTCGCAGCGCGAAGTGGGGTCGAGGCCGACCGCGTCGCTGACACCGCAGCGCAGCACGATCGCTGGCGCACCCCAAGCCGACGCGACACCCTGGCTGGTCACCTCGCGGCGCGACTGACCGGCAACGCTGTCCGGCAGGGTCTCCTCCAAGGCAGAACACATTGTGGCCGCAGCACCGCCGAGCTCGGAGCCGGATACTTCCAGCTGGGACGCGCAGCTGGCGACGGCGATGAGGCCCATCACCATCGCTGCCCGCGCGCGCAACGTCAGATATGGACCACTGGGCAGGTCAGGGTACGAGTGATCCCGGAGATCTTCTGCACCTTCGCGACGACGAGCTGTCCGAGCTCGTCGACGTTCTGCGCCTCCGCGCGCACGATGACGTCGTACGGGCCGGTCACGTCCTCGGCGAGCGAGACGCCGGCGACGTCGGCGATTGCACGCGCCACGTCAGCCGCTTTGCCGACCTCGGTCTGGATGAGGATGTAGGCGTTCACCACCATGGGTCGTCCTCCGGTGCATCGCAGGGCAGGGTGCGCCCGTGGGTCGGTAGCCGCACACGCTACAGGTCCGCAAGGATCGCGGACATGGCGCAGCTCACTGGGACACTGGCCGAGCTGGGGGAGTTCGGGCTTATCGATGCGATCAGCTCGCTGTTCTCACCGCGAGAACAGGTGTTGCTAGGACCCGGTGATGACACCGCCGTCGTCCGGTTCGGCGACCCCGTGCTCGTCAGCACCGACCTCTTTGTCGAGGGGCGCCACTTTCGACGGGACTGGGGTGCGGCGATGGATGTGGGGCATCGCGCTGCTGCGGCTGCCATGGCCGATGTCGCAGCGATGGGCGGTCGCGCCACGGCTTTGGTCGTGGGGTTGGCCGCGCCCGGAAGCCTGCCTGCCCAATGGGCTTACGACCTCGCCATCGGGATGACGGAGGAGGCAGCGGCTCTGGACGCGAGTGTGGTGGGCGGCGATGTCACGGCGGCCGATCAGGTTGTCATAGCGGTCACCGTCCTCGGCCGCAGCGATCATCCCCCCGTTACCAGGCGCGGAGCGCACGTCGGGGATGTGGTGGCGGTGGCCGGGCGGCTGGGATGGGCAAGCGCCGGGCTGGCCGTGCTGCAACGCGGCTTTCGATCGCCGCGTGCCGTTGTGGACGCCTACCGCCGCCCGCTGCCGCCATACGATTCCGGACCGCAGGCGGCAGCAGCTTCAGCGACGGCCATGATTGACGTCAGCGACGGCCTGCTCGCCGACCTCGGCCATATCGCCCGCGCCAGCGCAGTTGCCATCGACGTCCGCAGCGTGGACTTCACCGTTGCCGAACCACTCGCGGCGGTCGGAGCAGCACTCGGCGTCGACCCACTGTCCTTCTGCCTCACCGGAGGGGACGATCACGCCCTGGTCGCAACGTTCCCCGCGCGAGTGGGCCTACCGGAGCACTGGACCGCCATCGGGTCGGTTGCGGCCGGGTCAGGAGTCACCGTCGACGGTGCGGACTACGAAGGCCACGTCGGGCACGAGCACTTTCGGTGAACATCGCGCTGTCGGTGAGCAACGAGTGAGCGCTCGGCTCAGCGGCTGACCTTGCCCGCCTTCAGGCAGGACGTGCAGACGTGCAGCCGCTTCGGCGTGCCGCTCACGACTGCGCGGACCCGCTGGATGTTGGGGTTGAAGCGGCGCCTGGTGCGCCGGTGCGAGTGGGAGACGTTGTTGCCAAAGCCAGGCCTCTTGCCACAGATGTCGCACACGGCAGCCACAGCTCACACACCCCACAACGCGGATTCGAATCAATAAGAACGTACGGGCGTCCGTCTTCCTGCGGACACAACTGATGAGGATAACCGACCGGGCACGGCCCGGGCCAATCCAGGAGCGCACTGGTAGGACGGGTGTCAGCGAAGCGGGTTAGTCTTCCTGCCGCGGCGACGGTCGCGCAACCGTGACCGATGGCGACGGTGTGGCCGGAAGGGGACGAGGTGGTTCAACCCCTGACTGTGCTCGCGCTGCATGCCTGGTCCGACGCGTGCGTGACGGCCCTGGGAGCAGCGCGCGAGGAGATCGATGCGCTCAACGTCTACCCGGTTCCCGACGGCGACACCGGGACCAATCTCTACCTGACGTTCGAGGCCGCAGCGGCCGCTGCCCGGGCCGCCGACGGTGACCTTCAGCAGGTGGCCGCGGCCTTTATCGACGGCGCCGTGCGTGGGGCCCGCGGCAACTCAGGGGTGATCATGTCGGCGCTGCTGCGGGCCAGCATCGCCCGCATCGCCAGTCAGGCGAGCCCCGAGGGTGTGCTCGATTCAGCCACGTTGGCCCAGGCAATGGATGAGGCAGCCGCCGCAGCGTACGTCGCCGTCGGCTCTCCGGTCGAGGGCACCATACTTTCGGTCGCCAGGGCAGCGGCCGACGCTGCGATCGCTGCCGCAAGCGCGCCCGGCGGGCCAGCCCAGGTTGTTTCCGCTGCCGCTCATGCAGCTCGGTCGGCTCTGACCCGTACTCCCTACCAGCTCGAGGCGTTGCGTCGTGCTGGTGTCGTCGACGCTGGTGGTCGAGGCCTGTGCGTCGTGCTGGACGCCACGGTTCGGGTGCTGACCGGTCGATGGCAGGGAGACGGCCGAGACATGGCATTCGGTACGCACACCATCCCGCTGCCCTTCGTCGCCGACAGCGCCGACGCCGGATCCTCGTACGAGGTGATGTTCCTGCTCGACGCCGAAGACGATCGGGTACCTGCCTTGCGTGAGCGACTGGCCGACGTCGGCGACTCCGTCGTAGTCGTCGGCGGCGACGGCCTGTGGAACGTTCATGTCCACGTCGACGACGTAGGCGCCGCTATCGAGGCCGGGCTCAGTGCCGGCCGACCGCACCGGATTGCCGTCACCGACGTCGCCGCGGAAAGCCGGCGGGCCGCCACGGCGCGCATCCAGTCGGGCCGCGGTGTCGTCGTCATGGCGGCCGGAGTCGGTCTACGCAAGATCTTCGGGGGGGCCGGGGCAACCGTGGTCTCCGGTGGGGTGGGGATCCGATGCTCTACTCGCAGCTTCACCGACGCCATCGCCGCCACAGGTGGTGACGAGGTGATCGTGCTGCCCAACTCCACAGACTCGATCGCCGTCGCGGAGGCCGCGGCCCGGCTCGCCCGGGAGCGAGGCGTACGCGTCGCGGTGATCCCCACGCGCGCCCAGGTGCAAGGTTTATCGGCCATGGCGGTGCACGAGCCCGGGCGCAGCTTCGACGACGACGTGGTGGCGATGACCACAGCGGCTGGCTCCGCCCGCGACGGAGCGGTGACCGTCGCCTCGCGTCGGGCGATGACGATGGCTGGGCCGTGCGAGCCCGGTGACGTTCTGGGCGTACTGCAGGGTGATTTCGCAATCATCGGCCAGCACCTGGTGGAGGTCGCTGGCCAGATCACGCAGCGACTGCTCGACGGTGGTGGGGAGTTGCTGACCCTGGTCACCGGTGAAGGAGGCCACGATGACCTCGCTGCCGGCGTGGCGCAGCTGATCCATGACCGCCGCCCCGAGATCGACGTGGTCGTCTACGACGGTGGGCAGCAGCGCTATCCGTTGCTCGTCGCCGTGGAGTGAGCCGATCCGTGTCGGCTGGCGTGTTGGGTTCTCGGCTGGACTCCCTGATCGGCGGTCCCTCCGCCCGCGCGCTCAAAGCGCATTTGCAGATGGAGACTGCCGAAGACCTGGTACGTCACTATCCGCGCCGCTACTTCCAGCGAGGCGATCTGACCGACTTGTCCAAGCTTGTGGTCGGCGAACATGTCACGGTCATGGCCAGGGTGGTCGACGTGAAGGTCCATGAGTACCGGGATCCGCGCCCCGGCAGCAGCAAGCGGCTGCTCAAGCGGACCGAGGTCGTGGTCACCGACGGGACGGGCACGTTGTTGCTGACATTCTTCCGGCAGCCGCACCTCACCAAGGTCTTGCATGAGGATGTGGTCGGCTTGTTCGCCGGCAAGGTCGGCGCCTTTCGCGGCCGCCGCCAGTTGTTGCACCCCGACTACGAGCTGCTCGACTCCGCCCCCGATGCCGAGACGGATAGAGTCTCGCGATTCCAGCGGACGCTGATTCCGATCTACCCGGCCACCGCCAAGGTGGCTTCCTGGAAGATCGCCCGCTGCGTTCGGCCGGTGCTAGACGCCCTCGGCGACGTGCCAGACCCGGTTCCGCGGGCGGTCCTCGACTCGCGGGGTCTGATCAGCCTCCCAGCTGCGTTCGACAAGATCCACCGGCCGGCGGACTTCGCTGACGTCGATGCGGCGCGCCGGCGGCTGCGCTTCGAGGAAGCGTTCATCTTGCAGACCGCCCTGGCGCTGCGTCGGGGGGAGGTGGCGCAGCTCCCAGCGCTGCCCCGACCCGGCCGGCCGGACGGGCTGCTGCAACGCTTCGAGACCCGGCTGCCCTTTCAGTTGACGCGCGGGCAGCTCGACGTGGGCGAACAGATCAGCGCCGACCTGTCCCAGCCGCACCCGATGTACCGCCTTCTGCAAGGCGAGGTCGGGTCAGGCAAGACAGTCATCGCCCTGCGCGCCATGCTGCAGGTTGTCGACGCGGGCGGTCAGGCTGTGCTGCTGGCTCCCACCGAGGTGCTGGCGCAACAGCACCACCGCTCGATCGGCTTGCTCTTGGGTGACCTGGGCTACGGCGGCATGCTCGGTGGGGCCGAGGACGCGACCCGGGTACGCCTGCTGACGGGCTCGATGGCCGGGAAGGCGCGCCGCGAGGCGCTGCTCGACGCCGCGTCCGGGGTGGCGGGGATCGTCGTCGGCACCCATGCCCTGCTCGAGGAGCGGGTGCAGTTCGCCGATCTCGGTTTGGTGGTCGTCGACGAGCAACACCGCTTCGGTGTTGAGCAGCGCGCCGCACTCACGGCCAAGGCCGGCGAAGCCCGACCGCACGTCTTGGTGATGACGGCCACCCCGATACCGCGCACGGTTGCCATGACCGTCTTCGGTGATCTCGACACCTCGACCCTCCGTGAGCTGCCGAGCGGACGGCAACCGACCCAGACCACCGTCGTTCCCGAGTTGGAGCGCCCGGACTGGCTGGAGCGCACCTGGACGCGCATCGTGGAGGAGGTCGCCGAGGGTCATCAGGCCTACGTCGTGTGTTCGAGGATCGGCGACGACGGTGACGAGCCCGCCCTGCTCGCCGATGACCCGTTCCTGCCTCGTCGCACCCATGCCGCCACAGATTTGCACGAGTTGTTGGCCACCGGCCCCTTGGCCAGCTTGCGGTCGGCACTGCTTCACGGCCGCCTCACGCCGGACGTCAAGGACCAGGTCATGACGGACTTCAGTGCCGGGCTGCTCGACGTCTTGGTGGCCACCACGGTGATCGAGGTCGGCGTGGACGTCCCCGACGCCTCGGTCATGGTGGTCATGGACGCGGAGCGGTTCGGGGTGTCGCAGCTGCATCAGCTGCGTGGCCGGGTCGGTCGGGGCGGGGCGCCCGGTCTGTGCCTCCTGGTGACATCGACGGAGGCGGGCAGCTCCGCACGGCGGCGACTGGATGCAGTTGCTGCGACGACGGACGGCTTCGAACTGTCGGAGCTGGATCTGAGGCTTCGGCGCGAAGGCGATGTACTGGGAGCCAGCCAGTCCGGGCGCAGCTCGAGCTTGCGACTGCTCTCGGTCATTGAGCACGAGGAGGTGATAGCCGACGCGCGGAACGCGGCCGAGTTGACAGTCGCCGCTGATCCGAGGCTCGGGGACCAGCCAGCCCTCGCCGACGTCATCCGTGAGCTCGAGGAGACCGAGCGCGCTGACTATCTGGAGAAGGCGTGACCGTAACCTGCTCGAGCGGCCCCACCGGGCGGCGCAGGGCACCCGACAACGCAGCGTTGCGTTGCGAGGACAGGTGCAACATCCTGCTTCCGTGAGAACGCAGGAGCGCACCCGAAGGTTCGAGCGGCTGCAGCGTGAGCGCCTCGAGCGTGCGTGGCGCGCCGACCTGCCCGGCACCCACAACCCCCACGTCGTCGTGGCGCTTCCCTCGTACTCTCTTGACCACACCGTCTACGAGCACTACGGCGCCAGGGTAGGCCCGCTCGAAAACCGCTATCTGTATGTCATCCTCCGTTGCCAAGAGCCCGGCACGCGCGTTGTCTACCTGTCGTCGATGCCGGTGCCGGCGGCGGTCGTCGACGGCTACCTCGGCTTGGCACCCGCCGCCGCCCGCCGAGTCATCACCGAGAGGAGCTTGTTGCTGTCCGCGGACGATTCGTCCCGAAGGCCGTTGGCGGAGAAGCTGCTCGACGACGCCGAGGTGCTGGACACGGTCCGGCGTTTCATCGGCAACGACGTGGCGTTGATCGAGGGATGGAACGTCGGTGAGGCGGAGCGCGACCTTGCGATCGCTCTGGACGTACCGATCAACGGGACCGATCCCCGTCTTCGCGGGCTCGCAACGAAAAGCGCAGGACGACGTCTCTTCCGGGACATCGGAGTGCCACTGCCCGCGGGAGTCGAGGACATCACGTCACCGGCGGGGGTCGTCGCCGCAGCCCATGACCTCCGGATCACCGACCCCGGGCTGGTGGGCGTCGTCGTCAAGCTCGATGACAGCGTCGCCGGCGACGGCAACATCGTGCTGCGGTTTGACGGCCTGCTGCGCGACGACCCAGCAGGTCTGACTGATCTCGTCCGGCAGGTGATGCCCCGCTGGTACATCGAGGCGCTGCGGCAGGGCGGAGTGGTCGAGGCGCTCGTCAGCGGGGATGGCTTCTGCAGCCCCAGTGGACAAGCAAGCATCCGGCTGGACGGGGTCATCGACGTGTTGTCCACCCATGACCAACGGTTGGGCGGACCGCAGGGCCAGGTGTACGAGGGGTGCAGTTTCCCTGCCGCACAGGCGTACGCCCCCGATATCGGCAGGTACGTGGCACGGGTTGGGGAGGCTTTGTTCGCGAAAGGTGCGCTGGGTCGCTTCGCAGTCGACTTCGCCGCCGTTCGCCGGAACGGTGGATGGGCGCTGTTCGCCCTGGAGATCAACCTTCGCAAGGGCGGCACGACGCATCCGTACGGAGTCACTCGCGTCCTGACCGGCGGGCGTTACGACGTCGAAGCGGCAACTTTCGTGTTGGCGGACGGCACCGCGCGCTGCTACGGCGCAACCGACAATCTCATCGATGAGAAGTGGCTCCGCCTGAGCCCGGGCCAGGTGCGCCGCCGGCTGGCTGGAGCTGGGTTCGGATTCGACGTCACGAATCGGGGTGATCCCGCACCTTCTGGACTGCCTCGCGGTCGACGGACGCATGGGCTACACCGCGATCGGCCGGAACCCGGACGAGGTTGCGAGCCTGGAGGCAGGCGTCGACAAGGTGCTTCGAGGCGTCAGACCGTCGGGCTCGCCAGTCCCTGACGTGCGCCATGGGCGGATGACCTGGAGACGATGTGACCCGAATCGTGGCGGGGACCGCGGGCGGCCGATCGTTGCGATCGCCGACCGGGGTGCAGACCCGTCCGACTTCCAACCGGGTGCGCGAGGCGTTGTTCTCCGCCCTGGAAGCTGCCGTCGGCCCCATGCAGGGGCTCCGTTTCCTCGACCTGTTCGCCGGGTCCGGTGCCGTCGGGCTGGAGGCACTATCCCGTGGAGCGTCGACTGCGGTCTTCGTCGAGCAGGACCAACGCACTGCTGCGCTCATCCGGGACAACGCCGTCGAGCTCCGCCTCGGAGGCGCCACCGTGGTCACCGACTCTGTCGCGCACCACTTGAGCAGGACGTACCCGAGCCGCTTCGACGTCGCCTTCTGCGACCCCCCGTACGTGCTGGGCGGTGAGGAGCTCACGGAGGTCATCGAGCTCCTGGTTGGACGGGAGTGGCTGGCGGCGGACGCGGTGGTGGTTCTCGAGCGGTCGTCGCGTGGCCCCGCCCCGATCTGGCCGCCGGGCATGCTCGCGACCCGTCAGCGCCGCTACGGAGACACGACGCTTTGGTACGGTCGCCGCAGCGCCGACCCGGCGCCATGACCCAGGAGGACACAGGAGGCGCGTCGGTGCGTACCGCCGTCTGTCCCGGGTCGTTCGACCCGGTCACCAACGGGCATCTCGACATCATCAGCCGGGCAGCGGCACTCTTCGACGAAGTGACCGTGGCGGTTCTGCGCAACCCCAGCAAGAGCGGCCTGTTTACCGTCGACGAGCGTGTGTCGCTGCTCGACCGCTGCGTGCGTGGACTCGACAACGTCAACGTCGCCTCCTTCGACGGGCTGCTGGTCGATTTCTGCACCGAGCGGGGGATCGCCACCATCGTCAAGGGCCTGCGGGCGGTCACCGACTTCGACTCCGAGCTGCAGATGGCGCAGATGAACCGGCGACTCGCCGACGTCGAGACCGTGTTCGTCCCGACTTCGCAGGAATACTCCTTTGTGGCGTCCAGCCTCGTTAAGGAGGTTGCGATGTACGGCGGCGACGTTGTCGGCCTGGTGCCGGACGAGGTGCTCGCCTCGCTGCGAGAGAGGCTGGCGGAGCGGAGGTAGTCCTCGTGGACGTCTCCGTCAAGCTCGCGCAAGCCCGCCGCAGAGTCGAACGCGCCCGAGGTTTGCCCATGTCGTCCTCGTGTGTCCTGAACCGTGCGGAGCTGCTCGACCAGCTCGACGAGTTGGCGACCATGCTGCGGACGGCGCTCGAAGAGGCCAATACTGTCGTCACCGACCGAGACGACGTCGTGGCGCAGGGGCGCGCCGACGCCGAGCGGATCGTCGCCCAGGCCTATGTGGAGCATGAGCGCCTCATCTGCGAGACCGAGGTCTACCGCCAAGCTCAGCGCATCTCCGACGATGTGCTCAGCGTGGCTCGCGAGGAGGCGGCCACCCTGCGGCGCGAGATTGACGAATACGTTGATGAGCGCTTTGCCAGCCTCGAGCTGTCGTTGCAGAAGACGCTCGACGCTGTTGCTCGAGGGCGGCGTCACCTGCAAGGGCGCAGCGAGTTCGAGGAGCTGCGCGCACCGTCGGTGACCGCATTGCCTGACCCCTTCGCCGACTGAACCGTTTTCGACTCCGGTTGCGCGGCCGGGTATCCTGCCTTTCGGCCTCGACAGGGGCCGCACGCCGCCATGCCCGACTCGAAAGTGATGTCCTGACCAGGCTCGACCCGAGAGCGCCGCTCGTGCTCGACACTCGCGAGCTCGGCCGCCGCCCGGGCGCGCAACGTCAGGTGTCGTGGATCGAACCAGCGCCGGCTGGTCTGGGTATCGACATGCTGCACGTCCCTCCCGGCAGCGATCTCGAGCTGGAGCTGCGGCTCGAGGCCGTCATGGAAGGGGTTCTCGTTACCGGCACCGCCCGGGCGCAGGTGGCGGGGGAGTGCGTGCGCTGCCTCCTACCGGTGGAGGACGGTGTGGTGGTCGACCTGCAGGAGCTGTTCGTCTATGACCCCACGGAGGTCGACGACGATGATGTGAGTCGGCTCGAGGGAGACCTGCTCGACCTCGAGTCAGTGGTCCGGGACGCGGTGGTGCTCGCGCTGCCGTTCAACCCGGTATGCGAGCCGGATTGCGCCGGGTTGTGTCCGACGTGCGGGGCCCGCCTCGCCGATGAGCCGGCGCACGGACACGACGAACAGATCGATCCGCGCTGGAGCGCACTGCGCCAGCTCGTGGGACCGACGGACGAGAGACGACCGGCACACATGGCCGGCCTGGACGAGGAGTAGATCGTGGCGGTACCGAAGCGGAAGATGTCGCGCAGCAACACGAGGCACCGTCGCTCGCAGTGGAAGGCGGCACCCGTGCAGCTGGTGACCTGCACGAACCCTGCCTGCCGGGCCAAGCATTTGCCCCACCGCGCCTGTCCGCAGTGCGGTCAGTACGGTGCCCGCAACGAGCGGCGTCAGGTCCTCTGACTACCGCCCGGGTGAGCGATGAGGACACTTCGGTGCCTTCCGGTCGCGACTTCGACAGCCTGAGGTCGGCGCTGGGCGTACCAGACCTGGACGACGACCTCCTCGAGCACGCCCTCACGCATCGGTCGTTCGCGTACGAGAACGGCGGACTGCCGACCAACGAGCGGCTGGAGTTTCTCGGGGACTCGGTGCTCGGCTTGGTGGTGACCGACCGCCTCTATGGCACTCATCCCACTCTCTCCGAGGGCAGGTTGGCCAAGTTGCGAGCAGCCGTCGTCAACGCCCGGGCGCTCGCGCTGGTGGCTCGGACCGTCGGGCTCGGCCCGTACCTTCGACTCGGCCGCGGCGAGGAGAGCACCGGGGGGCGCGACAAGTCCTCCATCCTGTCCGACACCGTCGAGGCGCTGATCGGCGCCGTCTACCTGCAGTTCGGCTTCCATCGGTCCGCGGAGGTGGTGCTCGCCCTGTTCGACCCACTCATCGCCGCGGCCTCCCGGCTGGGCGCGGGGCTGGACTGGAAGACGAGCCTGCAGGAGTTGGCCGCCGACAACGGCCTCGGCGTGCCCGACTACCGCATCGAGTGGACCGGTCCGGACCACGAGAAGACGTTCACCGCGCGGGTACGGGTGGGCGACCAGCTCTACGGACACGGAGTGGGCCGATCGAAGAAGGAGGCCGAGCAGCAGGCGGCCGAGACTGCCTGGCGGGAGCTGCAGGCACTACCCGTCGCGAATCCAGGCTCCCTGCTGCCTTGATGCCGGTTCTGAGACGACGAGTGCCTGAGCCGACGAGTGCCTGAGCCGACGAGTGCCTGAACTGCCTGAGGTTGAGACCGTCCGGCGAGGCCTGGAGCGCAACGTGGTCGGCCAGCACGTCCGAGACGTCGAGGTTCTGCACCCCCGGGCGGTGCGCCGGCACCTGCTCGGGCACCAGGACTTCGCCGATAGGTTGCGCGGTCGGACGCTGACCGGGGTTCGCCGTCGCGGCAAGTACCTCTGGTTCCCGCTCGACAGCGGCGACGCGGTGCTAGCCCACCTGGGCATGTCCGGGCAGCTGCTGCTGCAACCGCCAGGGCTCCCAACGGAGCGACATCTGCGGGTGCGCATCGAGTTCGCCGGCTCGGAGCTCCGCTTCGTGGACCAACGGACGTTTGGTGGGTTGGCCTGGAGCGAGGGCGGGGCTGACCTGCCGCCCGCGATTTCGCACATCGCTATGGACCCGTTCGACCCGGCCTTCGACGAGGCCGAGTTCGCCCGTCGGCTGCGGCGGCGGCGTACCGGTGTAAAACGTGCGCTTCTCGACCAGCGGCTGGTGTCGGGGATCGGCAACATATACGCGGACGAGGCTCTGTGGCGGTCTCGGCTGCACTACGCCAGGCCAACCGAGACGTTGCGCCGGGCCGAGGTGGTAGCCGTCTTGAGCGCCGTCCGTGAGGTGATGGCGGCGGCGCTGGACCAAGGTGGCACGTCTTTTGATGCTCTCTACGTCGACGTCAACGGGGAGAGTGGCTACTTCGAGCGCTCGCTGAGCGTCTACGGGCGCACCGGGCGGCCGTGCCTCCGTTGCGGAACGCCGATTCGGCGCGATCCGTTCCTCAATCGTTCCTCCTTCAGCTGCCCGAGCTGCCAACCTCGTCCCCGCCGTGCCCGGTGGTGAGCGGGTGTCCCTATCCCACGTTCACGTGGGATAGGGGCGCTTCCAATGGGGTCGAACCCAATGGAAGTGACCCTTAGCCATGGGAAGTACGCGGATCGTCGGACGACGTGCTGCCTCGGGGCGGTTGACCTGACTCGGCCACCGGTGAGACTCTTGGAGGCGGACCTCCCGCGCATCCCCACTTCATTGGGTAGACAAGCGGCCACGGTCCGTGCCGGAGCGGCACTGAGACGACGCAACAGACCGCGGCGGAGAGGGCAGATATGGCCAAGGCACTTGTGGGATACGTCGGAGGAATTGATCCCCGCAAGGCTCGAGAAACCTGGCGACTCAGGCAGCGAATCATCGACCTCGAGTCTGAAGTACGTCGGCTGAAAGAGGAAAACGACGCCCTCGTAGCCGTACACCATCCGGCCCCCGAGCACCCCGGGGCCCTCGTCGACGAACTCGCTGACCTCGAGCCCGCCGAGCGCGTGTTGGAGCCCGTCGTCCGCTGATCGTTGCGCGCTCGCAAGGTGCGCCAGCGACCTTCGGGTGTGCACTCCGTCAACGCCTTCAACACCAACGTTCGCCGGTACGCTCACGGCCGGGGCTCGGGTTCCTGCACATGGGGATGCAGATGATCCGGGGAACGAACTCTGCCACCGGTAGCGAGCTCAACGGCGACTGACCTAGGCGTTCACTGCCAGCACGCCGCCGCGCCGCCCCCCGGCGCGGGTCCCGCTGATCGTCGAGATCTCGCACTACGCTGCAGACGGCCTTGCCGTCCGTCGTCGTCGAGGAGTCCGGCCTTGCATCTGAAGAGCCTGACTCTTCGGGGTTTCAAATCCTTTGCCTCCGCTACGACTCTCCACCTCGAGCCGGGCATCACCTGCGTTGTCGGCCCCAACGGATCCGGCAAGTCCAACGTCGTGGACGCCCTCGCCTGGGTCATGGGCGAGCAGGGTCCCAAGTCGTTGCGCGGTGGCAAGATGGAAGACGTCATCTTCGCTGGCACCACGGATCGCCCGCCGCTGGGACGCGCCGAAGTCGTCCTCACTATCGACAACTCAGACCGTGCCCTGCCCGTCGACTACGGCGAGGTGACGATCTCCCGCACGATGTTTCGCCATGGCGGGTCCGAGTACGCCATCAACGGTCAGAGCTGTCGGTTGCTGGACGTCCAGGAGTTGTTGAGCGACTCCGGGATCGGCCGGGAGATGCACGTCGTCGTCGGCCAGGGCCAGCTGGACGCGATTCTGTACGCCTCACCGGAGGAACGTCGCGGCTTCATCGAAGAGGCCGCAGGCGTACTCAAGCACCGCAAGCGTAAGGAGAAGGCGCAGCGCAAGGTGGCGGCGACCGACGGCAACCTCACCCGGCTGCAGGACGTGCTCGGCGAGATCCGCCGCCAGCTCAAACCGCTGGGCCGGCAGGCCGACATGGCCCGCCGCGCCGCCGAGGTGCAGTCGGAAGCACGAGACGTACGAGCTCGGCTGCTGGCCGGTGACCTCGTCACTGCGCAGGACGCGCTGGCCGCGGAGCTCGCCGACGAGGCGGCGCTACGACGGCGCCGCGACGAAGGTGAAGCCGAAGCGATCGCAGTCCGGCACCAGGAAACGGAGCTGGAGGAGCTGCAGAGCGCGTTGGCGCCACAGGTTCTGCGCGCTCATGAGACCTGGCACCAGCTGTCGGCGCTGCGGGAACGCATCGGGGGCACGGCCGCACTGGCTGCCGAGCGGGCGCGGCTGTCGACGACGGCGCTGGAGGAGACTCCCACCGGTCGCGAGCCGCAGGAGCTGGAGGCCGAAGCCGGCCTCGTGGCCGAACAGGAGTCGCAGCTGCGCACTCAGACCATCGCCCAGGAGGCAGCCCTGAGCCTTGCGGTCGCAGCGCGGGTAGCAGCGGAGAGCGCCCGCGCTGATGAGCAACATCGAGTCACGAGGGTCGACGCGTGCCGCAGCAGGATCTCGGCGGTCGAGGAGGAGCTGGCTCGGATGCTCCAGGCGCGCGACGAGGCGGTGCGCCGGGCGGCACGAGCCGAGCACGACTACACGGCTTTGGAGACCCGGGTCGCAGGTCTCGACGCGGGCGAACGCGGACTCGACGAGGAGTACGACGCGGCGCTCAGCGTACTCACCGACGTCGAGGCTCAGCTGGCCAAATTGCGTGATGAGGTCCAACGCGCCGAGCGTGAACGGGCCGAGCTGGCCGCGCGCAAGGACGCGCTGGAGCTCGCGCTGGTGCACCGGGACGGCGCACAGGCCCTGCTGGCGGTCTCCGACCGGCACAACGGGTTGCTGGGCTCGACCGCAGCCGTGCTGAGCGTTCGACCCGGGTACGAAGCGGCGGTGGCTGCCGCGCTGGCCGGTCTGGCCGAATCGGTGGCCGTGGCCGACCTCGATACCGCGACCGCAGTCATCACGCAGTTGCGGGTCGATGACATGGGCCGGGCGCCTCTCCTCGTCGGCGGTGGACCCGACGATGGCGAGCCGTGGCCGTTGTTGCCGACCGGCGCGCAGTACGCCGTGGACGTCGTCTCGGGCCCGGCCGTCATCTCGACTGCCGTCCGCGCAGCGTTGCGCAGGGTCGCGGTCGTACCGGACCTGTCCGCGGCTCGGTCACTCCTCCGGCAGAGCCCGACGGTGGTCGCCGTCACGATGGACGGAGACGTCCTCGGTGCGCACTCCGCCGTAGGCGGATCGGCAGGGGCACCGAGTCTGTTGGCAGCCCAGCGGGCGTATGAAGACACCACGGAGGCGCTGACGACGGCCACCTCGGGTACCGAACGGATGCGCTTCGCGCTGCTGCGACTCGACCAGGAACGTTCCGAGGCCCAGACCCGCGTCGATGTCGCGTTAGCTCGCCTCCACGAGTCAGACGCGGCCATGGCAGCGGTCGCCGAGCAGCTTGGTTCGCTGAGCTCCACCGCTCACTCCGCCCGCGCGGAGGCCGAGCGAGTCAACTCAGCCATCGAAGCGGCGCAGGCCGGCCTCGGTCAACACACCAGGACGCTCGCCGAGCTGGAGGCGGGAAGCCGGGAGGCCGAGGACATCCCAGCAACCGATCTCGACACGGCATCTCCGGACACCCTCGCGCTTGCGGCGACCGAGGCCCGGCAGGCCGAGACCGATGCACGGCTGGACCTGCGCACACTGGAGGAGCGGGCACGGGCCCTCGCAGGTCGCGCCTCGGCCCTGCGAGACACCGCTCGGGCCGAGCGGGAGGCGCGAACACGCACCCTTGCCCGCCGGGAGCAGCGGCAGCGGGAGGGTGAGGCGGCCCGGGCTGTGATGAGCGCCGCGACCCTTGTCATGAGCCGGTTGGAGGAGTCGCTTCAGCTTGCCTGCGCCTCTCGCGACACGGTCGTCGAACGGCATGCGAGCGGTCAGACACGGTTGGAACACGTCCGGATGCGGCTGCGGGACCTGGCCGCCGAGGCGGACCGACTCACGCAATCGGTCCACCGGGACGAGATGGCCCGAGCCGAGAAGCGGCTGCGGATCGCCCAGCTCGAGCAGCGGGCCGCCGACGAGCTCGGCCTCGACGTCGAGGCACTCATCACCGGCTACGGGCCGAACACGCCGGCGTCGGCCCAGTACGACCGCGAACAGCAGGTCGTTCGGCTGCGAAGTGCCGAGCGGGCGCTGGCCCAGCTGGGCGCGATCAACCCCCTGGCGCTGGAGGAGTACCACGCGCTGGAGGAGCGGCACGCCTTCCTGACCGCTCAGCTCGACGACCTGCGGCGCACCCGTCGTGATCTCCTCGACATCGTCAGCGACGTCGACGCCCAGGTCGAGGAGGTTGTCACCGCAGCCTGGCAGGACACCGCCCGGGAGTTCAGCGACGTCTTCGCACGGCTCTTCCCCGGTGGCGAGGGACGGCTGGTGCTCACCGACCCCTCCGACATACTTGCGACCGGTATCGAGGTCGACGCCAGGCCGCCGGGCAAGAAGCTCAAGCGGCTCTCCCTGTTGTCCGGTGGTGAGCGCTCACTGGTCGCGGTGGCCTTCCTCATCGCCTTGTTCAAGGCCCGGCCCAGCCCGTTCTACATTCTCGACGAGGTCGAGGCCGCCCTCGACGACACCAATCTCGGCAGGCTGCTCACCATCTACGACGAGCTCAGAGCAACCAGCCAGCTCGTCGTGATCACTCATCAGAAGCGGACCATGGAGATCGCGGACGCGCTGTACGGCGTCTCGATGCGCGGCGACGGTGTCTCGACCGTGATCAGCCAGCGGCTGCGCACGACCGAACCAGCCTGAGCTCCGAGCATGCCGGACGCGGCAGCTCGCCGCGCGGACTTCCGAGTCGTCCGAACCATTCCCACCCGGTGGACGACCAGGATGTGTACGGCCACGTCAACAACGTCGTCAATTTCCGGATCGGGCTGTTCCAAGACGGTGACGAAGCCGGTGCCCGCAGCTCTGCATCCATGCCTTCAGGCCCTGGGCGACCGGTCCAGGACACGCCTCTCGTCCGCCGTCTCGGCGGCGTCTGAGAGGATCGCTATTCGTGCCTGCCGATCTCCTGCTCTACCTCGTGATCGCCGTCATGGTCCTCATCATCGGCGGCGGAGTCTTTCTCGGCCTGGTGCGCGCGCGGACCGCGCGGCCGCTCCCACCGCTTCCGGTCGAGGAACGTCCCAGCCGCGTCGAGGTGCCGGAATCCGCGCAGGGTCGGCTGGCGCGGCTGCGGTCCCGACTGGCCCGGTCCGATTCACCGATGGGCCGCGGGATCTTGGCGATACTCGCTCGTGACCGGCTCGACGAGGGCAGCTGGGAGGACATCGAGGACGTTCTCCTCGGCGCCGACGTGGGGGTCGGGCCGACGCGGGAGCTGGTGGCGCACCTTCGTAGCCGGATGCGGGTGGAGGGCGCCGCCACCCCCGAACGCGTCCGCGACGTTCTCCGCGAGGAGCTGGTGAGAGTGCTCGCGCCCGACATGGACCGGACACTGGCCGTAGACGGGCGCGACGACCTGCCGGGCGTGGTACTGGTCGTCGGCGTGAACGGCACCGGCAAGACCACCACCGTCGGCCGTCTGGCCCGAGTGCTCATCGCCGACGACAAGACGGTGCTGCTCGGCGCCGCGGACACCTTCCGAGCCGCCGCCGTCGACCAACTGCAGACATGGGGCCAACGCGTGGGGGTCGAGACCGTACGCGGACCGGAGGGCGGAGACCCAGCGAGCGTCGCGTTCGACGCCGTGCAGCGTGGCACCGCGCGGGGCGTCGACACCGTCTTGGTCGACACGGCCGGAAGGTTGCACACCAAGACGGGTCTGATGGATGAGCTCGGGAAGGTGAAGCGGGTGATCGAGAAGCAGGCGCCGGTCACCGAAGTGCTGCTGGTCATCGACGCCACCACCGGGCAGAACGGCCTCACGCAGGCACGCGTCTTCGCCGAGGTCGTCGACGTAACCGGCATCGTGTTGACCAAGCTCGACGGAACGGCCAAGGGCGGCATCGTCATCGCGGTTCAGCGAGAGCTCGGCGTCCCGGTCAAGTTGGTCGGGATCGGTGAAGGCGCGGACGACCTCGCACCGTTCGACCCGGAGACCTTCGTGGCCGCGCTGCTGGACGCTGCCTAGGTTGAGCCCGTGCTGAAAGTTGCTGACATCCGACGCATCCGCCTTGGCTCCTTCGTCCGGCCCGCGGAAGAATCCATGTCGGATCTGCCTCGTGCGGAAGACGTTCTCGGCTACTTGATACGTCACCAGGACGGGCTGATCCTGCTCGACACCGGCATGGGCTACGCGGGAGCCGAGACCGAGGCCTGGTACCAGCCGGTCCGGGTGCCGTTGCCCGAAGCACTGAATGTCGCTGGGGTCACGACTGACGACATCGACGTGGTGATCAACTGCCACCTGCACTTCGACCACTGTGGGGGCAATCCGGTGTTCGCTGGTAGGCCGGTGGTCTGCCAGCGTCGCGAGCTCGGCGCCGCCGGCGCCGAGGACTACACCGTTCCCGAGCTGGTCGACTACCCGGGCGTCAACTACGAACAGCTCGACGGCGAGGCGGAGCTGATGCCCGGTGTGCTGGTCGTACCCACTCCTGGGCATGTCGACGGCCATCAGTCCCTGGTGCTGCGATGCGACGACGGGACCGTCATACTCGCGGGTCAGAGCCACGACAATGCTGCCGACTTCGCTTCCGATGCGCTCGCGGCCCCCAACGGCCCCCAGGCTGCAGCGAGCCTCGCGACGCCTGCATGGCTGGAACGGTTGCTCGCGCTGGACCCGAAGCGGGTCTACTTCGCTCACGACGCGTCGGTGTGGGAACCGGTCTAGTCGTTAGTCTGGGGACGTGTTCGACACCCTGCAGGACCGTCTCGCTGCGACGTTCAAGAATCTTCGCGGCAAGGGCAGGCTGTCCGATGCCGACATCGACGCGACCGCCCGCGAGATCCGCATCGCGTTGCTTGAGGCCGATGTCGCGCTGCCGGTGGTCAAGGAGTTCGTGACCCGGGTCAAGGAGCGAGCACGCGGCGCCGAGGTCAGTGCGGCGCTCAATCCGGCCCAACATGTCATCAAGATCGTCAACGACGAACTGGTTGCGATTCTCGGCGGGGAGACCCGTCGGCTGCGGTTCGCCAAGAAGGCGCCCACCGTCATCATCCTCGCTGGCCTGCAGGGGTCGGGAAAGACGACGCTGGCCGGGAAGCTCGGCCGGTGGTTGCGAGAGCAGGGCAACAGCCCTCTGCTGGTGGCTGCGGACCTGCAGCGGCCGAATGCCGTGACCCAACTGCAGGTCGTGGGAGCGCAGGCCGGGGTGAAGGTCTTCGCGCCGCAACCGGGCAATGGCGTGGGCGACCCGGTCGTCGTGGCTCGCGACTCGATCGACGAGGCCCGCCGCACGTTGCACGACGTCGTGGTCATCGACACCGCCGGTCGGCTGGGGATCGACGCCGAGCTGATGCAGCAGGCGGCCGACATCCGCGACGCCGTGCGGCCCGACGAGATCTTGTTCGTGGTCGACGCGATGATCGGCCAGGACGCAGTCACCACCGCGCAGGCGTTCCTCGACGGGGTCGGGTTCAGCGGCGTGGTGCTGTCCAAACTCGACGGCGATGCTCGCGGTGGCGCCGCGTTGTCCGTGGCGCAGATCACCGGACGTCAGGTGATGTTCGCCTCGAACGGTGAGCAGCTCACGGACTTCGACGTCTTCCATCCAGACCGGATGGCCTCGCGCATCCTCGGCATGGGCGACATGCTCACGCTGATCGAGCAGGCCGAGAAGGCCTTCGACGCCGAAGAGACTGCGAGGGCTGCCGCCAAGCTGCAAGGCGGCGGGGGCGACTTTACCCTCGACGACTTCCTGCAACAGATGCAGGCAGTACGCAAGATGGGCTCGCTGTCCAAGATCTTCGGGATGCTGCCCGGGATGGCGCAGGTCAAAGACCAGATCGCTGACATCGACGAGCGCGACATCGACCGGATCCAAGCGGTCATCTTGTCGATGACCCCGGCAGAGCGGGCCAACCCCAAGATGATCGACGGCTCGCGTCGCTCGCGTATCGCGCGCGGGTCGGGCACCTCGATCAGCGACGTCAACGGCCTTGTGGATCGCTTCTTCGAGGCCCGCAAGATGATGGCGCAGCTCGCCAACGGCGGTGGCATCCCGGGCATGCCGGGCCTGCCAGGGCTGGGCAAGCGCGCCAAGACGCGGCAGCAGCCGAAGAAGGGCAAGGGCAAGCGCACGTCTGGCAACCCGGCACGGCGAGCGGCCGAGGAGAAGGCGGCAGCCATGCCGCGCGACTCGCAGCCGGCCGCGGTGTCCCCCTTCGGCGACCCCAAGGGTGCCCCCGACGGCATCGACTCCGAAGCGAGCTCCGACTTCGCCCTCCCCAAGGAGCTACGCGACCTGCTGTAGCGGCGAAAATCATGCACGGAGCCGGTGCGCGCCACTCGTTCACCGAAAGCCCTGCCGAGGCGCAGCAGCATCCCTACGCTGGTAGCTGTCGACGGCCGTCGCAGCCGTCGCTGGGGGAGACACGATGGAAAGGGCAATGCAGCAGGACTAGTCGCGGCCGTACCCGGCGCCGCCGAGGCGATGCAAGGCGGTCTGGTCGAGCGAACGACGACGGTCACGAGCGTCCTCGCGGATTGTGGGTTCCGGCGCCGCGACCTCCGTTCGCAACAAGCTCATGGACAAGGGTGCCGACGCCGCCCTCGACGAGGCGAGGGATCGTCTCCGCCGCGGCAGGGCCGATAAGGAGACACCGACCGACGCCGATGAGCCGCAGACCCTCGAAGGTCGCCACCCGCTGCCGTGCGAAGAGCCGAAGGCTCGCCTGTCCACGCAATCGTATCGCCGATCGCCAGCGCGGACCTGTACAGCTCGGTGACGGTGGTCGTGACCGGCTCTATCCATGGTGGACGCGTACCCTTGGTCCTGACCCCGAACGAGAACGGCTTCAGTGGAACGCAGCGCATCAGGACGCTGAACCCGGAAAGGTGTGGCGCCTTCAGTGATCCGATCACTCTCTCGTGGGTAGGGGTGCGACGTAGCCGGTAAGCCGTCGCTACGGTCGTGCGCGTGACCGAGGCGCTGCGGGTACGCGGGGTCGTCCTGCCGGAGCGCGAGCACCGTGACCTGTACCTCGTCGACGGTCGGATCACCTACGAGCCGACCGCCGGTGCAACCGACATCGGCGCCGGCTGGATCGTGCCGGGTCTCGTCGATGCGCACTGCCACGTCGGGCTTGACGCTTCCGGGGCGGTCGATGAGGCCACGCAGGAGGTTCAGGCCATGGCCGACAGAGATGTCGGCGCGCTGTTGCTGCGTGACTGCGGCTCGGCCGCCGACACCCGGTGGATCGACGGCCGCTCGGACCTGCCGCAGATCGTCCGCGCCGGCCGTCACATCGCCCGAACTCGGCGCTACATCCGCAACTACGCCCATGAGATCGAGCCGGCGGAGCTGTCGGCATACGTCTCCCAGGAGGCAGGCCGCGGTGACGGCTGGGTCAAGCTCGTCGGGGACTGGATCGATCGAGACGTCGGCGACCTGGCGCCCTGCTGGCCTCACGAGGCGCTCGACGAGGCGATCGCCACCGCTCATCGACACGGTGCTCGGGTCACCGCGCACGTGTTCGGCGGGGCCGCGCTGCCGGACCTGATCGGCGCCGGCATCGACTGCATCGAGCACGGCACGGGTCTGTCGAGCGACCTGATTGACGTCATGGCGGCGCAGCGCATCGCGCTGGTCCCGACGGCCAAGCAGCTGGCCAACTTCCCTGCGTACGCCGACGCCGGTGAGGCACGGTTCCCCCGGTATGCGGCGCACATGCGGGCGCTCTACGAGCGTCGACGGGAGACGATCGGCGCCGCACACGAGGCAGGGGTCGCGATCTACGCCGGCACCGACGCCGGCGGGGTGCTGCCGCACGGGCTGATCGCCGCGGAGGTCCAGGAGCTGGCGACGTACGGGCTGAGTGCGGAACGGGCACTCGGGGCAGCGTCGTGGGACGCCCGGGAGTGGCTAGGTCACACCGCCGCGCTCGACGAGAACGCCGAGGCGAGCTTCGTCGTCTACGAGGCGGACCCCCTGGCGGACCTGGCTGTGTTGTCAGCGCCCCTGCGCATCGTCTTGCGCGGCCGCGTCGTGGGGTGAAGGGGCGCCGCCCACCCGGCCAGCGCCGACCGCCTGCCCACCGGCTTCGGCCATCGCGGAAGCGACGGTCACCATGTTCGCGCGGAACTCCTCATCGGGGATCGGCGCCAACATGCCGTTCCACGCGGCGATCATCGCGCCCCGAAGCTGCATCAGGCCGAGCGGCCTGGCCAGGAACCACATGTGGAAGTGCTCGCTGCCGTCACCCCACCGACTGAAGTGGGTCCGCGCCACTCCGTCGATGCGACCGATGGCCAATGCCAGCCGTTGCACCACCTCGCCGAAGGACGTGACAATCTCGGGGGTCAGCGCGTGAAGCGTCATGTGCTGGCGGGGGGCAAGCCCAGCCATCATGGGTAGCCCGATCGGCTCGAAACCGGTTCGTACGTCCCACCGGTCGTCGCGCCAGATGACATCTGCGTCCGGGTTGGCGCAGCGGTAGCAGTCGCCGCCACCGGGCTCGCCGTTGCGCGGCGGCTCTGGAATCAGCGGATCGGCCAACCGAACAACCTGCACATCGCCCTCGAACGGGAAGAATGGTTCGCCGAGCATCGACTCCGCCGAGACGCGTTCGCCGTACGGCAACCGCCGGTGGTACGCGGACACGGTGCGCGGATCGAGGGGCTCGGCAGTCATTTCACCAGCCTCACGTACCTCCCCGCGAGTTGTCACTGGCAAACCAGGTCACGACCTGATCTGACGATGACAAGTCGCCTGCGGCGGATGAGCCGGGCTGGGATTGGAGCTGCACCGGGTGGCTCTGGCACAATGGCCGGTCGAACCCGTGTACGCGCAGCCCCTCTCAAGCAGTGCGAATGCGGTTCCACCGAGCCGTTGCCAGGCGTCCCCACTCGGCTGCAACCGCTCAGCCGTCCCGCATTGATGAGGAGTTACCACACCCGTGGCCGTCAAGATCCGCCTGAAGCGCATGGGCAAGATCCGTGCTCCCTACTACCGCATCGTCGTGGCCGACTCGCGCACCAAACGCGACGGAAGGGT
>JACCYJ010000152.1 GCA_013696555.1 Nocardioidaceae bacterium | reverse complement strand
CAGCTCTGTTGCGCGAGCGTGGACTGAGCGGCCGAGACGCAGCCTTCGCCACCGAGCTGGCGTACGGCAGCATCCGGATGCGGGGATGCTACGACGCGGTTCTCGGTGTCGTGGCACGTCGACCGTTGAGCGAGCTGGAGCCCGACGTGCTCGACGTGCTCCGCCTCGGCTGCCACCAGCTGCTCTCGTTGCGTACCCCCGTGCACGCCGCGGTGTCGACCAGCGTCGACCAGGCCCGAACGCGGGTCGGTGCGCGAGCCGTGTCGTTCGTCAATGCGGTCCTGCGCCGGGTGTCAGCCGACGACAAGGCCGGCTGGATGACCGTTGTCGCGCCGTCGAGGGCTGACGATCCGCTCGGCCACCTGTCGGTCGTCCACTCACATCCGCGATGGATCGTCACGGCGCTGCACGACGCGCTCGGAGGCGATCTCGGGGAGACCGCGCGGATGTTGGCGGCGGACAACGCATCGCCAGCAGTGACCCTGGTCGCCCGCCCGGGTCTCGCGGACCGCGCCGAGCTGATGGTCGACGGGGCGCAGGCTGGGTCGTTGTCGCCGTACGCCGTCCGACTGCCTGGTGGTGATCCCGGCGAGCTGCCCGCCGTTCGGGCGGGCCGGGCCGGGGTGCAGGACGAGGGATCACAGGTCGTGACGCTGGCGCTCGCCCAGGCGCCGCTCGAAGGCAATGACACCGCCTGGCTGGACCTGTGCGCCGGTCCGGGCGGCAAGGCAGCCCTGCTGGCAGCCCTCGGAGCCTCCCGCGGTGCTCGCGTCGTTGCCAACGAGGTGGCACCGCACCGGGCCCGCCTCGTTGTGCGCAACACGTCGACGGCCCAGGTGGTGGTCGGCGATGGGCGGCAGCCGGCGTGGCCACCGGGGACTTTCGACCGGGTCCTCGTCGACGTTCCCTGCTCGGGGCTGGGCGCGCTGCGCCGGCGACCCGAGGCGAGATGGCGCCGCAACGCTGCCGAGCTGCCGGGTCTGGTGGCCTTGCAGCGTGACCTGCTCGATACGGCGATCGACTCGGTGCGTCCCGGCGGAATCGTCGGGTACGTCACCTGCTCCCCGCACCGCGACGAGACCAGCGGTGTCGTCGGCACGGTCACCGAGCAGCGCGCAGACGTGACGATCCTGGACGCTACAGCCGGCAGGCCGGGAATCGGTGGCCAGCGTGGCCCGTACCTCCAGCTGTGGCCGCACATCCACGGCACCGACGCCATGTTTCTCGCCCTGCTTTGCCGACGATGATGCCCCCACCTGGTCCGCGTGCGGCGGCCCCGACCCGGCCGTCGTCGTTTGGCGCCAAGCGGTTGCCGACACGCCCCGATGCGGCTCGCCGCAACGCGCCACTTGACGTGGGGAGGGCGTGATGGGGCCGGCGACTCCCCGGTTGGCCGGGCCTAGACTGCACCGCGATGGCCATCCAGATCGCGCCTAGCCTCCTCGCCGCGGACCTCGCGAATCTTGCCGCCGCGGCTGCAGCGGTTCCCGGTGCCGACTGGCTGCACGTGGACGTGATGGACAACCACTTCGTGCCCAACCTCACCCTGGGGTTACCCGTGGTGGAGTCCCTGGCCCGCGCCGCACAGCAGCCGCTGGACTGCCACCTGATGATCGCGGACCCTGACCGCTGGGCAGTCGGGTATGTCGAGGCGGGTGCGGCGAGCGTCACCTTCCACATCGAAGCCGCCACCGCGCCGGTACGCCTGGCCCGCGAGCTGCGGACACACGGCGCCCGCGCCGGGCTGGCCGTTCGACCGGCCACCGACATCGAACCGTACGAGGACCTGCTGTCCGAGCTCGACATGGTGCTGGTGATGACCGTCGAGCCGGGCTTCGGCGGCCAGTCGTTCCTCGACGTGTGCCTGCCGAAGGTTGCCCGGGCACGGGCGATGCTCGACCGCCACGGTGGTGACATCTGGTTGCAGGTGGACGGCGGTGTCTCCCTTGACACGATCGAGCGATGTGCCGAGGCCGGCGCCGACGTCTTCGTTGCCGGGTCGGCGGTCTTCGGCGCTGACGACCCTGCCGCTGTGGTCGAGGCACTGCGTGGGCTTGCGACCGGCATGAGCGACGACACCCGGTAGCCGGTCAGGCCGCAAAGGTGGCATACTCGGCCCCGAGTCAAGCGCTCGCGTGCTCCGGGGTCGGTGTAATTCCGAACCGGCGGTGATAGTCCGCGACCCGGCTACTTCGGTGGTCGGTTGACCTGGTGAAACTCCAGGACCGACGGTGAAAGTCCGGATGGGAGGCAGCACGCGCTCCACGTACTCGCGCCCTGGCGCTCGGCGAGGGACGCGGCTACGGCGGTGGCGGCAACCCCGGACCCTCGTGCGTGTCCCGTCGCCAAGGAGACCACCCATGGATGCGCTGCACTGGTTGTTCGAGTCCGATGTCAGCATCGCTGGCAAGCCCATCTTGTGGCGGGAGATCATCGGCAACGCCTTCGGCCTCGCGTCGGCTGTCGGTGGCATGCGCCGCCGGGTGTGGGCTTGGCCGGTGGGCATCGTCGGCAACCTGATGCTGTTCACCGTCTTTCTCGGGGTTGCGTTCGACAACCCGCAGGGAACGACGCTGTACGGCCAAGCGGCCCGGCAGGTGTTCTTCATCGCCGTCAGCATCTACGGGTGGCGGCGCTGGCAGCAGACGCGCAGGTCCGGTGTGCCCGGTGCGGTCGCGGTTGTGCCGAGATGGGCCACCGGCGCCGAGCGCTTGGCCTACTTGGCGGTGGCACTGGTCGCCGTTGCCGGCTGCTTTGTGGTGTTCCGCGGTATCGGGGCCGGGTTCCCCGTCCCGTGGTGGTACTACCTGGCCGACGCGTGGATCTTTGTCGGCTCCGTTCTGGCCACGTTCGCGATGGCTCGCGGGTGGGTGGACTTCTGGCTGGCCTGGATCGCCGTCGACCTCGTCGGGGTCCCCGAGCTGCTGCACTTCGGGTTCTATCCCTCGGCGGTGCTGTACGGCGTCTACGCGCTGTTTGTCATCTGGGGCTTCTTCGTGTGGCGCCGGCTGGCGCGTGACGAGCAGGTCTCCGACCTGGCCGACCCTCGGATCGAGACCGTGGGCGCGTGACCTCTGGCGCCTCGACCTGGCCGGTCGCACCACCGCTCGGGACCCCCCGGTTGCACCTGTTGCCGCTGCGGCTCGAGGATGCCGACGAAGCTGCCGTCGCGTTCGACGACCCCCGACTGCACGAGTTCACCGGTGGGCATCCGGCCACCGCGTCCCAGCTGGGCTCTCGCTACTCCCGCCAGGTCGCCGGTAGCTCGGATGACGGTTCCCAGGGGTGGCTGAACTGGACCGTGCGGGAGCGCCAGTCCCATGCGGTAGTAGGCACCATTCAGGCCACCCTGCAGGCAACACCAACCCTGAGCAGCTCGCCTGTCGAGGCCGAGCTGGCCTGGGTCGTGGCCATGCCGGCCCAAGGCCGTGGCTATGCCCGCGAGGCAGCCCGAGCCGTCGTCGAGTGGTTGTCAGCAGTGGGGGTGACGTCGTACCTCGCGCACATCCATCCCGCGCACCACGCGTCGGCCGCGGTTGCAGCGGCGCTCGGCCTGCACCCGACGGACACCGTGCTCGACGGTGAGGTGGAGTGGCGCCGATCAGTTTGAGTCCAGAATGAACGTCGTGCCAGAGGCAGCAGCGGCCCCCGAGACTACGGTGACCTATCGGCCCACGGGCGCGCGGATCGTGGCAATCGTCGCCGGCAGCGCTCTGCTGGCTGTCGGTGCCGCGCTCTGGGCCTCACTGTCGGCGGAGGTGCGGGCCACGTTCAGCTGGTGGCAGGTGGTGACGCTGCTGCTGTTTCTCACCGCCTCGCTCAGCGTGCTGCACGGCATCGCCCGGACCCGGGTACGCGCGGACGAGACGGGGCTCGAGATTGTGAACGGATACCGCTCGCACGCTGTGGAGTGGGCTCAGATCGTCGCGATCGGATTGCCGCGCGGAGCCCCGTGGGCTGTCATCGACACCGCCGACGGCTCCGTGATCGCCGCGATGGCGCTGCAGAGCTCCGACGGGCCCCGCGCTCGGGCGGCGGTGCTGGCGCTGCGCCGCCGCGTCGACGCCCATGGTGCGCCGGATCCCGAGACCTGAGTTGTCACTGCGACGCCCGGTCATGACCGGTTCTGACGGTGACAAGTCCGGTTACCCTGCGCGGATGCCCCACACCGCCTCATGGCTGGCCCCTGGCTCGAGCCGCACCACGTCGATGCCGGAGCGAAACGCGTTCGGCGGGCAGGTCATGGGTTCGATCGCGACGGCCGCGCGGGGGCTTGCCAGTCCTTCACCGGTGTAGACCTGCAGCCAGCGATAGGACCTGTCCATCCATAGTTCGGTCACCTGCTCCGACTCCGGGTCGCGCAGCACCGCGGTCGCTCGGCCGGCGTCGTCGCGTACCAGGTCGGTGAACGGGTTGTCGATCGTGACCGGCCCCAGCGCACGAGCGGAGCGGAAGTCGTACCTGGTGCCAGCGACCGGCCGCGCCGCTGCCGGCAGCCCTCGGTCGTCGACCTCGCAGACGCTCTCCGTTGGCACCGTGAGGTTCAATCCGTCGACGTCTCCGGATCCGGCGGACAGGTAGGGGTGCGCACCGTGGCCGTACGGTGCCGGCTCCGCACCGGTGTTGGTGACCCGGGTCCGCACTCGCAGTCCGTCCTCGCCGAGCGCGTAGGTGACCGACACCGCCAGAGCGAACGGATACCCGGGCTGCGGGTAGAGCTGAAGGCTTGCGGTGACCGTGTGCTCACCGGCGGTCCGCAGCTGCCACGGCAGCCAGCGCACCAACCCGTGGGCGGCGTTGCCACGGGCCGGCTCCGACAAGGACAGCTGATGGCTTCGGTCGTCGAAGTCGTAGCGGCCGTCCTCGACCCGGTTGGGCCACGGCAGCAGCACCTGGCCCCGGCCGGTGCTGGCCATCTCGTTCGCGGCGAAGCCGAGCACCAGCGGTCGACCTTCGCACGTGAGAGTGCGCAATGTGGCGCCGACCTCGGTGACCGTGGCCGCGTACGGGCCCGATCTCAGGGTTGTCTGGGAGCCCGAGGGCGGAACGGCCTGGTCCATCGGTCAGCGGATTCCGCGCTTGCGCAGGATCGCTTCGACGTCGGCCATGTCGTCGTGGTCGGACCGGGACCGGCGAGCCAACGCGCGGGGCTGCTTGGGGGTTTCGCTGGCCCGTCTGCCGAAACGACCGCCGAGCATGATCAACCCGAGTGCGATCATCGCCACTATGACGCCCAGCCAGGCGGCCGGGTTGAAAGCGAAACGTGCCAGCCAGTCGGTGATCGCGTCGACGACCCGAAAGACCAGGCCGAACAGGCCGAGCAGCAGAGCGGCCCAAGGCAGCAAGGCCCAGCCGAGGCGGCGCACCGCGGCGGCCCTGTCCTTGCGGCGCCACGCGAACCATACGGCGACCAGGCCGGCACCGGACAGCGCGATCGTCCACGGCAGCCACCACAGATTGAAACTGGACACGCAATCAGTCTGCCTCACCCGGCCAATCGGTGCCCCGGGCGGCGGTTACCGTGACCCGGTGCGCCCGATCGCCCCTGCCGGTTCGGATGACATCGGAGGAGCGGACCCCGCCGTCGCCGTCGCGCTCAGCGAGTACGACCGCACCGGTGCCGCCGGGAGTGTGCTGGTCGCCCTCAGCCAGAGCAGGGTGCTCATCCCTGTCACCGCCGTTGCCGACGGGCCGTCCAGCGGAGACTCCGCTCAGCTTGCGACCGTCCTGAGCACCGGGCGCGACGGCCGGCGGGCGCTACTGGCATTCACGTGCCTTGCGACTCTAGCGCGCTGCCAGCCCAACGCCCGCCCGGTGCCTCAGCCGATGCGTCAGGCGGCGCGGGCGGCGCTGCGCGAGGGTGCGGCGGCGCTGGTCGTCGACATTGCCGGGCCGGTGCCGCTGACCATCCAGGGTGACGACCTCCAGCAGCTGGCAGCCGGCTTGGTGCTCGTCCCCACCGCCGACGGCCACACCTGGGCACTGCCGGGAGCAGCTCTTACGTCCGCGGCCGTGACGGTGGGCAGGCACCGGCTGCTAGTCTGGGCCCGACCAGCTGTGGCACGTCGACCAGCTTCATCGGCCGCGCGACCATGGTCCGCAAGCGGAGGCCACCTCCCACCCGCACCGACCTCAGGTCGTCGGGTCAGGTCCATCGACGGTTCGCCGTCGATGTGCTGCGAGCCTGACGGCTCGCGAGGTGGCTCCCGTGCGCGACGGTCATCCGATGACGACGATCACAGGAGGACCCATCACCACAGAGCTACGCATCAACGACCGGATCCGGGTACCCGAGGTACGCCTCGTCGGTCCCAACGGCGAACAGGTCGGCATCGTACGCATCGACGACGCGCTGCGATTGGCCACGGAGTCCGAGCTGGATCTGGTCGAGGTGGCGCCCACGGCGCGGCCCCCGGTCTGCAAGCTCATGGACTACGGCAAGTACAAGTACGAGACGGCGCAGAAGGCCCGTGAGTCGCGGCGCAACCAGACGAACACGGTCATCAAGGAAATGAAGCTGCGCCCCAAGATCGACGCCCACGACTACGCGACCAAGAAGGGCCACGTCGTCCGGTTCCTGCGACAAGGCGACAAGGTGAAGATCACGATCATGTTCCGCGGCCGCGAGCAGCATCGACCCGAGCTCGGCTTCCGGCTACTGCAGCGGCTTGCCGAGGACGTCGACGAGCTCGGCTTCGTCGAGTCGGCTCCGCGCCAGGACGGACGCAACATGATCATGGTGATCGGCCCGCTCAAGAAGAAGGCGGAGGCGCGGGCGGAGGTCAAGGCGGCGAAGGTCCAAGCCGCCGCTGACCGGGACGCGCAGAAGGCTGCTGACAGGGCCGCGGACCGGCTCGAGCGCGCCGACCGACCCATGGTGGACGCGACGACACGCAAGCCCCGCCGACGTTCGGAGAACGTCGACCCCGCCATGTGACGCCGCCCCGTACGACCCCCCGCACGAACTCGTAGGAAGAGGCAACGATGCCGAAGATGAAGCCGCACTCCGGCATGAAGAAGCGCGTCAAGGTGACCGGCAGCGGCAAGCTCCGTCACCAAAAGGCCCGTCGACGCACCCACCTGATGCAAAAGCAGTCGACCGCGCGGACCCGGCTGGATGACGGCGACGTGGCCGTGTCCAAGGCCGACACCAAGCGTGTCAAGAGAATGCTCGGCAAGTAGCCGCCTGACTAGCGCCGCACCGGCGCTCGACGACCAAGGAGCACGAATGGCACGCGTCAAGCGGTCCGTCAACGCACACAAGAAGCGCCGCGAGATCCTGGAGCAGGCCTCCGGGTATCGCGGCCAACGGTCACGCCTCTACCGCAAGGCCAAGGAGCAGGTCACGCACTCGCTGGTCTACTCCTACCGTGACCGGCGGGCGCGCAAGGGTGACTTCCGGCGGCTGTGGATCACGCGGATCAACGCTGCGGTCCGACAGCACGACATGACGTACAACCGCTTCATCCAGGGACTGCGGCTGGCGGGTGTTGAGGTGGATCGCAAACACCTCGCCGATCTGGCCGTCACCGACCCGGGAGCCTTTGCCCAGCTGGTCGACCTGGCGCGGACGAGCCTTCCGAGCGACGTCAACCAGCCGGCCGGTGACGCGGCCTGAGCCGCTGCTGACGCCGCGCTCGGCGCGGGTGAAGCAGGCCCGCCGGCTCGCTGCGCGGGCGCAACGCACTGATCGGCGCGAATTCCTCGTCGAGGGGCCACACGCGGTACACGAGGCGCTGCGGTGCATCGGGACCGTACGAGAGGTGTTCCTCACGGCGGCCGCGGCACAGCGTCATCCGCAGCTGCAGGCGGTAGGGATGGGGCAGGACATCCCATGCCACGTCGTCTCCGACGCCGTGGTGGCAGCGCTGAGCGACACCGTGAGTCCGCAGGGCGTGGTGGCTCGGTGCGGGTTCCTCGACATTTCTGCGCGCCAGCTCCTCGGGGCTGCTCCCTGTCTCATCACCGTGCTGGTCGACAGCCGGGATCCCGGCAACGTCGGCACCGTCATCCGGACCGCTGACGCTGCCGGATCCGATGGCGCGATCCTCGCCGGGCACAGCGTGGACGCGTACAACCCCAAGGCAGTGCGCGCCAGCGTCGGAAGCATCTTCCATCTGCCACTCGCGGTTGCCGACGACGTCGACGTCGTCCTCGAGTCGGTACGCGACGCCGGGCTGCGACTCATCGCCGCCGACGGCGCCGGGTCGACATCTCTCGACGAAGCCGTCGAGAGCGGTGTGTTGGCCCAGCCGACGGCCTGGCTTTTTGGCAACGAGGCATGGGGGCTGCCGGACCGGGTCCGGACGCGGGCCGATGCCGTCGTAGGGGTGCCGATCTACGGCCGGGCCGAGAGCCTCAACCTCGCCGCTGCGGCGGCACTGTGCCTGTACGCCTCTGCGCGAGCGCAACGTCAGCCGGGCGGCTGCCGCAGGCGGTAACCGGGAGTCGGTGGGCGGCGGCCCACAGCCCCAGCGAGTGGCGCAGTTTCGTCGCCTCGGGTGCTGCTGAACGACAGATTTGCGCCGCTCGTGGTGGGGAGGTCGGCAGATTTGCGCCACTCGACGTGCCACCGCAGGTCTGCGCCACTGGACGAGCTGCTCGGCGGCTTGATGTCACTCGGCGGGAACTCGGTGGAGTCGGCGTACCGGCTGTTCCTAGACTCAGGGCCCGACAACCCGGAAAGGCAACGATGGCTGGCCCAGACTACGACCCGGTCGAGGTCACGCCCTTGCGGGCTGATGAAGTTGCCCGGATGCGCACCGAGGCGCTGGTGGCCATTGCCGCCACGGAGACCGTCGATGCGTTGAAGCAGGCCAGACTGGATCACGCCGGCGACCGGTCACCGCTCGCTCTGGCCAACCGGGAGATCGGGGCACTGCCGCCGCAAGCTCGCAAACAGGCCGGCCGCCGTGTCGGCCAGGCGCGGCGCGATGTCGCGGCGGCGATCGAGCAGCGCGGACCTCTCCTCGAGGAGAGAGCCGAGACCTCGATGCTGGTCGACGAGAGAGTCGACGTCAGCCTGCCCTACGACCGGGACCCGCGTGGTTCCCGTCACCCGTTGACGACGCTGCAGGAGCGGATCGCCGACGTGTTCGTGGCGATGGGCTGGGAGGTAGCCGAAGGCCCGGACGTGGAGGCGGAATGGCTCAACTTCGACGCCCTCAACCTCGGCCCGGATCACCCGGCTCGCACCATGCAGGACACGTTCTGGCTCGCTCCCGAAGATGCCCACCTGGTGTTGCGCACCCACACCTCGCCGGTGCAGGCGCGCAGCCTGCTCACCCGGGACCTGCCGGTGTACGTCATCTGCCCGGGCCGGGTGTTCCGCACCGACGAGCCGGATGCGACACACAGCCCGGTCTTCCATCAGGTGGAGGGCCTCGCCGTCGACCGCGGCCTCACCATGGCACACCTCAAGGGCACGCTGGACCACTTCGCAGCGGCGATCTTCGGTGCCGGCATCACGACTCGGTTCCGCCCCTCGTATTTCCCATTCACCGAACCCAGCGCCGAGGTCGACTTGCGCTGCTTCGTCTGCCGCGGAATCTCACCCGACGTGCAGACGTGCCGGACCTGCAAGGGCGAAGCCTGGATCGAGTGGGGCGGATGCGGGGTGATGAACCCGAGGGTGCTGGTGGCCTGCGGTGTCGACCCCGACGTCTACACCGGCTTCGCGTTCGGTATGGGTGTGGACCGGACCCTGATGTTCCGCAACGGTGTGGCAGACATGCGCGACATGATGGAGGGCGACGTGCGGTTCAGTTCTGCCTTCGGGGTGGACGTCTGATGCGGGTGCCGCTGTCCTGGTTGCGCGAGTACGCCGATCTCCCGGAGCACGTCACTGCAACCGAGGTGGCTGCCAGGCTGACCGCCCTCGGGTTGAAGTTGGAGAGCGTGACGGCGCACGGCGTCGAGGTGAAGGGCCGCCTTGTGGTCGGACGGGTGCGGTCGTTCGACATCGAGACGCACAGCAACGGTAAGACGATTCGCTGGTGCGAGGTCGATGTCGGGCGGGAGCATGCGGCCGAGGGCGGTGGCCCCCGCGGCATCGTGTGCGGAGCCGCCAACTTCGCGGTCGGCGACCTCGTCGTCGTCGCCTTGCCCGGCGCCGTCCTGGCCCGGGGGATGTCGATCGGCGCTCGGGAGACGTACGGCCATGTCTCCGACGGCATGGTCTGCTCCGCGCGCGAGCTCGATCTCGGTGACGACGCCAGCGGCGTGATCGTGCTGCCCGACACCACGGCCGAACCTGGCGCCGACGCGATCCCCCTGCTCCACCTGCTCGACGAGGTGATCGAGCTCGAGATCACTCCGGACCGGTCGTACGCCTTGTCGCTGCGCGGCGTGGCCCGGGAGGCGGCCACCGGATTCGGGGTCGCCTTCCACGATCCCGCGGGGATACCCGTGACGCCGGGCGATGGGGCGAGCTACCCGGTCCGGGTCGAGGACGAGCATGACTGCCCCGTTTTCGTCACCCGCACGGTGACCGGTTTCGACCCGCAGGCACCGACCCCGAGGTGGTTGGCCCGGCGGGTCCAGCTTGCCGGCATGCGCCCGATCAGCCTGGCCGTCGACATCACCAACTACGTGATGCTCGAGTTCGGGCAACCGATCCACGGGTACGACCGGGCGAAATTGACCGGAGCGATCTCGGTACGCCGCGCGCTGTCCGGCGAGGAGCTCCGGACCCTCGACGGCGCCGATCGGCGGCTGGACCCCGAGGACCTTGTGATCGCTGACGAGTCCGGCGTCATCGGTCTGGCCGGTGTCATGGGCGGGGAGGCGACCGAGATCAGCGCGACGACCACCGACGTGGTGATCGAGGCAGCCCACTTCGCCGGGGTGCCGATCGCCCGCACCGCTCGACGGCTGCGCCTGGCGTCGGAGGCGTCGCGCCGCTTCGAGCGCGGCGTCGACCCGCTGCTGGTCCGAGCCGCGGCCCAACGTGTGGCTGACCTCCTCGTCGAGCACGGCGGTGGCCGGACGCAGCCTGGGGAGACCGTCTGCGGCTCCGTGCCCGCCTGGCCGCCGATCGTCTTGCCAGTCGATCTGCCGACGCGAGTGTGCGGGGTGGGCATCGACGCCGACGCCGTGGCCAGTTCCCTGCGCCAGGTGGGTTGTGAAGTTGTACCGCAGCAGGGACAGCTCACGGTCACTCGACCGTCATGGCGACCGGATCTGGTGGACCCCTACGACCTGGTCGAGGAGGTCTTGCGCGTCGTTGGGTACGACCAGGTGCCGTCGGTGCTGCCGACGGCACCGGCTGGTAGGGGGCTGACTCAGGGGCAGCTGTTGCGCCGGCGGATTGGTGCTGTGTTGGCCGGCGCTGGCTTCGCCGAGGTCATCGCGTACCCCTTCGTCGGGCCTGCGGACTGGGACCGGCTGGGCCTGGCCGCGGACGACGAACGCCGTCGCTGCGTGCTTCTGGCGAACCCGCTGTCGGAGCAGCGACCGGAGCTGACCACGTCCTTGGCGCCGCTGTTGCTCGAGGTGCTTGCCCGCAACATCGGCCGCGGCCACTCCGCGGTGGCGCTCAGCTTGACGGCACCGGTCTTCCTACCGGACGAAGGGCCGCTGTGCCCGGCACCGATCCTGCCTGTCGACCAGGCCCCGGACTCGGCGCAGCTGGCTGCCCTGGATGCGGCCGTGCCCCGCCAGCCGCATCGGCTCGCCGTCATCCTCAGCGGTGACCGTGAGCTCGCCGGATGGTGGGGCGAGGCGCGCCCCGTCCTGTGGGCAGATGCCGTCGCGGCCGTTCGGCTCGTCGCCGCGGCGCTGGGTGTCGCCATCGACGTCGAACGAGACGCCCTGATGCCCTGGCACCCCGGTCGGTGCGGGAGCATCCGGCTGGCCGACTCCCTCATCGGACACGCCGGTGAGCTGCACCCGCGGGTCTGCCGCGCCTGGGACGTTCCGGCCCGGACGTCTTACGCGGAGGTGGACCTCGATCTATTGATCGCCGCCGCTCCACATCGGCCCGAACTGCCGGCGTTGTCCGCCATGCCGGTGGCCAAGGAGGATGTCGCGCTGGTCGTCGACACCGAGGTGCCGGCAGCCCAGGTGGAGGAGGCGCTGCGGGCAGGCGCCGGTGACCTGCTGGAGTCGCTGCGGCTGTTCGACGTCTACACCGGTGAACCGGTCCCAGCGGGCAAGAAGTCTCTCGCCTTCTCGCTGCGGTTCCGCGCGCCAGACCGCACCCTCACCGAGCGGGAGATCGCGGCGGCGCGCGACACGGCGGTTGCTGCCGCCGCGGCGGCGACCGGTGCCGTACAACGGACCTGAGCGCATACCCCCTGCTTCGCTCCCCGATACCTCTGCCCGACTGGAGACCCTGCCCGAAATGCCTCGCCACTTCCTGCGCGACGACGACCTCAGCCCCGCTGAACAGAACGAGATCCTCAACCTGGCAGATTCATTCGCCGGCGATCGTTCGTACGCTCGCCCGCTCGAGGGGCCCCGTTCGGTCGCGGTGATCTTCGACAAACCGTCGACACGCACCCGAGTGTCGTTCTCCGTCGGCATCGCCGAGCTCGGGGGATACCCGCTGGTCATCGACTCCGGCAGTACCCAAATGGGCAGGGGGGAGAGCATCGAGGACACGACGCGGGTGTTGGAACGCATGGTGTCCGCGATCGTGTGGCGCACCTTCGAGCAGTCTGCGATGGAGGCGATGGCCGGTGTCTCCTCGGTGCCCGTCGTCAACGCGCTGACCGACGACTTCCACCCCTGTCAGCTGTTGGCCGACCTGCAGGCGGTACGCCAGCACAAGGGTCGGCTGGCCGGGCTCACCATGACCTACCTCGGCGACGCGGCCAACAACCTTGCGCACTCGTACCTGTTGGCGGGTACGACGGCCGGCATGCATGTCCGTATCGCTGGTCCGCCGCACCATCTGCCCCGCGCCGACATCGTCGCCGACGCGGAGCGGATCGCGGCAGGTACCGGCGGCTCGTTGATGGTGACGTCGAACGCGGTGGAGGCGTTCACCAGAGCCGATGTCCTGGCCACAGACACCTGGGTATCGATGGGTCAGGAAGACGAGGCGGCGCAGCGTCAGCAACTGTTCGGCGCCTACAGCATCGACTCAGCGGCGATGTCGTTGGCGGCCGACGACGCCGTGGTGCTTCATTGCCTCCCGGCTTATCGCGGCAAGGAGATCGCCGCTGACGTGATCGATGGTCCGCAGAGCATCGTGTGGGATGAGGCGGAGGACCGCCTGCACTCCCAGAAGGCGCTGCTGACCTGGCTGCTGCGCCAGGGGTAACAGCCCTGAGACGATCCGAACTCGTGATGGACAACCCGAGATTGGCCATGCCACAGTGACCCTGCGTCCCGCTCGAGGACGACCCGCACGGCCCGGCGTTCGGGACCTTTCGCTCACCCCTGAGGGGCGTCATGGGACGTAAGACTCTCGTTGCTCTGGCATCAGCAGTTGCCGTTGGGGGTGGGCTTCTGGTCCCCACCTCGCCGGCCGGAGGGGTCGCTCCTCCGACATTCACTAACCTCGATCCTGGCGGGCAGCCGAGTCTGAAGGAGAAGCTCCCCGTCAACGTCGTTTTCGTCGGGTTCAACAAATCCGACGTCAACAGCAGCGGTTTTCGCGACCGCATGGCCAAGAGGTACCAGCCAGTGGTCCGGTCTCGGCTGGGATACGGCATCACGGAGAAACTGGGCATCACGTACCAGTACGACTACCACCTGCAATACACGGGCAAGAGCTATGAGAACCGCTTCTTCGGCAAGCTCAAGGACCTGGCGAGGCCGGCGCCGCTGACGTTGTACCAACAGGAGTACAACGATCAGGACGGCAATGTTCTCGACGTCACCGACAACTCGTTCATCGACGCGCCCAGTGTCGAGAAGTGGCTGGCGTTGCACCCGCCCGCGGGTATCAACACCGAGCGCAACACTGTCTACCTGATCAACTGGTACGGGCGGCGAGACTTCCGCTTCCACGTCTACACCAAGACCGACGAGCCCGACCCCGACACCGGCTACAACTTCGGCGAGCTGCGGGAGAGTCGCAAGGTTGTCGCGTGGGGCGGCACGACGCCGAACGACGAGGAGTCCGGGCTCGGCAAGACCCGCAGGGTCTGGTTCCACGACCTGTCCGCCGGACCGGAGGTGTGGGCGGGGAACTTCAACGTCGATGACGCTGACCTCGACGGTGACGACGTGCCGGACTACCGGATACCGGTCGCCTGGGAGTACGGAACCGGCGCGTATCGTTCCCGTTCCGCATTGACCGGTGACCTGGCGAAACTGACGCGCTACGTCGCCCTGGACCTGTTGTTCACCACGTCGCCGCTCTACCCCGTCGAGCTGCCGACCGAGGAGCCACCGACGTCGATCAACATCGACAGCAACACCTACGAGGGATGGCCGGGTGTCAACGCCAGCAAGAGATACATCACGAGTTCGCTGCTGCTCTCAGAGCTGCGCGAGCTCCTGATTCGCAAGCGCCTCGACTTCGACAACCAGGATCTGCCCTACGAGGGGGCGGCCAAGCGCTGCTATCTCGGATTGCTCGCCGACGTTTCCTGCTATCCGGAGCTCGGGTACCCGTCCTTCGCGAACCTCTTCCTGCAGAACACGTTCCAGTTGCAACGGACCCGAGACGACCAGAACCGGGTCGACTACGAGATGCCGTTGTTTAACTACGCAATCGGAGCGCCGGCTGCGGAACCGCCCCTGCTCGGGTTCGCCGACGACAACTACCGCAACGGCAGCCAGAGTTATGTCTTCTCGTTCGTCTCACCGGGGATCGTCGATGCGGGCTACGGGCTCACCACCACGCAGATCCACGAGGTGGGTCACCACGTCGGGCTCAGTCACCCACACGACGGGTACGACAGCGCCACCGGTGAGGACTTCGGTCCCTCGGGTGACTTCTTCTTCGCCTGGGCGGGCGACGAGTCGAACACGATCATGAGCTACATCGACCTCAACTGGGACTTCAGCCAGTTCGACCGCGACAACATCAACCGGTTCCAGGCGGCGGCCTATATCGAGGCAGCCAACCGGTTGGCCGCGGAGGCCCTCGGTGGGGGTAGCCCCGACCTTGCGTACGACGAGCTGCGAAGAGCCGACCGGGCGATCGGAGTGGCGGAGAGTGCGTTTGCCCGTCATGAATATCGGGTCGCCTGGGCTACCGCCCACGCGGCATATGCTGCAGCGGCGGAGGGCGCCAGAGAGGCCGGGGTCGATGTCGATGCCTTCGTCGCTCAGCGGCGGATCGCCGATCAGGCAGCCCGTAGGGCGTCTCCGGTCCACCAGCCTGGAGAGTTCATCGACACCCTGGAGCCCGGAGGGCCGCGCAATCAACCCTGATCGCTCGCCCACCGCGCTGGAAGCGGGGATGATCATGCGGTGAGTTCGCAGATCATCCGAGAGCAGTTGAGTCGGCCGTCACCTGAGGTGGCGGCCGACTTGCTCGGGTGGACGTTGACCCACGTCACCGGGGAGGGCGCCGTCACCGTGCAGCTGACAGAGGTCGAGGCGTACGACGGTGGGACCGACCCTGCGTCACATGCCTATCGGGGCGTGACCCCGCGCAACGCGGTGATGTTCGGCCGCGCCGGTCGGCTGTACGTGTACCTGAGCTACGGACTCCACTGGTGCAGCAATGTCGTCTGTGGTCCGGAGGGTCAGGCGTCGGCCGTGCTGCTGCGCGCCGGCCGGGTGGTGGATGGCGTGGAGCTTGCCCGTCACCGCCGCGGTGATCGCGTTCTTGACCGGGCGCTGGCACGCGGCCCGGCTTGTCTGAGCAGAGCCCTCGGCATCGTCGGCAGCGACGACGGGGCTGACCTGCTCAGCGGGGAGGCGCTACGACTCATGCCCGCTACGTCGAGGATGTCGTACTCCACCGGCCCACGGGTCGGTGTGCGCCGAGGCGCGAGTCGACCGTGGCGATGTTGGGTGACGGACGATGACACCGTCTCCTCGTACCGTCGCAGCCCCCGAGCCGAACCGCCGGGCTGAGGCTGGGGAACAATGGGCAATGACAGGGAGACGGGAGCGACGAGGACTGTGGACGTGCGGGTGCTGGACGACCTGGCTGAGCGGGGGCTGCTCGCCCACGCGACGGACCTCGATGCGTTGCGCACCGAGCTGGCCGCCGGGCCCATCACCTTCTACGTGGGATTCGATCCGACCGCACCCAGCCTGCACCACGGAAACCTGGTGCAGCTGCTCACGGCCCGGCGGCTGCAGCAGGCCGGGCACCGACCGCTGATCCTGGTCGGCGGCGCGACGGGTCTCATCGGGGACCCGAAAGAGGCCGGTGAACGGGTCATCCACGGCAAGGAGGTCGTGGCCACCTGGGTGGACAGCATCCGCTCCCAGGTGTCTCGCTTCGTCGACCTCGACGGCGACACCGCGGCTCGGCTGGTCAACAACCTCGACTGGACCGCCAACACGGGCGTCCTGGACTTCCTGCGGGACATCGGCAAGCACTTTCCGGTCAACCGGATGCTGGGCCGTGAGGTGGTGCGGACAAGGCTGGAATCCGGCATCAGCTACGCCGAATTCAGCTATGTCCTGTTGCAGGCCATGGATTACCTCGAGCTGCACCGCCGCTACGGCTGTCGGTTGCAGATCGGTGGCAGCGACCAGTGGGGGAACATCACCGCCGGTGTCGAGCTGATACGGCGTGCGGACGGGGCTGCGGTCCACGCCTTCGCCACGCCGTTGGTGACCAAGGCCGACGGCAGCAAGTTCGGCAAGTCGGAGACCGGCACCGTGTGGCTGGACAGCGGCCTCACGTCGCCGTACGCCTTCCACCAGTTCTGGCTCAACGCCGAGGACGCCATGGTGGAGGCGTACCTGCGCCTGTTCAGCTTCCGAAGCGTCACCGCCATCGAGGAGCTGCTGGCCAACGGACGCAGCCACCCGGAGGCGCGGGAAGCACAACGGGCCCTCGCCGACGACGTGACGACGTTGGTCCACGGAGAGGCGGAGGCTGAGTCGGCCCGGGCGGCGGCGGCTGCCCTGTTCGGCCACGGCGAGCTGAACCGAGTCCCCGAGAAGACGTTGACGGCGGCGCTGCGCGAGACCCCGCACGCCACGTGGAGCGCCGGTAACGGAGAGCCGAGCGTGGTCGACGCCTTGGTGGCGACCCATCTTGTTCCCAGTCGTTCGGCTGGCAGGCGGACCGTCGCCGAAGGTGGCGCCTACCTCAACAACCAACGCGTCACCGACCCCGAGCGCATGATCGCGGCCAGCGATCTGCTTCACGGTCGGTGGTGTGTCGTCCGCAAGGGGAAGCGCTTCATAGCGGGGCTCGAGATCAGCCCGTCCTCCGGCGACGCGGCTTGACTGCCCGCAGAGCTGCTCCTACTGTTGCGACGGCGCCGAAGCGACGTCCAGCTGGGTTCGTCCCGCAGGTCGATTTGACCGAGACTCGGCGCTCCGGTAACTTAGGTGAGTTGCCCCCGAGCCGATGGCCGTAAGACGCCCATCGGCGACGGTGCGCGTTTGATCCTTGAGAACTCAACAGTGTGCCAAAAGTCGACGAAGACAGTAACGCCCCGTCGGCATCGACGAGCCTCGGCCCGTTTGATGTCACGGATTCCTTTGACAAGTAAGAACAACTTGTCGGGATAGCAATCTGTTGGCGGTGTCACGAGAGTGGCATCGTATGATTTCAACGGAGAGTTTGATCCTGGCTCAGGACGAACGCTGGCGGCGTGCCTAACACATGCAAGTCGAGCGGTAAGGCTCCTTCGGGAGTACACGAGCGGCGAACGGGTGAGTAACACGTGAGCAA
>JACCYJ010000126.1 GCA_013696555.1 Nocardioidaceae bacterium | reverse complement strand
TCCTGGCCATGGACGCGGTGGAGAAGGTCGGCAACGGCCACCCGGGCACCGCCATGAGCCTCGCCCCGGCGGCCTATCTGATCTACAACCGGCTGATGCGCCACAACCCAGCCGATCCGCACTGGATCGCCCGGGACCGATTCGTTCTGTCCTGTGGACACAGCAGCCTGACGCAGTACATCCAGCTCTACTACGCCGGGTACGGCCTGGAGCTGTCCGACCTTGAGGCGCTGCGCACCTGGGGCAGCAAGACCCCTGGCCACCCGGAGTACAGCCACACCACCGGGGTCGAGATCACCACCGGCCCCCTGGGCCAGGGTGTCGGCAATGCTGTCGGAATGGCGATGGCGGCTCGTCGTCAACATGGCCTGCTGGAGCCCAACCGGCCGCTCGGACAGGGCATCTTCGACCACAACGTATTCGTGATCGCCTCCGACGGCGACCTCGAGGAGGGTGTCTCGTCCGAGGTCTCTTCCTTGGCGGCGCACCAGAAGCTGGGCAACCTCACGCTGTTGTACGACGACAACGACATCTCGATCGAGGACGACACCGCGGTCGCTTTCAGCGAGGACGTCGCCGGCCGGTACGAGGCGTACGGCTGGCACGTCCAGCGCGTCGACTGGACCCATGGCGGCACCGGCTACAGCGAGGACGTCGAGGCGTTGTACGACGCGTACGTCGCGGCGCGGGCGGTGACCGACCGGCCCAGCTTCATCGCGCTGCGCACGATCATCGGTTGGCCGGCGCCCACCAAGCAAGACACCGGCAAGGCTCACGGCTCGGCGCTCGGCGCCGAGGAGGTTGCGGCCACCAAACAGCTGCTCGGCTTCGACCCGGACCAGCACTTCGAGGTGGCCGATGACGTGATCGCCCATACCCGCAAGGCAGTCGAGCGGGGCAAACAACTGCAAGCGGAGTGGCAAAAGCAGTTCGACGCCTGGGCGGAGAGTGACTCGGAGCGCGCGGAGCTGCTTGAGCGACTTCGAGAACGACGGCTGCCGGAGGGCTGGGAAGACGCGCTGCCCAGCTTCGACGCCGACGAGAAGGGGATGGCGACCCGCAAGGCCTCCGGTGAGGTGCTGTCCGCGGTCGCTCCGGTGCTGCCCGAGCTGTGGGGCGGCTCCGCCGACCTCGCCGAGTCCAACAACACGACGCCCAAGAACCAGCCGTCGTTCATCCCACCCGAGCACTCCACCAAGGAGTTCGAGGGAGACTGGTTCGGCCGGGTGCTTCACTTCGGCATCCGGGAGCACGGGATGGGCGCCGTCCTCAACGGGATCGCCGCTCACGGCACGACCCGACCGTACGGTGGCACGTTCCTGGTCTTCAGCGACTACATGCGCCCATCAGTGCGACTGGCAGCACTGATGGAGCTGCCCGTCACGTACGTGTGGACCCACGACTCGATCGGTCTCGGCGAGGACGGACCGACACACCAGCCGGTCGAGCACGTAGCCTCGCTGCGTGCCATCCCCGGGCTCGACATGGTGCGACCCGCGGACGCCAACGAGACCGTGGCAGCGTGGCGGACCATCCTGCGCCAGCCCACCCGGCCGGCCGGGCTCGCACTGACCCGGCAGAACGTTCGGACCTTTCCCCGTGGCGAGGACGGGTTCGCCACCACCGATGACGTCGAGAAGGGCGCATACGTCCTCATCGACGCGGAGGGGGGGCAACCCGACGTGGTTCTGGTCGGAACCGGCTCCGAGGTGCAGCTCGCCGTCGAGGCACGCCAGCAGCTGGCCGCGGAGGGCATCGCCGCTCGGGTGGTGTCCATGCCGTGCAAGGAGTGGTTCGACGCCCAGCCGTCGGCGTACCGCGACTCGGTGGTGCCGCCGGAGGTACGCGCGCGCGTGTCGGTCGAGGCCGGGATCGCGCAGGGCTGGCGTGAGGTGGTCGGCGACGCGGGACGGATCGTCGGGCTCGAGCACTTCGGCGCATCGGCGGACTACGCCACGATCTACCGCGAGTTCGGCATCACGGCCGACGCGGTCGCCCAGGCCGCCCGTGACAGCATCGCCGCCGCCCGTGAGCTCGGTGGCGGACCCGTACCCGTACACGCCCGCGCGTCGGGCCCGGTCGGCCCGGGCGACAACCCTGACGCCCCTGAAACCACGTCCTAGGAGGACACAATGAACGACCGACTCACGGCTCTGTCCGAGGCTGGTGTCTCGGTCTGGCTGGACGACATCTCCCGGCAGCGACTGCACAGCGGCGGCCTGAAGCGGCTGATCGACGAGTGCTCGGTCGTCGGGGTCACGTCGAACCCGACCATCTTCGCCAAGGCGGTGTCCGAGCGCGACGACTACGCCGAGCAGATCCACGACCTCAAGATGCGAGAGGTGTCCCTGGACGAGGCCGTCCGCGCCATCACCACGTTCGACATCCGTTGGGCCGCCGACGTGCTGCGCCCGGTCTACGACCGCACCAACGGGGTCGACGGCCGGGTGTCGATCGAGGTCGACCCGCGGCTGGCACATGAGTGCGAGCGCACGATCGCCGAGGCGCGGGCGCTGTGGTGGCTCGTCGACCGGCCCAACATGCTGATCAAGATCCCAGCGACGATGGACGGCCTGCCTGCCATCACCGATGCGACCGCCGAGGGGATCAGTGTCAACGTCACGCTGATCTTCGGGCTCGACCGCTACGACGCAGTCATGGACGCCTACATGACGGGATTGGAGCGAGCCAAGGAGGGCGGCCGCGACCTGACCACGATCCACTCCGTCGCCTCGTTCTTTGTGAGCCGGGTCGACACCGAGGTCGACCGCCGCCTGGACGAGATCGGCACCGACGAGGCGAAGGCGCTGCGGAGCAAGGCCGCCATCGCCAACGCCCGCGTGGCGCACGAGCACTTCACCACGCAACTCGCGACCAACCGCTGGCAGGCGCTGGAGAGGGCCGGGGCTAACCCGCAGCGCCCGCTGTGGGCATCGACCTCGGTCAAGGACCCGAAGCTGCCCGACACCATGTACGTCACCGAGCTGGTAACCGCTGGCACGGTCAACACCATGCCCGAGTCGACGATCGACGCGACGGCGGCTCACGCCGAGATCCGCGGCGATACGGTCGCCACGCGGTACTCCGAGGGACACGACGTCCTCGACGCGCTGACAAAGGTCGGCATCGTCTACGACGACGTCATCGAGACGCTGGAGCGCGAGGGCGTAGAGAAGTTCGAAAAGTCCTGGCAGGAGCTGCTCGAGACCGTACGCGCAGAGCTGTCCTGATCCGTCCGCGAGGAGAATGCTGGATGAGCGAATCGGTGCGCGTGCGCATCTCGGGAATCGACGTCACCGACGTCGTCGCCCAACTGGTCGATGACACGGTCGCGAGCCAGGTGGCGGCGCAGCGACCGACGCTGTGGGGCGCGGAAGCCGAGCCCGAGGCGTCGAAACGGCTCGGGTGGGTGGCTGCCAGCGAGGTATCCCGACCCCTGGTGGCCGAGATCGAGGCGCTGCGTGCTGAGCTCCGCGAGGACGGTGTCGATTCAGTGGTGCTCTGTGGGATGGGCGGTTCGTCGCTGGCACCGGAGGTCATCACCCGAAGTTCCGGTGCCGGGCTGGTCCTCCTCGACTCGACCGAGCCGACCGTTGTGGCCCGTGCCCTCGGGGGCGACCTTCGCCGCACCGTGGTGGTGGTGTCAAGCAAGTCGGGCTCGACGCTGGAGACCGATAGCCAGCGTCGTGCGTTCGTAGCTGCGTTCACCAAGGCCGGGATCGACGCGGCGTCGCGCATCGTCGTCGTCACCGACCCGGACTCCGAGCTGCACCAGCTCGCGACGTTGGAGGGCTACCACGTCTTCTTGGCGGACCCATCGGTCGGCGGTCGATACAGCGCGTTGACGGCCTTCGGCCTGGTGCCATCGGGTCTGGCGGGTGTCGACGTGGCAGCGCTGCTCGACGATGCCGAGGCGGTACGACCCGCGTTGGCCGAAGACAGCTCCGACAACCCTGCCTTGGTCCTGGCCGCGTTGTTGGCCGGAGACCGAGACCGCGACAAGGTCGTCATCGCCGACGCGGGATCCGGCATCACCGGCTTCGGCGCCTGGGCCGAGCAGCTGCTCGCCGAGAGCACCGGCAAAGAGGGAAAGGGCATTCTGCCCGTGCCGGTGGAGGGCACCGACGCACCGGACTTCAAGACACCGGCGGACGATGTCGTACGCATCGTTCTGGAGCCGGCTAACGAGGGGGCACGACTGGATGACGCTCTGCCCACCGCCGGGGTCTCCGGGTTGCTGGGCGGGCAGCTGCTGCTGTGGGAAACGGCCACCGCGGTGGCCGGCCGACTGCTCGGCATCAACCCGTTCGACCAGCCCGACGTGGAGAGTGCGAAGCAGGCTGCCCGCGGGATGTTGGACGCCCGACCGGAGCCGCCCGCCCCTGACTTCACCGACGGTGTCGTCGAGCTCCGCGGAGCGCCTGCCGGGGCCGGCGACCTCCACGGCGCGATCAGCACCCTGCTCGACCAGCTCCCGAAGCGGGGTTATGTCGCGGTGATGGCCTACCTGGACCCGGAACGCGATGTCGCGCTGATCGAGACGCGGCGCGCACTGGCTGAGCGGACCGGCCGGCCGGCGACCTTCGGCTGGGGACCCCGATTCCTGCACTCGACCGGTCAGTACCACAAGGGCGGCCCAGCCGTCGGTGTCTACATCCAAGTAAGCGCCGAGTGCCCGTCCGACCAGCCGATCCCGGACCGTCCGTTCAGTTTCGGTGAGCTCATCGCCGCGCAGGCCGCCGGCGATGCGCAGGTCCTGGCCGACCATGGCAGACCGGTTCTCCGGCTGCATCTCACCGATCCGGGGAGCGGCGTACGTCAACTGCTGGAGGTGCTGAGATGAGCCAGCTGGGCGTTGACAACCACTCCAACCCGCTGCGGGATCCGCAGGATCGCCGAATGCCACGGATCGCCGGTCCGTGCAGCCTGGTGATCTTCGGCGTCACCGGGGACCTGTCCCGAAAGAAGCTGATGCCCGCGGTGTACGACCTGGCGAACCGCGGTCTGCTACCGCCCGGCTTCTCGCTGGTCGGGTTCGCCCGCCGCGACTGGGCCCATCAGGACTTCGCGCAGATCGTCCACGATGCGGTCAAGGAGCACTCCCGCACCGGTTTCCGCGAGGAGGTGTGGAACCAGCTGGCGGAGGGATTTCGCTTCGTGCCCGGTGACTTCAGCGACGACGACGCGTTCGAAAGGCTGCGCCTGACCGTCGCGGAGCTCGACGAGGTGCGCGGAACGGGCGGCAATCACGCGTTCTATCTGTCAATACCGCCACGTTTCTTCCCCGACGTCATCGGCCAGCTCAAGGCGCACGGGCTGGCCGAGGCCGACGGCGAATCTTGGCGGCGGGTCGTCGTGGAGAAGCCGTTCGGGCACGACCTCGCCAGTGCCCGGGAGCTCAACGACGTCGTGTCGCAGGTCTTCCCGCCGGAGGCGGTGTTCCGGATCGACCACTATCTCGGCAAGGAGACGGTGCAGAACATCCTGGCCCTTCGCTTCGCCAACAACATGTTCGAGCCGGTGTGGAACGGCCGGTACGTCGACCATGTACAGATCACCATGGCGGAGGACATCGGCATCGGCGGCCGAGCGGGCTACTACGACAGCATCGGCGCCGCGCGGGATGTCATCCAAAACCACCTCCTGCAGCTGATGGCCTTGGTGGCCATGGAGGACCCGATCAATTTCGAGGCCGGCAGCCTCCGGATCGAGAAGCAGAAGGTGCTGGCCTCCGTGCAGCTGCCCGACGACCTCGGCCGCCACACTGCCCGCGGGCAGTACGCCGCCGGCTGGGCCGGTGGCGTCAAGGTCGGCGGCTACCTCGACGAGAAGGACATCCCGTCATCGTCGACCACGGAAACATTCGCTGCGATCCGGCTCGAGATCGGCACCCGGCGCTGGGGCGGCGTCCCGTTCTTCCTCCGCACCGGCAAGCGATTGGGCCGGCGGGTGACCGAGGTGGCGGTGATGTTCAAGAAGGCGCCACACCTGCCGTTCACCGACACGCAGACGGAGGCGCTCGGGCGCAATGCCCTCGTGATGCGCATCCAACCCGACGAAGGCGCGACGCTGCGCTTCGGCGCAAAGGTCCCCGGCACCGCAATGGAGATCCGCGACGTCAATATGGACTTCGCCTACGGGGGCGCATTCGTCGAGTCGAGTCCCGAGGCGTACGAACGATTGATCCTCGACGTGCTGCTCGGCGACCCACCGCTTTTCCCGCAGCACGAAGAGGTGGAGTTGTCCTGGCAGATCCTCGACCCGATCATTGACTACTGGGCCAAGCATGGCCAGCCGGAGCAGTACCCGTCGGGAATCTGGGGCCCGAAATCCGCGGACGAGATGCTGGCCCGTGACGGGCGTAGCTGGCGCAGGCCCTGAGGGGGCGGCATGAACATCGACCTGACCGAGACCAACGCCAGCGCCGTGGCGTCTGCGCTGGTACGAGCGCGCCGCTCGGCCGGCAGCCCCGCCATGGGCATGGTGCTCACGCTGGTCGTCGTCACGGACGAGGCCGGACGCTATGACGCCATGAAGACGGCCGCCGCGGTCTCCTCCGAGCACGCGGCCCGGGTGCTCGGCATTATTCGCCGCTCGGCCCGCGGATCGGCCCGGCTCGACGCAACCATCAAGATCGGCAACAACGCCTCCGGCGAGGCGGTGCTGCTGCGCACGAGCGGTGAGCTCGTACGGCACGCCGAGTCCGTCGTGCTGCCACTGCTATTGCCCGATTCGCCGGTCGTGGTGTGGTGGCCGCAGCATGCACCGGACGATCTGGCTGGTGATCCGCTCGGCGAGTTGGCGCAGCGTCGGATCAGCGACTCGGCGTCCGGGACTCGCGGCAAGCACGGATCACTGCTCGCTCAGGCACGGAACTACTCCCCCGGCAACACTGACCTGGCGTGGACCCGCCTGACTCCGTGGCGGGCACTCCTGGCAGCCGCACTGGACCAGCACCCGGCGAAGACCACCGGTGCCGAGGTGGCCGCCGAGCGAGGCAACCCGAGCGCCGAGCTGATGGCGGCCTGGCTGGAGACCCGGCTCGGTGTCGATGTCAACCGAAAGGTGTCTCGCGGCCCGGGGATCACCGACGTCCGGCTGAGATCCCGGCACGGCGACCTGGCGATCACCCGGCCCCCCTCGGGCCGGTCGGCCACCTTCTCAATTCCCGGCGAGGCGGATCGTCCGGTGGCGCTGAAGCGGCGGGACGTCGATGAGCTGTTGGCGGAGGAGCTGCGCCGCCTTGACGAGGACGACGTGTTCGCCGAGGTCATGCGCTGCGTGGCCAGTCGTAGCAACGACAGCAGCGACTCGAAGCCACGCAAACGGAGCGCGCCTACCGGGAAGAAGGCAGCGACCAAGGCCCGGTCATGACGGTCACCCAGGTCTTGACCCACCACAGTCCGGAGCTGCTGGCCCAGGCGGTGGCGGCGAGGTTGATCACGCGGCTGGTCGATATGCAGAGTAGTGGCCGGGTGCCGACTGTCGTGCTGGCCGGTGGCTCGGTCGCCGATGCCGTGCACCGAGCGGTCGCACAGTCGGCTGCCCGCGACGCTGTGGACTGGCGGCGGGTCGAGCTGTGGTGGGGCGACGAGCGGTTCGTGCCCCCCGGAGACGATGAGCGCAACGATGCGGCGGCTCGGCGGACGTTGCTCGACGGCCTCCCGCTGGACCCGGCACGAGTCCACCCGATGCCCGCCGACGACGGGAGCATGGACGTCGACGCCGCGGCGGAGAGCTATGCCGACGAGCTGGCGCACGCGGCTGCCCCCGAGGACCATGGTCAGGTGCCGGGGTTCGACCTGGTGATGCTCGGGATGGGGCCCGACGGGCACGTCGCGTCTCTCTTCCCCGAGCGGCCGGCACTGTACGAAGAGCGGTCGGTCGTCGGTGTCCACGGGGCGCCGAAACCGCCGTCCACGCGGTTGTCGATGACGCTGCGGGCGCTCAACAGGGGGCGCGAGGTGTGGCTGCTGGTCACCGGTGAGCAAAAGGCCCGCGCGGTGCGTCTCGCCCTTGGCGACGCTGGACCGGTCCAGGTCCCGGCCGCGGGTGCGCGGGGCACCAGCCGGACGCTGTGGTTCCTCGACACCGCGGCCGCGAGCCAGCTACCGGCCGGCCTCAGTCGGATCGCCTCACCCTAGGCAGCTCGCT
>JACCYJ010000106.1 GCA_013696555.1 Nocardioidaceae bacterium | reverse complement strand
ATCGTCTTTCGACGTGCTCTCCCACTTGTCGAGCACGGTCGTCTGGCCATAAAGGGTGTCACCGTGGAAGGTCGGGGCAACATGCCGCAGCGACTCGACCTCCAGATTGGCGATGGCTTTGCCGGAGACATCGGCAACGCTCATGCCGAGAAGTAGCGAGTAGACGTAATTGCCCACCACCACATTGCGGCCGAACTGTGTGGTCTCGGCGTAATGGGCATCCAGATGAAGCGGGTGGTGGTTCATCGTCAGGAGGCAGAAGAGGTGGTCGTCGTACTCGGTGACGGTCTTGCCCGGCCAGTGCCGGTACGTCGCCCCGACCTCGAGCTCCTCATAGCTGCGACCGAACTGCATCCCCAGACTCCTCACCCAGCAGGTAGGGCACTCATCCTGCCGCACTCCATGTGGTCGGGATCCCGTGAGCCACACCGGTCCCCAGGATGCGCCGCGCACCACCTGGCCAGGTTTGGAGCACGACGAGGAACTCGTACTCGGCGTCCGGCCGCCGTTGCGTGGGCTCGAAGAACAGATGGGCCAGCGGAGCCGACGGGGTGGCAGCCGCACCCAGCTCCGCGAGACGTTCGGACACCGCCTCCTGGTCTCCCGCCGAGAGGTACTGCCACATCACCGAGTGCCACACCACCGTCCAATGACCGTTGACCGGCTCGACGCGCCGTACGGCGCTGACCGCGTCGCGCTGTTCGACGTCGACCGATACTCTGCGCGCCACCTCGATGGCGGCCTGCAACCGCGCGAAGCGGTCGGTCTGGTCCGGCCAGACGTACGACAGCAGCCGCAACCGCCCGTCGGCCGTGGTCGGGTCGACGGGAGCGATATCGCTCCCCTCCCGACTCACGATGCGCAGCCCCTCATCCACCGGCGGCAGCATGCCGGCCCAGGAACCGGTCAACCGGACCGGGCTGTCGCGCGGCCCCCATGACCGCTCCATGTCGGTGTGGGAATACCAGAAGTGGTCCGCGCGCAGATTGAGGCCGGCACTCGTACCGATCTCCACCAACCGCAGCGGCAGCGGTGCCGCCCGCACGACATGCAGCAAGCCCCCGACCAGCGCCGAGGACCGGCCCACTTCATTGGTCTGCGGCGCGGACTCGAGCAACGGTCGCAGCCGGTCGGCCTGATCGTCGAACAGGTCGCGCACCGCCCGCCAGGCCGCCTCCGGGTCGGGGTGCCCACCGACGCTGGGGTAGTACGCCGCCACCGCCGGAGCCGCACCCTCGAGCACGAGCCGGTGCACGCCTCCCATCAGCCGCAACGCCAGCGCCGCCGAACCGGGATCGTCCTCGTGGCCGGCCAACACGCGCGCCGCCGGGCCGCCGCCGCGGATGTCGTCCGCACAACGCTCGAGCAGTGCCGCGTACAAGGGTGAGCCCAACTGCCTGCAGGCATCTGCCTGGTCGCGCACCGTCTGCACCAGGTGCTCGACGGCCACCACGCCTTGGCTGCCTCAGCCGCGCAGGGCCAGCTTGGCCAACAGGTTGCGGGCGTCCTCGGCGTGCGTGTGCTTGCAGAGCACGTCGTACGAGGTGGCCACCACGCTGCTGGTCGAGGTGAAGTCTCGCCGGCCCCCGGTGAGCCGGTAGCCGATGATGCCGAAGATCGCACCGAAGACGGCTCCGGAGATGACCGTGAGGACGACCAGGATGAGCCAGCTGTCCTCGCCGGTGGAGAACAGCGCCAATACAGTGCCGATGAACAAGCCCCACCATGCTCCGGCGGCAGCGCCAGCAGCAGCGGCACGTCCTTGCGTCAGCCGGCCGGTGACCCGCTCGACCATCCGCAACCCGTTGCCGACAATCGTGACGTGTTCGACGGGGAACTCGTTGTCCGACAGGTGGTCGACGGCCCGCTGGGCCCGCTCATAGGTGTCGTAGGTCCCCACGGTCATGCCCGTGGGCGGGGTGGGCAGTGCTAGGGGCATTTCGTCCTCCTCGGTGACCGCACTATCTACGATGCTCGCATGACGCCCGCGCGCCGCGTTCAGCGCAACTTGTAGTCCTCGAGCAGGCGGCGACCGATGATCAACCGTTGGATGTCTGCTGTGCCCTCGCCGATCAGCAGCATCGGCGCCTCGCGGTAGAGCCGCTCGATCTCGTACTCCGTGGAGAAGCCGTAACCGCCATGGATGCGGAAGGAGTCCTCGACCACCTGGGAGCAGTACTCGCTGGCCAGGTACTTCGCCATGCCGGCTTCCAGATCGCCCCGCCTCCCCTGGTCCTTCGCCCGCGCGGCCCGGACCATCATCTGGTGGGCGGCCTCCACCTTCGTCGCCATCTCGGCCAGCCGGAAGAGCACGGCCTGGTGCTCGGCGATCTTCTTGCCGAACGTCTCGCGCTGCTGGGCGTAGTCGATCGCGAGCTCGAACGCCCGCAGCGCCACCCCGCACCCGCGAGCCGCCACGTTGACCCGGCCGACCTCGACCCCGTCCATCATCTGGTAGAAGCCCCGCCCGGGGTGGCTTCCGAGCACCTGAGCAGCGGGGACGACGTGGCCGTCGAGCACCAGCTCCGTGGTGTCGACGCCCTTGTAGCCCATCTTGCCCAGCTTGCCGGGAACGGTGAGCCCGGGAGCTGTCTCCCCGAACCCGGGCTCCTTCTCCACCAAGAAGGTGGTCATGTTCTTGTAGACCGACTCCGCCCCTTCGTCGGTCTTCACCAACACCGCCACCAGGTT
>JACCYJ010000097.1 GCA_013696555.1 Nocardioidaceae bacterium | reverse complement strand
TCGCCACATCGAGGCGCCCGTTGCGGGTGGCGGCGGAATATGAGCGTCCGGTGCCGCCGCTGGATCTGCCTCATGACGACGCCGGTGTCGAAGACGTGGCGCGCTCTGGGGCGGTGCGGCTGTTTGTCGAGCAGGCACGCAGAGTGCGCCCGGACTTCACGCTCACAGGTGAGAACACAACCGATGTGGCGGAAATCTGCCGGCGGCTGGATGGGTTGCCGTTAGCGATCGAGCTCGCAGCGGGACGCATCAAGCTGCTGAGTCCGCACGCTCTGCTGACACGCCTGGACAAAGCACTGGACCTGAAGGCTTCCGGTGTCGGTCGCCCCACCCGCCAACAGACCCTACGCGACACCATCGCTTGGTCTTATGACCTGTTGACGCCGCTGCAGCAGGCGGTTTTCCGCCGGTTGGGAGTGTTTGCGGGCGGCGCCGACCTGGATGCTATCGCCGCCGTTTGCGACGACCTCCTGGATGGCGATGATCCGTTGGACGTGGTCGGTGAGCTGGTCGATGCGAGTCTCGCCACCGTCATCGAAGAAGCTCAAGAGCCCCGAATCGGCATGCTCGTCACTGTTCGTGCCTACGCCTACGACCAACTGCAGGCAGACGGTGAGCTCGCCGCTGTCCAGCGCCGCCATGCGAACTACTTCTGCGCTGTGGCCGACGATATGTGGTCGCTGCGGCATGGTCCGCAGCAGCAAGTCGCACAGCAACGGATTGAGACGGAGCTTGACAACCTCCGCGAGGTCCTCGCGTGGGCACTCGGAAGCGGGACGGGAGCTGAACCAGACCCCGAGCGGGTGGCCTTGGGCGAGCGGCTCTGCCAAACCTTTGCCTGGGTCTGGCTCGGCGGTGGCTACTTCGAAGAAGCTCGCCACTGGCTCGAACGCTGCATCGGCTTGCCCCGCGAAGCGCCCGACTTGGTTCACGTCGAGAACCTCGCGCGGCTGGGGCACATCGTCAGCATCCAGGGCGACTTCATCCGTAGTCGCGAATTGGCCGAGGCCAGCATCGACATCGCTCGAGGCTTCGGCGACAGCCGTGAACTCGTTGTTGGCCTCGCCGTGTTGGCCGTTGCGTGTTGGGATACCGGCGACATTGAAGGCGCGCGGCGCGCCTTTGAGGAGGGACATGCAATGGTGCGCCGCGTAGCAGACCGCTCGTTGACAGCGGTGCTGCTCACCGACATCGCGTACTTCGAGAGCGAGCAAGGAAACCACGACCGCAGCCAACAGCTGATCGCTGAGGTGCTGGAGATCTGTGTAGACATCGGTGACACCGAGTTCGCGACACTGGCCGAACTGAGCATGATCACGTCACTGTTCAAGACCGGCAACGTCGCTGAAGCGCATCTGCGTTCCCAGGACGCGATCGACCCAGTCCTGACGTGCCGCGATCCGTTCATGCTGATCGGCTTTGCCAGGAGTCATGCCGATATTCTGTTTGAGACCGGTGATCTTGACGCTGCGGTCCGGCTTCTCGGATCGGCGGCTGTCATGCAAGAGCGCATCGGCATCAAAGACCCACCCGCCGCCGAGGCACAAGTTCAAGGTCTGCTGCTCCGGTGCCAAGTGGCGATGGCTGCTGTCGACTTCCAACGCGCTTATCAGGCCGGACAAGCCATCATGGTGGAAGATCTCCTCGTCGAGATGAAGGATCACTAGCCTGCGACCTGTACCCGCCACTCCGCATCCGGCCGCTGACCTCGGGCTTCCCCTGTGCGCGAGGGGGGAGTTGAACTTCCCCCGCCTACGTACCAGTCAGTGTTGCTGAGTCTGCTTAAGGCTTCCTGACCAGGGATGCGGTGTTCGGAGTGGAGGCGCTTCGTCATGTTCAGTGACGTCCAGTGCTAACGAATCCGTTAGCAATCCGTTTGCAGTGCGTACGGTGCCGGAGTCAGGGCTTCGATGACCCCGGTTGACGCCGGGAGCCAGACCCTGCGAAGCCACGGAAGGGACGCGGGGCCTCAGCGTCGGCTGAGTCCCGTCAAGGCGTTGATCCGGTCGATGATGTCCAACACTTGTCCCACGGCCCGTACCTGGTGTACGTGAGTATCGTCGGTCGCTACCCGCCAAGCATGCTCAAGCATCTCGTCAAGACGCAGCAGCTGAACCTGGCGCAACTCGACAGCTGCCTCGTAGTCCACCTGGTCGAGGGCTCGATGAACCGCCTTGTACGCCGCTCCACCGTTCGAGTAGCCAACCTGACGGGCGATCTCCTCGAAGGTACCTCGTGGCGATGGCGTTCGACAACGCCGGGGGCTTCGTTCCGCTGGCTTGTCTCGGCGGTCACCGAGACCATGAAGCAGCCCATCGGCACACCCTCGGCGTACCGTCCTGGGCTCCTCTTGACTCTGCGCGAGAGCTGGCCCACGCCTCCGGAACAACTCGACTGCCCACGCGGGCAGGTGCATGCGACCTCCACGGCTACCAGCTCACTTGACCAGGCCGAGCACTCCGAAGGTAGTAACGATCAGACCCCATATCACGAGCATCACGACCGTCGTGATGATCCACGGCCGCAGCTCGGAGAGCGTCTTGTCGTCGGGCAGAGTGCTGCCGTCGGCTACCGCGGCCGTCGCGTTCTTACCCGTGGCCAAGTCATAGCTGCCTGCAACCCTCGATGCCGGGATCGCGCCGTGGTGCTCAACGATCTGGGTTCGCCATAGGTGATGAGTGTCTTGATCTCGGTCGCTCCCAGCGGCCATCGGCCGCCGGGCTGGGCAGGTCCGGACAGATGAGGTAGTTTCCGTAGGCTGGCGAACCGCGTCGGTCGACTCCGGATGGGACCCGCTCGTGCACCCTCTTCGTGCGCTCCTCGTAGTCCCGGCGCTGGTCGTCACAGCCGCCATGCTGTCCCCGGCGGACGCCGGGGCGCCAAGCTCGAACGTCAAGCGGGCCGGCGCGGCCGGCACCAGCGACGTCGTCTCCGCGACAACGGCCGATACGCTCCGCGTGGAGAACAAGCGCGCCGTGGCGGTGGGAACCGGTGGAGCGGTCGCCTCGGAGACCGTCGGTGCCTCCCGGGCGGGTCGCGCCGTCCTCAAGCACGGTGGCAACGCGATCGACGCAGCTGTCGCGATGGCGGCCACCCTCGGAGTCGACGACCCCTTTGTGGCGGGTCCGGGGGGCGGGGGTTTCATGGTCATCTACCTGGCGGACAGCAAGAAGATCGTGACGATCGACGGTCGCGAGACGTGCCCGCGCCGTTGCACCCCGAAGCTCTTCCTGGACAAGTCCGGCAACCCCCTCGACTTCGAGCTCGCCCGCCACTCCGGCATCAGCATCGGCGTCCCCGGACTGGTCGCCCAGTGGGCCAAGGCCACCCGGTTGTACGGCCGGCACTCGTTCGCCAGGAACCTCCGGCCGGCGATCAGGCTCGCTCGGCGGGGTTTCGCGGTGACCCAAAACTTCCACGACTCGACGGTCGAGTCGTTGGCCGACCTGCAGGCGTTCAGCAGCAGCCGCAAGCTCTTCCTCACCCCTGGCGGGAAGCCGTTGCCGGTCGGCACGATCTTCCGCAACCCCGATCTCGCCAGGACCTACGAGCGGCTCGCGAAGTACGGCCCGTCCTACTTTTACGGCGGGCCACTCGGAAGCGCGATCGCCCACACCGCTCAGCGGCCCCCGGTGGCGAAGCAGGCGCCGTCCGACTTCAGGGTGATCCCCGGCATCATGACCGCCGACGACGTGCGAGACTACCGGGCCAAGAACCGCCGCCCGACGCACATCGGCTACCGCGGGCTCGACATCTTCAGCATGGCCCCGCCGTCGTCCGGTGGTACCACGGTCGGTGAGGCGCTCAACATCCTGTCTGGTTGGCCGCTCGGCTCGGAGCCGCGGGCGCGGGCGCTCTTCCACTACCTCGAGGCCTCCCGCCTGGCCTTCGCCGACCGGGGCGCCTACGTCGGCGACAGCGACTACGTCCCGGTGCCGATCGCGGGCCTGCTGAGCAAGGCGTTCGCCGCCAGCCGCCGCTGCCTGGTGCACGGCCAGGCCCTGCTGAGCCCCGTCGCACCCGGCACGCCCTACCCGCCGTACCCGACATCGTGCAGCACGTCGTCGACGACGCCGTCGGCCGAGCGTGAAGGTACGTCGACGAACCATCTCGTAGCCGCCGACAGGTGGGGCAACGTCGTGTCCTACACGAACACCATCGAGCAGATCGCCGGCAGCGGGATCACCGTGCCCGGATACGGGTTCCTGCTCAACAACGAGATGACCGACTTCGACTTCGCGCCCGCCACTCCGACCACCTACGACCCGAACCTGGCAGCCCCGGGGAAGCGGCCACGGTCGAGCATGAGCCCGACGATCGTGCTGCGGCACGGCCGCCCGTGGCTCGCTGTCGGATCGCCCGGCGGGTCGACGATCATCACGACGGTCCTGCAGACGCTCGTCAACCGGATCGACTTCGACATGTCGCTTCCACGGGCGATCGCCGCACCCCGGGCGAGCCAGCGAAACTACGGTGCCAGCCTGGTCGAGCCGGCATTCGCGCGAGCGCCGTACGCGACCGTGCTGAAGGAGCGGTATGGCGAGACGTTCGACGTGGCGGAGCCGCCCTACGAGGTAATCGGGTTCGTCAACGCGCTGGAGTTCCTCAAGCCCGGATTAGTCCAGGCCGCCAGTGAGCCAACCCGACTGGGCGGAGGCTACGCGATGGTGGTCCACCCTCGCCGCTGAGCCGATTGGACACGATGCGGAGGGCTTGGACTGTCGACTCCGGGCCCTCCGCCGTATCCGAGACCCCGCCGTCCGGGCGGCGACCTCCGTGGACTTTTAGACGGTCGGAAAGGTGATGTGGGTCAGCTGTTCTGACACCTGCCAGATCCGCTCGGCGTCGTGGCTGCTCGTGGCAGCCTTATAGGGTTTCTGCTCGACAGGACCACCGGTGAGGTGGGCGAAGCCCTTGGGCCCGTAGAAGCGCCGCCCTTCGCCTGCGGGCTGGTGGCCGCATACAGCGCTGGCAGTATCCCCGTCTCGACCTCCTGGACGAGGAAGCCGAGCCGAGCGAACCGTTGAAACATTGGTCCTATCCTCGCAACGCCCTCCCGACCCATGTTGCGCCCGGAGTGTTGCAGGTTGGTGGACGTGAATCCCGGATGGCCACATTGCTCGTGATGCCCCATCCCCGAGCCTTGCTGCGCCGGTCGAGCTCGAGACCGAACAGCATGCTCGCCAGTTTCGACCGGTTGTATGCCCTCACCGGCGCGTAGGCGTGCTCACTCTGCAAGTCGTCCCAGTCGAGCCTGCCGCTGCGGGCGGCGATGCTGACCATGGCGGTGACTCTGGCGCGCAGCAAAGGCAGCACGTGCGCGACGAGCGCGAAATGGCCGAGGTGGTTCGTGCCCAGCTGCAGCTCGAAGCCGTCCTCGGTCAGAGGGCGCGTGGCCGGCATCATGACTCCGGCGTTGTTGATGAGGATGTCGATGGGTCGCCCCTCACCGTTGAGCACACGGCCCAGCGCTGCCACCGAGTCGAGCGAAGCCAGGTCGAGCTCCCTCAACGACACCTTGGCGTTAGGTGTGCGCTGACGGATAAGGTCGAGCGCCGCCGCACCCTTCTGCGGGTTTCGAACCGGCAAGACAACCTCAGCGCCTGCTTCGGCGAGCCTGTCGGCCAGGCCGAAGCCAAGAACGTCGCTCGCCCCGGTCACGACTGGGAGCTTGCCGGTCAGGTCCGGAACGGTCGTGGTGGGTGCGGTGCGTGCCGGAACGGCGGGTCTCGGTGGAAAGGCACACGGCGAGATCGAGCGGGCCGCCGCACGACGACGCGTGGCACCGTGTGGGTGTCATCGATAAACCCTGACATGATTCGGGGTGTGGACAGTTCGTCCCTGGTGGGTGGCGTCCTGGTGTCCGGCTTTGTGGTTTTTCTCGTGGGCGCCGTCGGGTGGCGCCTGGACTATCAGCGCCCTCTGCCGGAATCACTCCCCGTCATCCACCGTGAGCGTCATCGCAGGACGTGGATACACGCATGGATGATCGGGGCAATGATCGTCACTCCCGCCGGCCTGGCCGGCCTCACCGTAGTTCTCGAAGAACCTGCTGCCCGGGTCCTCAGCGCGATGGCGACAGCGGCGTACGTGGCTGGCGGGGTCTGCTGGATAGCATCGCTGGCGTTCCGGCTCACGGTGGTGACCTGGGCGGCGGAGCGGACGGTCAAGCTCGGACATGTCCCCGAGGGCTTCGCCGCCTACGATCGGTGGGCCGGAGCGCTGTACATCATTCACATGCTCACCGCTTACGTCGCGTCGATCGTGCTGGGGCTGGCGGTCCTGGTCTCGGAGGCGTTGCCAACGTGGCTGGGTTGGATCGGTGTCCTGTGGGGCGTCGCGTTCGCGCTGGGGTTCCTGGCGACCCGGTTCGCCGGGCCCTTCAACCCGCCGTTCTTGGCGCACCTCTACACGGCAAGCGTTGGAGTCGCTCTGCTGGTTCACTGACTCGGTTCTGGCAGTCAGTTCACGGGAGCAGCGGTGATCGGCCCAGAACTGAACTGACGCACGAGGCTGCTGAAGTCCGTCGGTCTTCCCAACGACCTCAACTATGCGGCTCGTCTTACCTGAGGTGAGAGCTTCCGACGATGAGTCCAGCATGGAAGCGCGGGCCGCGTGCTCTTACCCGAGCCGCGGACATCGGAGCTACCCCGTGCGTCCTACTGGGCGGTGTGCAGCGCCTTCGAGACTTGCCCTATCTGGGCGATATGGGCACACCGGCCAGGTACGCGTTCCGGTAAGGGATCCGCTACCGGTCACGTGGGGAGCCGGGCAGGGCTCGGTACGAGCGTGCCAGGAGCCTCACTAGAGTTCGCCAGAGCTGGATGTGCCAGCTCCTTGATGACCTCGTCGATTGCCCGGCAGGGCGGCGAGGGCGAACCGGCCCCTCGCGTACACGGTGATGACGATCAGCATGACGAGCCCCGACAGCACAGCCAGCGCCTCGGCTGCGTGCGCGACGCCTAAGGCGCCTGCCAGCAGGCCGGTCGCGCCGAGCCCGCACACGAGACCGCCGAGCCAGAAGAACATCCGCTCGTTGATGGCCCAGGCGAACGGGATGAAGTGCAACTTCACGACGGCAGTTATCAAGCCAGGACGCAGTTCACCGTCACCCGCCGCGGTCAGGGCCCGCGACCCGAGGTGACCACCGCGTCCGGCAGGCGGCCGAGCGGTTGCAGATTGGGTCGGGGTGGACCGATCACGGACTGGTGTTCTGCCAGGTCGACGGCACCATGCTGCACCCCGAGCGGTTCTCTCGGTCCTTCGGTGACCGGGTGCGCCAGCTCGGCCTCCCGACGATCCGCCTGCACGACCTGCGGCACGGCTGGGCGACGATGGCGCTCGGCGGCAAGGTGAACGCCAGGGTGGTGCAGGAGCGCCTCGGTCACGCCAACGTCGGCATCACCCTGAACGTCTACAGTCACGTCACCGACGGCATGCACGACAACGCTGCGGAGACGGTGGCGGACATCGTTTTCGGCGACCGTTAGCAGTCCGTTAGCAGACTGCCCGTTCCCGCGGCGTCGCATGGCGCCTGACCTGCAACGACTTGGTGCGCGAGGGGGGAGTTGAACTGTTCTGTACCCCGCGATGCACTGGGTCACGAAAGCCCCCTTTAGCCCGTGAAGTCGCAGGTCACGGGCGCGCGACCGGCGAATCACTCCATCAGGATTCATGGA
>JACCYJ010000071.1 GCA_013696555.1 Nocardioidaceae bacterium | reverse complement strand
CGCGACCGAGAGGGAAGAGAGGGCGCCGCGCGGGCATGTTCTGGCAGCCCGACCCGGTATCGGGACGCTCCTCGACCGAAGCCAATCGTCGCCCGGGCACCACAGAAAGCAGAACCGGAAGCCGAACCCACTGCGGGAGACTCCGCAGGTGAGAGTGACGGTCTTGCGCGACCGTCCCAGATGACCCGTCCGGCGACGATCCCGGGACGGGGCGTCGTGCGGGGCACCGGGACCCGAGTATGCACCCCTCGTGCGAGACAACACTTTGACCCACTTGGCAACAGAGGGGTGGTCCGAAAAGACAGTCTGTGGTGGCTTCATCAATCTTCGCTGCATCGTGCCAAGGGGTTGATCAGTGGCTTCCGGTGCGGCGGGCCGAGTTCCAACCTTGCTTCCCGACGACTTCGCCCGTCCTCTCAGGGAGGTCGATCGGTGGCAGGTGGTCGTCGGTACGGTTGAAGACGTCGTCGGTGAGCATCTGGTCGGCGGCATCGTTGTGGCCCTCGGTCGCGACCTTGACCAGGTCGAGGCGGCAGATGTCGTCGTACGGCGCCGCTCGGCAGGCGGTCTCCGCTGCGTTGCGAGCCGTGGTCAGATCGCTCATGGACAGAGCGTCGAGCACCACGATGTGGGCGGTGTCGACGATTGAGCAGCCAATCGTCTCGTGGAGGCGGTCGCCGTCGATGAGCCAGCTCCAGCCGCGTTCGCGGAGGTAGTCGAAGGGCAGACCATCGACCAGCCGAAGGGCAGTGGTCAGATCCTCGATCCCCTCGGCGCCACGAGCCTCGCCTCGCGCCCGGAGACGCCGGAAGAGGTCGACGTCCACGAGCACGTCCTCGACTTGGTATGTCTTCACGCCGGTCTGCCCGTAGGTGCGCGAGGCCGCTGCGGGGGGCAGGTGGAGTCGCCCGGTCCGCGGGTTGGTTCCGAGCCACTCTCGCAGGTGGCCGAGGTCGGTGGGTGCGCGGGAGGAGCCGATCGAGAAGGCGTCCGCGACTGCGTTTCCGGTCCTGCCTTCAGGGTGCAGCGCGAGGTACGCGAGCAGCTCTACGAAGTACGGCTTGCGCTTTGCGATGGCCGGCACGATCGTTCCGTGCGCGCTGGCAGTGACCGGGCCGAGCAGGGCCAAGCGGGGGAGTGGGCCGTCTGGCGACCCGCTCGATGTACGCAGTCGACCCTTTCAGCGACCCGTACAGGTCACGGCATCGTCCCCATCGCCGAACGAAATCTGCAATCGCGTGGTTGGTTATCGCGGCCCCAGTCACGCCAGTTGCAACCGAGCGACAAGCGGTCGTGACAGAGGATAGTGGGGGGGTTACCCCCCCGTAGTCACCTGTCTCTAGACCGCGGTGAAAGTGGTTCGCAGTCCGGGGATTGCCTCACGCCCGAGTTACCAGAAAGGAGGACCGATGACGACATCTAGCAAGCCCCCACGCGCACCCGCCGGTCTGGCGCGTCGGGGTGCCCGTTTCTGGCGCCGCGTTGTCGGGCCCTTCCACCTCGACGACGCTGAGACCGAGCTGTTGGTCGAGGTCTGCCGCGCGCTCGACGAGTGCGAGGCGCTGCACGCCGTGGTCGACGAGCAGGGCCGCACTGTCGCCGGCTCCCGTGGTCAGGTCGTGGCGCACCCGGCGTTGTCGGAGCTAAGGCAGACCCGGCTGATGCTGGGTCGGTTGCTGGCGCAGCTGGAGCTTCCGGATGAGGACGGGGATGCGCTGCGGTCACCGTTGCAGGCTCGTGGGCGCCGCGCGGCTACGAGCCGATGGGGAGGTGCTCGCCGTGGCACAGCGTCGTGAGCAACCGTCACCCTCACCGGGTGCCGCCGACCCGGTGCCGGAGCGGTTGACCTGGTTCCAGTACGCCGACTGGGTCGACGAGACCGAGAGACCGCCGGACTGGTGGGACCGCGACAAATGGCCGACGTGGCGGGCTCTGAACGCCCGCCGTCGTTGGTGGTCCAATGCCGGCAAGGCCTGGCTCGCTGAGCGTGGCCGGGAGCGCGACTGGTACGCGCTCGTGTCCCCGGACACAGCACGCAATCTTGGCCTCCCAGTACCCGCGGATGCGCGGCCGCCCCGTGGCACACCGTAGAGCGTCCGAACCGCTGGCGGCAGGCGACAGCTGGCGAGCGCAGCTGCAGGGCTTCCGGCTCCGCGACCGGTCAGCAGCAGTAGCGGTGCCTGCTGTCACCCAGTGAGCGGCCGCACCGTTAGGAACCGGGCGAATGGGGCACAGATACCGTTACGACTCCCGGGCGCTGGCTTGGGCCTAGCCGGCGAGGTGTAGGTGGACGCAGCGGTAGCGGCGGTTCCGAGGCGTCGACGAGAGCCGACAGCCTATTCTGAGTTGTCCCGGCAGGTGCAGGCTCTGGGGTTGATGGAGCGGCGGCTTGGCTACTACGCCGTCAAGGCTTGCCTTCTGGCTGGTGCGCTGGCAAGCGTGGGTGCTATCACCGTTTGGCTGGGGGATTCTTGGTTGCAGTTGTTGGTCGCCGCGGGGTTAGGGCTGGTCTTGACCCAGATTGCCTTCTTCAGTCACGACGCCGCGCATCGCCAGGTGTTTCGCTCCGGGCCGGCCAACGACCGGTTGGCGCTGGTGTTGGGTAACGCCGTTTCGGGGTTGAGTACGGCGTGGTGGTCGCGCAAGCATTCCCGGCACCACGCGGCCCCTAATCAGGAGGGCCGGGATCCAGACATTGTGGCGGGGGTAGTGGCTTTTACCGCCATGGCAGCGACTTCGCGCCGCCGCCGGGTCACCGCATGGCTCACCACCAAGCAGGGGTGGTTCTTCTTCCCGCTCCTGCTTCTTGAGGGGCTCAACCTGCACGTGGAGAGCTTGCGTGCGCTGCTCGGGCGTCAGCCGGTCAAACGGAGCCGGAGATGGCTCGAGCTCGGACTGCTGGTGGTGCGCCACTCCGGTCTGCTGGTCGCCCTGGTGTGGCTGCTGCCACTTGGAAAGATGGCGGCGTTTGTCGGCGTGGAGCTGGCGGTCTTCGGGCTCTACCTCGGCTGTTCGTTCGCGCCCAACCACACCGGCATGCCGGTGATCCCAGCCGGGGCACGCCTCGACTTCATGCACCGTCAGGTCCTGGCATCCCGAAACGTCAGAGGTGGTCGTATGGTCACGTTCCTCATGGGCGGCCTCAACTACCAGATCGAACACCACCTGTTCCCGAGCATGCCGCGTCCGAACCTGCGCCGCGCTCGAGCGGTGGTGCGTCCGTTTTGCGCCGCCCAGCAGGTGCCCTACACCGAGGTCGGGCCGCTGGCCGCCTACGGCATCGTGGTCCGTCATCTGAATCAGGTGGGGCTTGGGGCCCGGCAAACCTTCCAATGCCCACTCATAGCCACGTACCGGCCCCGCGGTTGACCACCACATCAGCGGCGCGCCCCCAATCCCCGCAACTACCGCCGCGCGACCACGAAGACGCGGAACGCGGCGTCGTCGGTCATGAGCATCCCTACGCGCTGGAGGACCGGAAAGGTTGCCCGCTGTCAGACTCCTCCTTTCCGCGCCACACCGCCCCATCCTCCCGCTCCACCGACGCCACCGCGCCGACCGGCACCCGCCG
>JACCYJ010000055.1 GCA_013696555.1 Nocardioidaceae bacterium | reverse complement strand
CCGCGTACTCCCTCGTCCTCGCGCACCCAGGTGGAATCACCGCGGCGGCTCGGAACTTCCACCGCCACGACCTCGTCATCGAAGATGCCGTTCTTCCACCCCTCCGCCGCCCGCTGGTGGGACCTCGCACTGAAAGCGTCTTGCTCCTCGCGGGTCAGGCCGTACGCGGCGGCGTTGCAGGCCTCGGTGAGCGCACCCATCGCCTGCGCGCTGAAGGGGTCCCAGAGCCCGTCGTGCGCCATCGAGTCCACCAGAGTGACGTCGCCGAACTTGTAGCCTTCGCGGGACTTCGGCACCAGGTGAGGCGCGTTGGTCATCGACTCCATGCCGCCGGCGACGATGACGTCGTGATCACCGGAGCGGATCATCAAGTCAGCGAGCATGATCGCGTTGATGCCGGACAAACACACCTTGTTGACGGTCAGCGCCGGAACCGTCATCGGGATACCGGCCTGAGCCGCCGCCTGTCGAGCTGGGATCTGACCGGCACCGGCCTGCAGGACCTGGCCCATGATGACGTACTCGACCCGCTCGGCGTCGACGCCCGCCTTGTCCAGCGCCGCAGCGATCGCCAGCCCGCCGAGCTCCACCCCGGAGAAGCCCTTGAGACCGCCCAGCAGGCGCCCGATCGGCGTCCGGGCACCGGCCACGATCACACTCTCAGGCACACTCTCAGTCATTGCGCCACCCTACCCACCGCCCCGCGACCCGTGAGTCTGACATTTCTACGACGACACCCGCCGAAGACCGCGTGAACGTCACTCCCAACGATGCGTCACGATGACCGTCATGCGACCGACGGACCCGGGTCCGCCCGACCCCTTGTTCACCGCCATCGACCATGTCGGGGTCGCCGTGTACGACCTGGACGAGGCGTTGGCGTTCTACGCCTCGGCCTTCGGCCTGCACGCGGTGCACGAGGAGGTCAACGAAGAGCTCGGCGTACGCGAGGCCATGCTGGCAGTCGGCGATGCCGATGCCCAGCTCCAACTGTTGGCGCCCTTGGGTGACGACTCGCCACTCGCAAAGTTCCTCTCCCGGCGCGGCCAGGGCATCCAGCAGGTGGCCTATCGCGTCCGCGACATCGAGGCGGTGTCACACGTGTTGCGCGAGCGCGGCATGCGGCTGATCTACGACGCCCCGATGCGTGGGACGGCGGCCAGCCGGGTCAACTTCATCCACCCCAAGGATGTCGGCGGTGTCCTCGTGGAGCTGGTCCAGCCAGCCTCCGAACCTCGGGATCCGACGTGAAGCAGGTTCGCGACGCCATCCTCGCTGGTGACACCCCGGCCGCAGAGTTCGCCTCCCTCCAGGTCCCCGAGAGTTATCGCGGCGTCGCCGTCCACAAGGACGAGGTCACGATGTTCGAGGGGCTGGCCGCGGGCGACAAGGATCCCCGTCGCAGCCTCCACCTCGACGAGGTGCCGGCACCACGGGTCGGGCCGGGCGAGGCGCTGGTCGCGGTGATGGCGAGCGCGATCAACTACAACACCGTCTGGACTTCCATCTTCGAACCGCTGCCGACCTTCGGCTTCCTCGAGCGGTACGCCAGGACGTCACCGCTTGCCGCGCAGCACGACCAGCCGTACCACGTCGTCGGCTCGGACCTGTCCGGGGTCGTGCTGCGTACCGGCCCGGGCGTGCACGCCTGGACAGCTGGTGACGAGGTGGTTGCGCACTGCCTGTCGGTCGAGCTGGAGCACCCCGACGGTCACAACGACACCATGCTCGACCCTGAGCAGCGGATCTGGGGGTTCGAGACGAACTTCGGTGGGCTGGCTGAGCTGGCACTGGTCAAGGCGAATCAGCTGATGCCCAAGCCGCGACATCTGACCTGGGAGGAGGCGGCCGCTCCCGGGCTGGTCAACTCCACCGCGTATCGACAGCTCGTCTCACGCAACGGCGCCGGGATGAAGCAGGGCGACGTGGTGCTCATCTGGGGTGCCTCCGGCGGCCTCGGCTCCTACGCGACTCAGCTCACGCTCAACGGGGGTGGCACACCGGTGTGCGTCGTCTCCTCACCTCAAAAGGCTGACTTGTGCGCGCGGATGGGGGCGGAGCTGATCATCGATCGCTCCGCCGAGGGCTACCAGTTCTGGCGGGAAGACCAGGTCCAAGACCCTCGGGAGTGGCGGCGTCTCGGGGCCAAGATACGGGAGCTGACCAGCGGTGACGACCCGGACATCGTCCTCGAGCACCCGGGCCGGGAGACCTTCGGCGCGAGCGTCTTCGTAGCACGCCGTGGCGGCACAATCGTCACCTGCGCGTCAACCTCGGGCTTCCTGCACCAGTACGACAATCGGTACCTGTGGATGCACCTCAAGCGGATCGTCGGATCGCACTTCGCGAACTACCGCGAGGCGTGGGAGGCAAACCGGCTCATCGCCCGCGGATTCATCCACCCCACCTTGTCGAAGACGTATCCGTTGGAACAGACGGGACGCGCCGTGTTCGAGGTCCACGGTAACCGTCATCAGGGGAAGGTCGGGGTACTCTGTCTCGCACCGGAGGAGGGCCTCGGCGTCCGGGACCACGAGTTGCGCGACAAGCACATCGACGCGATCACGCGCTTTCGCGGCGGATGAGGCTGTACGACACCTGACCGCCCACGACCCATGAGGAAGTCGCATGGCCGATCAGCAGGGACTCTCGATCTTTGACAACGAGAAGCCGGTTGACGCGCCGGACGAGGCGCCGTCGTTCGACGTGGTGCGGCGGGGCGGTTATGACCGAGCCGCCGTCGACGGCTTCGTCGGCGACATGGACGCTGCGTTGCGAGCGGCCCGCGACGAGACCGCCGCGGCACAGGCACAGGTCCAGGCCCTGCAGCGCGAGCTCGCCTCCCTGCGGCAGCAGGTCAGCGAGGCCGAGAACCCCAGCTACTCCGGTCTCGGCGGACGGGCGGCCGAGTTGCTGGCCGTGGCCGAGCAGCAGGCCGAGGAGGTTGTGACCCGGGCGCGTAGCCAGGCCGACGACATGCGGCGCCAGGCGCAGACTGATGCCCAGGCCGCCGTCTCTGCGGCAGCCAAGGAGGCCGACGACGCCCGTGTCGTCCAGTTGCAGCAGATCAACAGCGAGCGGCAACGGGTGCTCGCCACCGCAGAGCAGGAGCAGGCGCTAGCCGTCGCCGAGGCCCGCGATACGGTCGCCGCCGCCCAGCGCGAGGCGGATCAGCTCCGGTTGGCGTCGAAGCAGGAGGCCGACACCCTGCGAACGGCCGCCAAGCGGGAGGCGGAGCAGATCCGCGCCACCGCAGCCCGGGAGCGGAGCGAGGCGCAGCGCAATCTGGCCGTCGAGCGGGAACGGCTCGCCAAGGAGGCATCCGAGCACCATTCCGTGGCGACCTCCGAGACGCAGCGCCTGGTGACCGAGGCCGAGCAACGTGCCGCCGCCGCCGAAGACCGGACCGCCAACGCGATGGCTGAGGCTCACAAGCACCGTACCGAGTCGCACGCAGAAGCCGAGCGGGTGCTGACCCGCTCCCGGCGAGAGGCCGAGCAGGTCGTCGGTTCCGCGACGAAGCAGGCAAGCTCCATGCTCGCCCGGGCTCGTGCCGACGCCGAGCGGCAGACCCAGGACGCCCGGGCGGAGCTCGACCTGGTGCAGCGTCGCCGCGATGCCATCGTGGCCCAGCTTGCGCAGCTGCGTGACGTGGCCTCCTCGTTCAGCGGCCGGGACAAGGCAGCACCAGCGAGCTCCGAGACGACGCCACGGGTGGCGCCGCAGAACCCAGCAGCGGCGCCTACGCAGCGCCCCCCCAGCGCCCCGCCGCCGACGACCGACGTGCCCGCACGGTCGGAGAAGGCACCTGACGGAGCCCGTACCGGGTGACCGAACGCCCGAGGCCGCGCCACCCCCGTCGAAGACAACAACAGCGTTCGGGGTTGGTGGCCTCGACAGACTCGCCGTTCCGATTCGGCTTCGTCGCCGCACTCGGTGCGCTCTTGGCGTACTGGTTGCTCACCCTGGTCCGCCAGGCCAGCGGAGTGCTACTGCTGATCGTCGTGGCCCTGTTCCTCGCGGTTGGCCTGAGCCCGCTAGTCGACCTGCTGGTGCGGCGCGGGTTACGCCGCACGCTGGCCGTGACGGTGGTGGCGCTGGGGTTGTTGGCCGTGGTCGGGCTGTTCGTCGTCGCCATCGTCCCGGTTGTGCGAGATCAGATCTCGACGATGCTCGACAATGCTCCGGGCTGGATCGACCAGCTGCGGACGAACTCGGTACTGCTCGATCTCGACGAGCGGTTCGCGATCTTCGAGAAGCTGGAGGAGAAGCTCGGCGACTCCAACCTGGCGAGCACCGTCTTCGGCGGCGCGCTCGGGATCGGACGCCTCCTGTTGGGCGCGGTCTTCAACACCGTGGTCATCTTTGCGCTGACGCTCTACTTCCTGGCCGGACTCTCGTCCATCGAGCAGGCGTTCTACCGCCTCGCACCGGCGTCCCGGCGCGCTCGTACCCAGGAACTCACCGAGGCGGTCCTCGCGCAGATCGGATCGTACGTCGCCGGTGCCTTCGGGGTAGCGCTGACGGCGGGGATCAGCACCACCGTCTTCTTGTCGATCGTCGGACTGGGCGAGTACGCGGTCGCACTCGGTGTTGTCGTGGCGCTCCTGGACTTCATCCCGATGATCGGCGCCACGATCGGGGCGGTCATCGTCTGCCTCGTCGCGTTCGCCACCTCGGCAGGCATCGGAATCGCCTGCGTAATCTTCTTCGTCATATACCAGCAGATCGAGAACTACGTCATTTACCCCAAGATCATGGCTCGCTCGATGTCGATACCCGGGGTCGTCACGGTGATCGCCGCGCTGATAGGTGGCGCCTTGCTCGGTGTGGTCGGCGCGCTGCTCGCGATCCCGACCGCCGCATCCATCCTCTTCATCGTGCGAGAGGTCGTCCTTCCGAGGCAGGAGCGGGCCTAGTTCCCGCCTCGATTAGCGTCGCAGGCAGACCTCGGTGTCGATGATCCGGACGCTGTCCCCCGCCAGGCGGATGGCTCGCACCGAGGAGTTGTCGGTCTCGTCGCTCTCCCGCAGCTCGTCTCGAGGGTCGACGCGAATCTTGAGGCAGTAACGCCCATCGCCCACAGGGCGGGGCAACCGCAGCGCCTGACCGGCCAGGAACGACTGGTAGATGTCGACCCACCCTGACGAGATGCCTTGCGGGGTGTCACGGCCGCAATTGCCATAGAACGACGGCTGGTGGTACGTCCCGAGCCGCTCGGGAACGCGCTCGCTGTCGCGCAGACAGAAACTCATCTTGCGCCCCACAACGACAACGGTGGCACCGGTGGGGCGGCGAAGGCTGTACTTCGCCGCGGCCTCGAAGTGCCAGTGGTCGTGCTGTGGGTGAAACAGCATGCACCCCGCCGAGCGTCTCGTCACCTCGGTATCGACGGTGCGCTTGAAGAACTTGGAGTCATCCACGTCGTGATAGACCACCTGCGAGGCGTGGCGTTGCCCTTCGGGGCAGCGGCGGCCGGCCTTGGACCGCACCTCCATCGGGCCCCGGCCGAGATTGGTTAACCCGGACTCGAGCCGCAGCCAGCGCCGGCCGCCGGCACGCTCGATGTGAACGTCGGTGGCAACCAAGGGGCTCATGTTGGGCAGCAGCGCCGGGTACTTGGGCTTTCTTGATGCGGCGTGATCGGCTGTGGGCCCCCGTCCCTCGGCCGGCGCGATGGCCGGCAGGACCACGACGACGGCGGTCACGATCAAGACTGCCGCCGCGGCCCACATCGCCCGACTGCCTCGCCGCCAAAGCCGTCGCGGTGTCGAAGCACCACCGGGCATGCCGCATTCTCCCTCACCGTCACGAATTCAGCACACATCGTAACCGGAGGGTGCTCGTTCAGGCCCTGTTTAACGATCGGCATAGGCCGACGTGTCGGCCGTCTCCATCGGGCCTCTCCAGCTGCGGGGCAGCGGGACGTGCACCTCGGGGGTGATACGGGCCACCAGCTCGTCGAGCACCCGCTCGGTGGCACCGACCCACAGATGCTTCGCCCCCGCCATCGCGACAACCTCGGCATGCGGAATCGCGGCGAATCGGATGCGTGCCGGCCCGGGCGGCAGGTAGTCGTCGTGTTCCGGTACGAATGCGATCACCGGCTTGCCGGAAGCCGCCCACCGCGCCAGCTGATCGTCGCTGCAGAAACGCAGCGGCGGTGACAACAAGATGACGCCCTCGATGGTTTCGTCGAGGCCGTGCATCAGGGCAAGGTCGGTGCCGAACGACCATCCGACCAGCCATCTGCGTGGCAGGTCGTGAAACTCCGCGTACTCGAGGGCCGCAGCAACGTCGAACCGCTCGCCGACCGCGCTGTCGAACTCTCCTTCGCTGGTGCCTTGCAGGCTGCTGGTGCCGCGGGTGTTGAACCGCAGCACCGCGATTCCGGCGAGGGCCGGTAATCGGAAAGCCGCCTTCCGGAACAGGTGGCTGTCCATCATCCCGCCCTGCGTGGGCAGCGGATGAAGGCACACCATCGTCGCCAACGGGAGCCCGTCGGGTGGGAGCGCCAGCTCGGCCACCAACGACAGGCCGTCGGCCGTGTGCAGCGTCAGCGGTTGTCGGCGCGCAGGAAGCACCGACGTGCCTCGAATCGGTCGCGCTCCCACGAGGGCGGCTCAGCGCGTCGAGTAGTCGCGGAAACCACGACCGCTCTTACGCCCCAGGTAACCCGCGGTGACGAGGTGCTCCAACAGCGGGGCCGGGGAAAATCCCGGCTCACGGAACGCGGCGTACAGCGTCCGCTGGATCGACAACGCGACGTCGTTGCCGACAACGTCGAGCAGCTCGAAGGGGCCCATCGGCAACCGGCATCCCTCCTTCATCGCGGTATCGATGTCGTCGACGGTCGCGTAGTGCGCTGCGAGCATTTTCACCGCGTCGTTGAGGTAAGGGAACAGCAGCGCGTTGACGATGAACCCGGCTCGATCACCACACGAGACAGGGTGTTTGCCAAGGGCGGCACACAACGCCTGGACGGTTTCGGTCACGTCCTGCCCCGACGCGACCGTCGATACCACTTCGACGAGCTTCATCACCGGGGCCGGGTTGAAGAAGTGCATGCCGACCACGTCAGCGGGTCGGCCGGTGACGGCTGCCAGCTCGATGACGGGCAGCGAGGACGTCGTGGTCGCCAAGATCGCACCCGGCCGACAGATCTCGTCGAGATTCTCGAACAACGCCTTCTTGAGCGACAGTTCCTCGGCGATCGCCTCGATCACGATGTCGGCGGTTGCCAGATCTTCGAGGCGGGTGGAACCGCGCAGTCGCCTCAGGATCTCGTCCCGCTCCGACTCCGCAAGCTGGTCGCGCTGGATCGACTTCTCCAGCGAGCGCTCCAGAGCCTCCCGTACGAGCGCCGCCTTGTGGTCGCCACGAGCGACGTAGACGACGTCGAAGCCGCCGCGGGCGACGACCTCGACGATGCCGGCCGCCATCGTTCCCGACCCGACCACGCCGACCGTCTTCACCGGGCGACGCAGCTGCGGCACCTCAGCTTCGGAGGGCGTCTCCGCGTCGGCGACGACCACGGGCGAGTCGGGCCCGTCGTAGGTGTAGAACCCTCGGCCGGTCTTGCGCCCTAGGAGTCCCGCAGTCACCATCTGCTTCAGGATCGGAGCCGGTGCATGAAGGCGATCGCGACCCTGGCGGTACATCGTCTCGAGGATCTCGTACGCGGTGTCGAGGCCGATGAGGTCCAGGAGCGCCATCGGTCCCATCGGATAGCGACAACCCAGCCGCATGGCGTCGTCGATGTCACCTCGGCTGGCGTAGCGCATCTCGTACATCGACGCGGCGTGGTTGAGATAGCCGAACAGCAGTGTGTTGGCGATGAAGCCGGCCTTGTCGGCGGCGACGACGGGATTCTTGCCGAGCCGACGCACCAGCTCGAGGGTGTCGTCGACGACAGCGGGGTCACTGACAACCGTCCGGATGACCTCGACGAACTCCTGGATCGGCGCGGGGTTAAAGAAGTGCATGCCGATGACGCGGTCGGGGCGGCTGGTGCCGGCGGAGATCTCGGTGACCGACAGCGACGAGGTGTTGGTGGCCAAGATGGCCTCCGGTGACACGACCTGGTCGAGCTCGGCGAACACCGCTCGCTTCAATGCGGTCTGCTCGAGGATCGCCTCGACCACCAGATCGCAGTCCTTGACGTCGGCGATGTTCGTGGTCAGTGTCAGTCGCTCGAAGATCGCCGCCTGCTCCTGCGCCGACAGCTTGCCGCGGCTCACCGCGCGGTCGGTTGAGTGCTGGATGTGACTGCGGCCGCGTTCGAGCTGCTCGGTGGACTGCTCGACGCCGACGACGGAGAAGCCGTGGCGCGCGAAGACCTCCGCGATGCCGGCACCCATGGTGCCGAGGCCGATCACGCCGATGCTGGAAAACTCGCGAGGCATGTCCGAAAGTCTGTCACGGTTCGGGGTCAGCCCGGGCAGGAGCCGCGCGGCCGACTAGCCTGCGTGGACGTGCGCCTCGTCATCGCCCGCTGCTCGGTCGACTACGCCGGTCGCCTCACCGCCCATCTGCCGATGGCTCCTCGGCTGATCTTGGTCAAGGCGGACGGCTCGGTGTCGATCCACAGTGACGATCGGGCGTACAAACCACTGAACTGGATGAGTCCGCCGTGCACGTTCAGTGAGACGGTGACCGCCGA
>JACCYJ010000047.1 GCA_013696555.1 Nocardioidaceae bacterium | reverse complement strand
CCTACGGGCACCTGTTCCCGGACTCCGAAGACTCAGGTCGTGGCGCACTCGACAGCATCTTGCGCCCGGCTGATGTGCCCCCAGTGTGCCCCGCGGCAGACGTCGACTGACGTTTCCGCAGGTCAGGACACTATTGGTGGATGAGCCGGCCTGTAGGCCGGATTCTGTGCGAGCGCCTGCGCGCCCCGGCGACCATCCATCTCCGGAGCATCGTCACCGATGCCCTCGTGCGGCCTACCCACGAACTCGGGCGAGCAGCCCTCGTACGCCCGCGCAGGCGCGGCGGACCGCGCCCTCTTGGCCTTGCTCCGGGTGGGGTTTACCCAGCCGCCGCAGTCACCTGCGGCGCTGGTGGTCTCTTACACCACCGTTTCACCCTTACCCGCACCCGCTGGGTGCGCGTACATACGCGCTCCAGACGGGCCGCTGGCGGTCTGTCTCTGTGGCACTGTCCCGCGAGTCACCTCGGGTGGGCGTTACCCACCACCCTGCTCGATGGAGTCCGGACCTTCCTCGGCGAACGGTGAACCGTCCGACGCGGCCGCCCGGCCGACTCATCCACGTCCAGGGTAGCGGTGACGCGCCCCAGGTTCACCTGGCGCACATGCACCTCACCTGGCGTCTGCGCCAGGTGAGGTGCACTCGTACCAGGTGAACCTGGTAACGGAGTGGCGGTACGGGCGGGTGCGCCGCCTCAGGCCAGCGAGAACTGGACGGCGCGTTGCGCGGGGTCGGCCCGGTCGAGTCGGACCGCCACGACGTCGCCGAGTGCCAGTGGCTGCTCAGAGCGAACCGGCGCCTCCACCGCAGGATCGGCGATCACGATGGTGCCGGAGCGGGGGTCCTTCTCCTCCGTGTCGACCACGACGCCGGAGAACGTGGCCCCGACGGCACCAGCGAGTACGCCCGCCTCGACGAGATCGAGGACGGCCCGGTCGAAGGCGGCCGAGCGTCGGTCGGAGTCCTTCATCGCCTGCGGTAAGTCGCGCAGCCGTTCACGTACCCAGCCGGCTACCGGCTGGTCGGCACAGATCGCGACGCAGATCTCTCCGACGAAGCGATCAGCGAACCGGCGCAACGGCGCGGTCGCGTGCGCGTACTCCTCGGCGATCGCGGCGTGCAATGGTTGCTCGGGTACCCCGCCCTCGAAGGCCACGTACCCGGCGCCGCGCAACAGCCCGGTGCAAGCCTCCAACATCGCCGCGTGCGTTGGCTTCGTCGGGTCGAGCGTGCGGACGAAGCTCGGGTACAGCATGGCCGCCGGCCAGCCGATGTGCAGAGCACCCGCCGTCCGGCGCAACCGGTTGATCGCCCGGGAGTCGGCCGGCGGCAGCGTCCGAAGCAGCCCCACCTCGGCGTACATCATTAGGTCCGCAGCCGCCATCCCCGTCAGCAGCGAGATCTGGGCGTTCCACTCCTCGACCGGCAGTTGCGCCCGGTAGCTCAACGACCAGCACCTGTCAGCGGTTACCACCTCCTGCTCGGGCAACGGCAGGCTGACACCTCCGCGCTCGCGTTCGCGCTCCTGTCGCAGCAGGCCGACCTCCCGCAACAGCTGGAACACCTGCGGCGCCCGGCCCGCGTCCAACCCCTGCTGGACCGTCGCGTAGTCGAGCTGCTCCCGGCTTCGCACCCGGCCGCGCGTGACCTCGGCTCCTGTCTGGTCACCGCGCGCGTCGAGGTCGATCCGCCATACCAGAGCAGGTCTGAGCTGCCCGGGCAGCAGGCTCGCCGCATCCTCCGACACCACCGGTGGGTGCAGCGGGATGCGGTGGTCCGGCGCGTACAACGTCTGGCCACGCCGTTGCGCCTCCGCATCGACCGCACCGCCCGGGCGTACGAAGGCCGCGACGTCGGCGATCGCGTACCACACCGTGTATCCGGAACCGGAGCGCTCGAGGTGCATCGCCTGGTCGAGGTCCTTGGCGCCCGGCGGGTCGATCGTCAGGAATGGGATGTCGGTGCGGTCGTCGCCTGGCAGCGAGACAGATGACGCCGCGTCGTGCGCCTCCGCGAGGACATCGGGCTGAAAGTCGCGGCTGACCTCGAGCTCGGCCGCGATCGCCGCGATACCGGAGGTGAACAACGACGCGTCGGCATCGTGGAGTCGAACGCTACGACGTGGCACGGGTGCCTCTCGCACGGATCTTGAGGGCTGGCAGCGGCTGCAGCGACCCTAACCCCTCAAGATCACCGCGAAGCAGGATCGTGACTCGGAGGCTGCCCATCCGTGATCTGGTCGTGCCACCGTGAGTCCGTGCGCTGGCCGATGACAGTACCCCTCGCCGCGGTCGTGATACTCGGGCTCGCGAACTGTTCGGTTGACGCTGAGCCGACGATCGAGGGTCTGCAGCCCGACCCCTCACCGCCCGTGACCTTCGAGCCGGGCGACGTGGAGCTCCTCCAGCCACGCGCCGTGCACCATGCCACCGTCCTCGCCGACGGACGAGTACTCGTGACCGGCGGCTGCACCGAACCAGGCTGCGAAGGGTTCGACGCAGCCCGCGCCAGCGAGATCTTCAATCCGACCAAGGCGGTGTTCGTTCCAGGGCCGACCATGCCGACTCCGAGTGCTAGTGGCACCGCGACGCTCCTGGGCGACGGAGGCGTCCTCTTGACGGGCGGCTACCCCGGCGAGGGGATGCCGCCGACGTCGAACGCCCAGGTGTTCGATCCAGGCACCGGCCGCTTCAGCGCCGTTGCACCGATGACGACCGAGCGCGCCACTCATACCGCGACACTGCTGCGCAACGGCCGCGTTCTGATGAGCGGCGGGTATGACGGGCAGGACGAGCCGCTGGCGTCTACTGAACTGTTCGATCCGCGGACGGACTCATTCACGGCCGAACCCGACCTGAGCTCACCACGGGCGGCGCACAGCGCCGTCATGGTGAACGACTTCGTGGTGCTCGTCGGCGGAACTGTCGGCGGTCCCGCGCTCGGCACAACCGATGTCCTGCACCAGGGCCGCTGGGGCCCCGGTCCCGAGCTGCGTACGCCCCGGGTCAAGCACGCCGTCGCAGCGTTGCCGGGCGCTCGCATCCTTGTGGTTGGCGGCTCCGCCAGCATCGAGGGGCGCGCCCGGTTGGCGAGCACCGAGCTGATCCACCTGATGACCGGGGAGGTCAGCGGCGGCCCGTCACTATCCGAAGGTGAGTACAAACTCGACGGCGCCGTCGTCGCGCTCGGCGATGGCAGGGTCGTGATCGCCGGTGGCCAGCGCATCAATGTGTACGACCCGGCCGACAACACGATGACAGTGCTCCGCAACCCGGTGCTACCCCGGCGCTCATTCGTCACGGCCACCCCGGTCGGTCGCCAGACAGTCCTGGTCGCCGGCGGCTACGACGACGCAATCGTGCCAACGGCCAATGCCCAACTGGTCCGCATCCCACAGTGACAGTCATATGCGCAGGCACTACTCCGGAACGTACGAGAACTGCTGGAGCGCCGGGACGCCATCGGCCCACCAGGCCAGCGTGGTGAGCGACGCGGGGGCGACCTGCAAGCGGTGCACCACCTCCAGCGGGGCGTCCAATGCCAGCCGGGTCAGCATCTTGATCGGCGTGACGTGGCTGACCGCCAGAACGGTGCGACCGCCGTACGTTGCCAACAAGTCGTCGAGGACCGTACGGGCCCGGGTTGCCACATCGTCGTACGACTCGCCTCCCGGCGGCGCCACGGCGCTGGAGCCGAGCCAGGCTTCCAGCTCCGCAGGGAAGCGTTCGGCGACCTGCGAAAAGGTCAACCCGTCCCAGAGCCCAAATGACGCCTCTGCGAGATCCTCTTCGATGTCCACCTCGAGTCCGAGCGTGGCCGCGGCAAGCTCCGCGGTCTCCCAGGCCCGACGCAGCGGTGACGTCACCACGACGTCGATGCCGCCGCGCCGGCCTAGCCAGGCAGCAGCCCGCTGCGCCTGAGCCCGCCCGATCTCGTTCAGCCGCGGATTGGATCCGCCGGAGCCGCTGAATCGCCGTGCCTGGGTGACGTCGGTGACGCCATGTCGTAGCAGCACCAGGGTTGTCGGTTGACCTAGATCAGCCGCCCGTCCGCTCACCAACGGGTCGGGCACACCGGCTCCGAGGGGCTGGTAGGGCTGGCTCGGCTCCGCTGGCGCAACGGGTCGGTCCGGCTCGGTCAGCTCCCCAGGGGTCGCTTCCTCGTGGGTACCGTCGAGGGCCGCATTGAGCAGGGCATCCGCAGCCCCGTTACGCTCGCGCGGCACCCACGTCCATCGGACGTTCGACGGCGCCAGCCGCCGGGCATGCAGCGCGAGCGGCCTCATATCCGGGTGCTTGACCTTCCACCGGCCGGCCATCTGCTCGATCACCAGCTTGGAGTCCATGCGGACCTCGACGTCCGCCCGCGGCGCGCGCTCCTGCAGCAGCTCCAGACCCGCGATGAGACCCCGGTACTCCGCGACGTTGTTGGTGGCGACACCGATGCACTCGGCCCGTTGCGCCAGTACCTCGCCACTGTCGGCATCACGTACCAGTGCTCCGTACGCCGCCGGCCCCGGGTTGCCGCGAGACCCGCCGTCAGCCTCGATGATGACCCGTTGCGGCGTCACACCCCGGACTCCGCCGTGCGTACCAGGATGCGGTTGCACTCCGGGCACCGCAGCACCTCATCGGCTGGTGCCGCCGCGATGTCGGCGATGTCGGCCGCCGTGAGTTCCAGTCGGCAGCCTTCGCAGCGCCGCTGACGCAGCGCCGCCGCCGCGATCCCTCCGGTCTGGGAGCGAACCCGCTCGTAGGCGGTGAGCAATGTCTCCGGGAGCTCGCTGACCAACCGGTTCCGTTCAGCGAGTGCCTCCCGCGCCTGCGAATCCAGCTCGGTGACCGCGTCGTCGCGGGTCGACTCCCGCTTCCCGAGCTGTGACGCCAGGTCGGCCATCTCGCGGTGCAGCTGGTCCAGCGCGCTCTGCGCGGTCTCCAGCGCCTCCATCACCTCCAGCTCGACGTCCTCCAGTGCGGAGATTCGCCGCTCGAGGGTCCCGACTTCGTGCTCGAGCTGCTCGAGCTCTCGAGGCGACGAAACCTGGCCGGCCGCGAGGCGTTGCTGGTCGCGTACGCGCCGCGATCTCACCAGCTCGACGTCGGCGTCGGCCTTGTGCTGATCCCGAGTGAGGTCGGAGATCTCGGTCTCCAGCTCAATGCGACGACCCGCAAGCTCCGCGTGGCGGGCGTTGAGCTGCTCGATCTCGGAGAGCTCGGGCAGTGCGCTCTTGCGGTGCTTCAGCTGTGCCAGATCGGCGTCGAGCCGGGCAACGTCGAGCAGTTTGAGCTGGGCGAAGGCGTCGGCTTTCAGCGGGACTCCTCAGCTCATCGGCAGGTGCATCGACCACGGATCGGTGACGGTGTCGCTGATCCGCATCTCCACCGTAGTGCCCTGTTTCGACAGTGCCCGCGCGAGGCGTTCGGCAGCGACTGGCAGCCAGGTCGACTCCGCCGCCCAGTGGGGTACGTCGATCAACGCTGGTGTGCTGCTGCCGGGCCGCGCGTGTTCGACGAACTCGCTGACGGGGTGGTGCCGCAGGTCGGAGGTGACGTACACGTCGACGGCACTGGTCCGAACCCGATCAAGCAGGAAGTCCCCGGCTCCGCCACACACCGCCACGGTCGCGATGTGCTTGTCGGGGTCACCGGCCACCCGCACGGCGCTGGCGGCCGCGGGGAGAGCCGCTACCACGGAGGCGGCGAAATCCTGCAAAGTGCACGGCGTCGCGAGCCGGCCGATGCGCCCGCTGCCTCGGTCCCCCGCCAGCGGAGCCATCTCGAGGACATCGAATGCGGGTTCCTCGTAGGGGTGGACGGCCCGCAGGGCTGCCACGACCTCCTCGCGACGCGGACGCGCCAGCACCATCTCCACCCGTGTCTCAGCAACGCTGCTCCGCTCGTCCACGGTGCCGATGGTGGGGGCGGCACCCGGCAGTGGCCGGAAGGTCCCGACACCTGTCGACGTGAACGCACACCGGTCGTAGTCGCCGAGTGCACCAGCACCAGCCGCCGCAAGGGCGTCGATGACCGCCTCGGCGCTAGCTGTCGGTACAAGGGTGACCAGCTTGTCAAGCATCTCTGCCGGCTCGGGCTCGAGCGGGCGTACGGCTGAAACACCCAAGGCATGCGCCAATGCCTCCGACACCCCACCCGATGGTGAGTCCGCGTTGGTGTGGCAGGTGTGCAAGGCCACGCCGTGGGTGATGAGCACGTGCACGATCCGGCCCTTGGGAGTGGTCGCCGGAACCCCGTGCACGGGACGCATCAGCAGCGGGTGGTGGGTCACCAGCAGGTCGGCGCCCCACGCCACCGCCTCAGCCGCGACGGCGGCCACTGGGTCGACCGCGAACATGACCTTGCCGATGACGGCATCCGGGTCACCGCAAACGGTCCCTACCGCGTCCCAGTCGGCGGCCCAGCGTGGGTCGTACAAGCGGTCGAGAATCGTGACGACCTCGGCGAGAGTCGGTCGCTCGGTCATTCGCGAAGGCTAACCGTCTCGATGTACGTCCCCGGGGCCGCCGTGCTACCAATGGCTTGGGGCCACTTCCAATGGGTTCGATCCCATTGGAAGTGACCCCGTACCACGTGAACGTGGGATAGGGACAACCCGATCAGGGCTGGAAGAGGATCTTGACCGCTCCGTCTTGCTTCTTCTGGAAGGTGGCGTACGCCTCGGGGGCTTGGTCCAGCGGCATCGTGTGTGTCGCGAAGCCTTCCACGCCCAACGGGTCACCATCGGCAAGCAACGGCATGATGTCGTCGACCCAGGCTTTGACGTTGGCTTGGCCCATGCGGAGTTGGATCTGCTTGTCGAACATCCTCAGCATCGGCAGCGGATCCTTCATCCCGCCGTAGACACCGACCACCGATACGGTGCCGCCGCGGCGGCACCGATGTCGATCGCGAGGTAGAGCGCCGCGAGACGGTCCACCCCGGCTTTCTGCATGAACTTTCCGGCCACTGCATCGGGCAGCAGCCCTGTCGCCTGTTGGGCAAGCTTAGGCCCCGGTGAGCCGTGGGCTTCCATTCCGACCGCGTCGATGACCGCGTCCGGCCCGCGGCCGTCGGTCATCTCGCGGATGACGTCGGCCAGGTCGTCCTTGTGCTCGGCGAGGTCGAGGGCCTCGATCTTCTGCGCGCGGGCACGTTCCAGCCGTTCGGGTACGAGGTCCACGCCGATGACTTGGCCGGCGCCCTGATGCATCGCGATGCGGGCCGACATGTCCCCGATCGGGCCGAGCCCGATCACGGCCACGCTGCCACCGGGCGGGATGTCGGCGTACTGCACGGCCTGCCAAGCGGTCGGCAACACATCGGAGAGGTAGACGAAGCGCTCGTCAGGTGGGCCGTGCGGAACCTTGATCGGCAGCGTGTTCCCGAACGGCACCCACAGGTACTCCGCTTGGCCACCGGGGACCTGGCCGTAGAGCTTGGTGTAGCCGAAGAGCGAGGCACCCATCCCCTGCTCGCGTACTTGGGTGGTCTCGCACTGCGAATGCAGCCCCTGGTTGCACATGAAGCAGGTGCCACACGAGATGTTGAACGGGATAACCACCCGGTCGCCCGGGCTGAGTGCGGCGACCTCGCCACCGACCTCTTCCACGATCCCCATGGGTTCGTGGCCGAGAACGTCCCCCTCGTCCAGGAATGCTCCGAGCACTTCGTACAAGTGCAGGTCCGATCCGCAGAGTCCGGTCGTGGTGATCTTCACGATGATGTCCGTCGGCCGCCTGATGGTGGGCTCGGGGACGTTGTCTACCCGGACGTCGCGCTTTCCGTGCCAGGCGACTGCTCGCATCTCGACTCCCTATCCGATGGGGATTTCGGCTGGCCTCCCTGTGCCCCGCACGCCAGCGGGCACACCTCCTCGGTTCGCGCCCACTTCGATATGGACCACGTCGCCTGCCCCACTCGAACGGCCTGCGAGGCAGACTGTGCACATGTGGGGATTGATCGCGGTGGTGTTGGTGGCGTGGCTCGTCCTGGCCGTTGTCGGCCTGGTGATCAAGGGGCTGTTCCTTCTGTTTTTGATCGGACTCGGATTGCTCTTCGCCACGGCGGCCTACGCCTGGTTCCGGCGCAAGACGGACTCGCCGACCTAGGTTGCACTGCCAGCGACTTGGCTGGCAGGCGGCATGTCACTGCGCACACCATGCGAGGCTGCGGTTCCTGCAACGGATCGCGTGCCGTGGAACATCCCGTCCATGAGGCAGCCGCGTCGCCGCCTCTACGGTACGGACGGCTGACAAACGGCAGAGCGACCTGATTGCCCTCACTGGAGAAATCCGACACCAATCCGAGACGGTTTCCTCGAGCCAGCGCATGCCGGGCGGTAGCGGATGCGAATCTCCTCGGACTAGTCGATCTTGGCGAAATCCCCTGGCCCATCTCCGCGGATCATTCGATTCGCCGCGCCCAATGGGTCCATTTAGACGAACAAAATGGTACGAAGCGATAAAATCAGGTTCAGTAGCAACAGCAATGCATTGTGAAGGTGTCGTGATCAAGATGGCGCTTGTCCGTTGCACCTGCATCTGGAACGTCGAGTTCGACCGTTTGGTGAGGGTGATTCCCGATCCCGCTTGCACGGCGCACACATTGGTGGACGTGCCCTGATGTCAACCGGCAAACTAGTGCTGCCATCTGTCTGAACGCTACTTACCGTGCTGGTGTGAGCACACATGTACTTTGATCACTGCCAGCTCCAGCTCCGGTTGCACGGTTCCCGCGGCGTCAGCTCCAGGAGCGGCGAGGGTCACCGACCGTACGGTGGGCCTTTGCCCGGACGCTCTTGGCCAAGGGGATTCCTGAGTCGAGTAGTCCACGCATTTGTGACGCATCTGGACCTGTGGCCAAATCGGCCACGGTGACCCCGTGATTGGGCCGCTCCTCGACCACGATCCGATCTTCGGCACTGATCGTCCCTTGCGCCAGCACTTTCAGCAGCGCCCCGACCCTGCCGGTCGAGTTGAATCGGTGATGGAACTGCTCGATGCTCATACGCTGCGAGAGATTCTCACAGGGCGTTCTCGGCATCCGTACCTCAAACAGCGCGTCGTCGCCGACCGCCCACCGCTCTCCGATCAATGCACCGGAAACATCCAGTCCCGAGGTACGGAGGTTCTCTCCGAACATGCCAGACGGGATCTCCCGGTCGAGCTCGCTAGCCCACCATTCGGCGTCCTCGGCGGCATATGCATAGACCGCTTTGTCCAGCCCGCCGTGACCACGACTGAGCTGCTGGTCTCCAACGAGCCCGAGCTCGGTGATCTCCACCGGTCCGTTGACCGGGCGCTTGTCGATGGCAGTGTCCTGGAAGTAACCGGGTCGGATCTGATAGACCACATTGACGGTGACGATGTGGGCTGAGCACATACGGCCAATGATCACTTAGGCGGCCCCTGATCGCTTGATAAATTTCGCTGTCACGGCCGCGCTGCTCATCGAAACCGCATTCGGGCGTGAGCGTCCGGGGTCCGGGTAGCACGCTCCGTCTCGCCGCTGACTCGCCGAGTCACTAGCCGCCGCACACTGCGGGATGCTCCTCGCAGTCGTCGGGAAACGCGTGGCCGACCCCGACGGCGAAGCCGAGCAGGAAGAACGCGGACATAACGAACACCACCACGACAGCAACGGTTGTCGCTAGAGCATCCCCCCGACGACGGTTGCTTTCGCTAGGACTTCGCGTGGTGGACCACGGCCTGAGCGCGTTACACGGTTGCCCTGTTGGCGTTGTGGCCGCCCATTCCGCAGCTGATCTAGGCGATCCGAGATCACCCGTTCCGCACGTATCCTGTGCGGTGACTCTCCGGCGATGCCTGATCTGCCGATGAGCTGCGGTGATGATGGTGGGCGCAACAGGGATCGAACCTGTGACCGCCTGCTTGTAAGGCGGAAGCGCTTGAACGCTGTGCTGACCTGCACAAACACGCTCCTGACGGTGAGCGCAATCGGAAAGTTATCTGCTCACTAACCGAGAGGCAGCCATGACCTCCACAACAGCCACGTTCACCCCGACACCGCTCTGCCAGCCCTGGTGCGTTGAGCACGAGGCTCACACGTCCGACTACCCCCAATCGCCGCACATCTGGCACTGGGGGACTCAGGTCGAGGTGGACTGCTCGAACGGCACGACCGTCCACATGCGGCTGACGCGGTATACGAGGGCAGCCTCCAAGACGCTCGAGCCCGCCCAGGGCGTCACGTCGGTGGCGATTGCCTCGTGGCCGACAGTCCCCGGCACACCAGAACTCCCTCTCGACGACCGTGGCATCCCGCAGACGGACGCGCGTGTCGTCGCCATCGCTCTTGCGGTGTTGGCAGACACGGGCACAGAGACAGCTTCATGACGCCTCGCCGGTCACGCTCGAGGTCGCTTACTGGTCGGTCGCAAGGTCGTCTTACGTGTGGTTTGGCGGGTGTGCGGCGGCCCGTCTCTGGGTGGCAACGCGCCAGCCCAACGCAATCACAAGCAGGTTGAACAGCACCACGGCAACCAGAATTGTCCAGACCAACGTGCTGGTGTCCATTCTTACTCCTCTACAACGGGCGAGTTCCGCACGCGGGCCTGTTGTGCGGACGGGCATATAGGAGAGGACAACAACGACAATGGCGGATGTAGTCACTGGTGCCAAGTAGGCAGGGCGGTTTAGCTGTGACCGGAGCGCACGACGTCAGGCAACGGTTGTTGCGCCCCCGCCGCTGACACGGAGGCCACCGCAGCCTGGGCGGGGTGACCGGGTGCTCTCTTCGACCAACGGAACGTCGACAGGAGCCAACCGGTGAGCATCATGGTCGCAAGGCAGGCGCCCGCGGTCACCATCGGATACACGTAGAGGACCCACAAGGCGCCCAGCAGGAAATCACCGTCAGTCCGCCAGGTGATGAGTGGGATCGCGAACGTTCCTCCACTGAAGGCAACAACGGTGCACTTCAGACCCCACACGGTCATCACCAAACCGGTCAAGACCGCCAGAGTGCGCTCTACGTGCAGGACGCGGTCATCCCTCATCGAACGCTCCTGTGACGTTGGTCGCCGCCTACGCCATGGCAAGGCACCAAGGCGGCCGCGGTCGTCATGAATCGTTCGTGCTGAACGGTGTCTGGATGGGCTGCGCGGAAGCCCGAGTTGCTCCAGAGGCTCATGAGGCTCCGAGACCCTGTTGTGTGGACGCGCATATAGGAGAGGACAACTTTCGGGTCATGTGATGACGCGCACACTTTGGGCGTCCACAGGGCTGGCTGGTCAAAGGGGCGGCAGCTG
>JACCYJ010000033.1 GCA_013696555.1 Nocardioidaceae bacterium | reverse complement strand
GCACTACGAGACCACCGGCCCCGAGCTGTGGCGGCAGACCGATGGACGGATCACGCACTTCGTCACCGGCATCGGGACAGGCGGCACCGTCAGCGGCACGGGCCGCTTTCTCAAGGAGGTCAGCGACAGGCAGGTCCAGGTCGTCGGGGCCGACCCTTCCGGTTCGGTGTACTCAGGGGGCAGCGGTCGGCCGTACTTGGTCGAAGGGGTGGGTGAGGACTTCTGGCCGGACGCCTACGACCGCACCATTTGTGACCGCATTCTCGAGGTATCGGATCGCGACTCGTTCCTGACCACCCGCCGGCTTGCCCGCGAGGAGGGGATGCTCGTCGGCGGCTCCTCCGGTATGGCGGCGGCAGCAGCCATGAGGTTGGCGCACGAGCTTGATGACCCGGAGGCGGTGATCGTCGTCTTGCTGCCCGACGGAGGCCGTGGCTACCTGGGCAAGGTCTTCGATGACTCCTGGCTGGCGCGTTACGGCTTCCTGCCCAGCGACCAGGAGCAGACCGTCGGTCAGGTGCTGCGCGGCAAGGACGGCTCGCTGCCAGCACTCGTGCACACGCACCCCAAGGAGTCCGTGGCTGAGGCGATTTCGATCCTGCGCGAGTACGGGGTATCGCAGATGCCCGTCGTCCGCGCCGAACCGCCGGTGATGGCGGCCGAGGTGGCCGGTGCGGTGAGCGAGCGGGCGCTCATGGAGGCGCTCTACAACGGGGGAGCCGCACTTGCCGAGCGGGTCGAGCAGCACATGGAGGGGCCGTTGCCCACCATCGGTGCGGGTGAGCCCGTCTCCGCTGCAGTCACGCTGCTCGAAGAGGCGGACGCGGTTGTAGTTCAGGACGACGGAAAGCCGGTGGGCGTACTGACCCGATACGACCTGCTCGGCTACATCGCCAAGGCCTGACGTCAGGAGGAGTCGCGCTGCTGCCCGTCGGTGAGCAGCTCTTCAATGAGGGACCGGTAGGACGTCAGCGCCCGACGCAGCTGCTCGGTCGTCGCCTCGTCCCCCGACTCGGAGCGGACGCCGTGTGCCGCTCGGTAGCGCTGCACCACCTCGGGATGGTCCACCGACACCTGCGCGGCCCCGCCCTCGAAGCTCTCGGTGGGATATCCGAGCTCTGCCATGACCCGACCGGCCAGGTCGTCTGCGCGGGTGACGGCATCGTCGGGATCGTCGACGAATCGTTGTTGGATGCTTGCCCACTCGGTCTTGTATCTCTGCATTGACTCCGTTGGCAGGGGCCGCAGCTGGAGCTGGGCATGCTCCTTCTCCCGCTGCAGCAGCTCCGTCTCACCCGGTCGCCTGCCTCCGCTCTCGGCGACGGTGTGGTCGTACTCCGGCCCGAAGCGCTGCTGCAGAGACGTCGTACGGCGGCGTTGCCACGCGGCGTACGCGAGGACGGCCGCGATGCCCAGCGCCACCAGGACAATGACGATGACCCAGCCTGTACTGTCCATGCTTCCTCCCGCGGTCGAACCCGTCCGGGCAGCCTAACGGCGCGGCGCCCAGATCGCTCCGCGCCAGATCCTGAGGGCGATGAGTGTCTCGCCAGGCCGGCGGCACCTGTCACTGTCAGACCAGGTCATGGCCTGACCTGACAGTGACAACTGACGTCAGGTGGGGGGAGCTGTCACCCCTGTGGCGTGGATCGGGCAATAGCCAAACGGGTTTCGCGCCAGGTATTGCTGGTGGTAGTCCTCCGCGTACCAGTAACGCTCCAGCGGCACGATCGCCGTGGTGATGTCGCCATAGCCGTGCTTACGCAGCTCCTCCTGGTACGCCGACCGGGACGCTTCGGCAACCTCGCGTTGCGAGTCGTCGGTGTAGAAGATCACCGATCGGTACTGCGTGCCGACGTCGTTGCCCTGGCGCATCCCCTGGGTAGGGTTGTGGGACTCCCAGAAGTGGCGGAGCAGGTCGGCATACGAGACCTGCTCCGGGTCGAAAACGACCCGCACCACTTCGGCGTGACCGGTGCGGCCGGAGCAGACCTCCTCGTACGTCGGATTCGGCGTGGTGCCACCGGCATAGCCGACCGAGGTCGACCAAACGCCGGGCAGCTGCCACAGCTCCTTCTCCGCACCCCAGAAGCAGCCCACCCCGAAGATCGCTTCGGCGTAGCCCTCCGGCGCATCGGTCTCGACCGGCGCGTCGAGCACCAGGTGCCGGTCCCCGACCGCGAACGGGCGTGTTTCGCGACCCGGCAGTGCGTCCTGGGGCTCGGGGAGTCGAGTCTTCGATCGGCTGAACAGCACGGTGGCGCTCCTCGGGGCGATAAGTCTCGGATGATGGTGACGGAGTTCTGGACGGGTGAAGCTGTGCATTGGACAAAACAGTGCGCGGGCGACATTCGTTCCCCGATCGCGGCTGGATAGCCTGCGCCGGTGACCGACTACGGCTTCGACACCCTTGCCATCCACGCCGGGCAGGGCGCCGACGCCGCCACTGGGGCCGTCGTGCCGCCGATCCACGCCACCAGCACCTACAAGCAAGACGGTGTCGGAGGGCTGCGGGGTGGGTACGAGTACTCCCGGACCGCCAATCCCACCCGCGCTACCCTCGAGGCCTGCCTGGCGGCCCTCGAGCACGGCAGCCACGGGCTCGTGTTCGCCAGCGGCATGGCAGCCGAAGACACCCTCCTTCGGGCGCTCACCAGCCCTGGTGACCACGTGGTGATCCCCGACGACGCCTATGGCGGTACCTACCGCCTCTTCGCGAGGGTGCAGTCACGCTGGGGGCTCGACCACACGACGGTCGCGATCGGCGATGTGGCCGAGGTCCGCGCCGCGGTTCGCCCGACTACCCGCATCATCTGGGTGGAGACGCCGACGAACCCCTTGCTCGGCATCGCCGACATCGAGGCGCTCGCCACAGTGGCCCATGAAATCGATGCGTTGCTCGTGGTCGACAACACGTTCGCCTCCCCGTACCTTCAGCAGCCGATCGCCTTCGGCGCGGACATTGTCGTGCACTCGACCACCAAGTACTGCGGCGGTCACTCTGACGTCGTCGGCGGTGCGTTGGTCACCCGTACGCCCGCGCTCGCCGAGCCGCTGGCATACCACCAGAACGCCATTGGTGCGATCGGCGGACCCTTCGACTCCTGGCTGGTCCTGCGCGGACTGAAGACGCTAGGCGTCCGGATGGAGCGGCACTGCGACAACGCCGAGCGCATCGTGGA
>JACCYJ010000031.1 GCA_013696555.1 Nocardioidaceae bacterium | reverse complement strand
GCTGACCGGCTCCGGCCGAGCCCGGCTGCACCGGCGGTTGGCGAAGTATGCCGCGGCCAGTCAGCGCGCCGGGACCTCCTGAGCCCGCTTTCTTCCCTCGTTCGGTGGGTTGGGGTGGACTCCGTCGGCGTGTCGGCAGCCGCTTCGCGCCAAACGACGTAACTACAGGTCGCCACCCTCTTCGAGAAGCCGGCCGATCTCGCGTTGCAGCAGGCCGAGGCGTGCTTCCTTGACCAGCGGCACTTGGCGTCGGCGACGACGGACCTCGGCCAGGTCGATGTCCACGGTGAGCAGCTGCTCGTCGCCCTGGGAAGTCTCGGCGACGACATTGCCCCAGGGGTCAATGATGTGGGACCCACCCCAAAAGTGCAGCTGTCCTTCGGCGCCCACCCGGTTCACGAACACCACGTAGACCTGGAACATGCGCCCGTAGAAGTGTGTGATGTCATGCCAGTACTCGTGCGAGTCATAGTGCTCGGGGAACCGGCTCTGTGCGCTGGCTGCCGGCACCAGCAACACCCTCGCCCCGTCCTGAGTGGCCAGGAAGGCAAGCTGCGGCTGCCAGGCGTCGTTGCACAACAGCACGGCCATCCGGGTGTTCGGGGCCACCGGGAACGCCCGCATCGTCGGCCCGGGGGTGAAATGGTTCCGCTCCTCGAAGGGGGCATACGCCGGAAGGTAGAGCTTGCGGTGGACGTGTACCAGGCGGCCGTCCTGGTACAAGGCCATGCTGTTGTAGGTGTGCGGCCCATCTGGTCCGGAGTCGACGAAGCCGAGCAGGATACCGGCCGGTCCGGCGTGCCGGGCTAGCTTCTCGATCCGGGCATCGTCCGGGCGCATCGACAGGTCGGCGTCGACATCACCGATGGAGTAGCCGGACAGGTGCAGCTCCGGGAAGACCACCAGGTCGCTGGATTCCTCGACCGCAGCTGCCACCGCCTCATGCGCCCGCTCCAGATTGGCGTCGATGTCGCCCAGGAGGGAATCGACCTGCGCCAGCGTGATCCGCATCTAGGAGCCTTTCGATCAGACGCTCCAGCCCCCGGTCTTGCTGAGGGCTGGAGCGTCTCCTCTGCTCAGATGAGACGTCAGCCGAGGAACCCGTTCTCCTCGAGCCAAGCCTCGGCGACCTCCTCGGGGAGCAACCCGTCTACGTCCACCTGGGCATTGAGCCCTTGCAGCGTCTCGGTGTCCAGCGCCTCGGCGATCGGATTGAAGATCGCGTCCAGTGCTTCGGCGTTGGCGTCGTAGACGTCCTTGGTGACGGTCAGCGCCAGGTTGTAGATCGGGAAGAACGCCTTGTCATCTTCGAGGACCACCATCTCGTTGGCGGGGATGCGTCCATCGGTGGCGAACACCTCACCGAAGTTGCACGAGCCGCCCGAGGGAACCTCGGTGAAGACGAGGCTCAGGTCTACCTCGGTGGTCGGCACGTCCGCCGGCTCGAAACCGTACGCCTTGGCGACGCCGGGCAACCCGTCGCTGCGGTTGATGAACTCCGAGGCCGCGCACAACGAGGCACCATCGGGGTCGCTGCCCACCAGGCCGGCGTAGTCAGACATAGTGGTGACACCAAGCTCCTCCGATGTGCTGGACGCCGTCGCGAGCGCGTAGGTGTTGTTCACCGGCGCCAGCGCCGTCCACTGGATGTTGTTCTGCTCCAGATCCATCTGCGCGACCGTGTCGAACAACTCCTGCTGGTCCGTAGGCGCCTCGGTGATCTCGTTGCCCAGGATCTCCCCGAAGCCGGTGCCGGTGTACTCCCAGTACGTGTCGATCTGGCCAGCCTCGAGCGCCTTGCGTACGTTCGCCGTGCCGGTGATGCCGGTCTCATCGGTGACGTCGGCTCCGGCGTCCTCGAGCGCGAGCCGAGTGATCTGGCCCATGATGAGCTGCTCGGTGAACTCCTTGGAGCCGACCGTGAAGGAGGCACCCGAAAGATCACTTCCACCGGCAGCCGGTTCAGTAGTGGGGTCCCCGCCGCCATCACTGCTGTCGTCGCTCCCACAAGCAGCCAGCGCCACCATCGCCAGCCCGGCGAACACGGCGGTCAGCCGAACCCTCTTCTTCGCGTACCGCATTTAACTCCACCTTCCGTATGTGCTGCGTATGTGTTGTCGTGTTGCGCGGATCACAGCCCCCGTGGTCGCAGCACGTCTTCGGCGATGCTGGCCGAGTAGTCGACGAGCAGGGCGAGTACGGCCACCAGGATGCCGCCGACCACCGTGATGAGCTGCCGATTCTGCACCTGACCGGCCACGATCAATACGCCGAGTGTGTCCACTCCGACGAACGCACCCAGGGTGGCGGTCCCCACGTTGATGGTGAGAGCGGTCCGCAGACCGGCCATGATGATCGGCACCGCCAGCGGCAGCTCGATCCGCAGGAGCACCGCCATCTTGGTCATTCCCATGCCACGGGCGGACTCGATCACCGAAGCGTCCACCTGCCGCAGCCCCACCATCGTGTTGCGGAGCACAGGCAGCACCGTGTAGGCGACGAGGGCGACTACCACCGGCCAGAACCCAATGGCCCAGGCAATCGCGAAGAGGGCGATCAGCCCGATCGAGGGGATCGCCTGGCCGATGTTGAACACCGCGATAGCCGGGGGTGTGATCGGCCGGGCGAACGATCGGGTGAGCAGGACTCCCAAGGGAATGGCGATCACCAGCACCAAGATTGTGGAGATCGCGGTCACCCGCAGGTGTACCACGAGGCTGTCCATGACGTTGTCGAATGTGAGCACCCGCTGCTCGCCGCTGCTCAGCTCCCGATTCTGGACGACCACGTAGAGGATAATCAGGGTGGCGATCAGTAGTAGTGGCATGAAAAGGTAACCGCCGAGCGAACGGCGTCGGCGGGGTCCGAGGACCGGCCCGGCATCAGCGGTGGTCGTTGCGATCGGCTGAGCGGTGGCGGTGGAGAGGTCGGTCATGACGAGGACATCTCCTCCCGGAGCCGGCCCTGCTCGGCCAGGCGCATCCCGCGGACGGCCTCGTTGATCGTGTCGATGTCGACGATTCCCTGGTAGGCACGGTCGGAGTCGACAACGATCGCGCAGCTG
>JACCYJ010000022.1 GCA_013696555.1 Nocardioidaceae bacterium | reverse complement strand
GTCCGGTCCAGCGCTTGGACCTGGCTCTTCTCGTCCACGCACAACACGATCGCCTTCTCCGGCGGGTTGAGGTAGAGCCCGACGACATCGCGGATCTTCGCTTCCAGCTCAGGGTCGGTGGAGAACTTGAACGTCTGCGACCGCCACGGCTGAAGGCCCCACCTCTTCCAGGTCGTGGACACGGTGAAGTCGCTCACTCCCAGCTGCTTTGCCAGCAGCCGGCTCGACCAATGCGTCACACCGAGCCGCTCCGGTGGCGGATCCAAGGTCGCGAGAACGATCGCCATCGGGTCGATCGACGGCGGGCGGCCGGACTTCACCCGGTCCGCCAAGCCCGCGACGCCCTCACTGGCGTAACGACGCTTCCACCTGATCACCGCCGGCTTGCTCACCCCGACCCGGTGCACGATCTCGCCCGTGCCGACACCATCCGCAGCCAGCAACACGATGCGAGCCCGCTGCGCCAGACCAGCCCGCAGCGACGGCGATCGCAGCCAACCCTCCAGAACATCCCGGTCGCGAGGCGGAACCTCCACACCCACAGTCAATGACATGCACCATGATCCCACCAAGTAACACTACATACCTAGCGCGACACTAGGTCATCGGGCAGCGTCTGGCGAGCGCACAGAAGTCAGCAATGAACTAGAGTCCTCGTTCACAAGTCGCACGTCGCGTGACCCCAGGGAACTCCCGCCGTCTTACGAGGCGTAAGAAGCCCCACGCGCTCGCCTAGCGTTGCTGACCACCTCAACATGTGCCCGCCGGTACAACCGCCACCGATTCGCGGTGCACCTCGTATGGCAGCCGGTCCGCCTCGGTGAGCTGTTGCACCCGCTTGCCGGAGACGCCGAGCACCGCAGAAGCACCGGAACGGGTCAGCCAGTAGTCACCGGCGACGAGCCGTCGCACAGGTCGAGTGGTCAGCGCCATGTGCTCGACCTGCTCGCGGGACAGCTGCGCAGTTGCGTGCCTGCGACCGCGGGTCAGGACACCACCGCGGATGAGCCGGTCGACGGTGGCGACGTGGACCGCGAGGATGCTGGCGGCTTCGTCACGGGTGATGCCATCAGGTCGTGGAGCATTCCTTACCGGCACGGCTGAACCGTACGGCGTTGACATTGGGTCGAGGGGAATACCGGCTGGACGCACCACCGATGGTGCCACCGTGGTGGCCAGCAGGGTCCGTCCAGCAGGGTCCGAGGCAGTCCACCCCAGTGCCCACTTGGCACCTGACCTGCGGAAACGTACTTCAGTGGACATGCCCGGACCCCGTCCCCTCGGACTTTTAATCCGCGGGTTGTGGGTTCGAGTCCCACGGGGCCCACGAGCGTGCGCGTGGGACCAGGACACGGCAAACCTGGGGTATCGCCTGACCCCGCCGTATTGGGGCAAGGGCTTAGCCACAGAGGGCAGTCAGGCCCTGCTGCGGCACGCCTTTGTCACTGTCGGTCTCCATAGTGTCTGAGCCTCGACCACTGAAGCGAATGTGCCCTCGCAGCGGGTGCTGGCCAAGCTGGCGATGCACTATCTCGGGATCGCGTACGACCAGTGTCAGTACAAAGTGACAGCTGCGGACTGGTTTCAAGCGACCGGCGGCTGACTCTCCATCATCCGCTCATGTCCGGGATTCGGTCGATCTCGCGGTACGTCATTTCTCGTGATCTGAGGACACACTTCACGTCCGGCAAGACCGAACAGTCCACCGTTCGTCGAAGGAGTGCCTCGAAACACCGAGAAGCCGGGGCACTTCGCCAACTTCGGTCTCACAGCGGCACTGTTGCATTGAGCCACCGCATCGAGCGCGGACCCCCGGCGCGCTCCGCCTCAAGCCAATCGTCGACGGAGCCTGGTGGACTGTTTGACCCCATCAATGCCGCCGAGGAGCGTCTTGGACAGACCGGACCGTAAATCTTCCTGCGCAACGTCGTCCGAACGCTTAATGCAACAGTGCCTCCAGGCGGTCGCCGAGCAGGAGATCCGGGAGTCAGCCGAGTAGTGGGTGGCGCCTTCCGCCACTGTCGACGCCCTAGCCACTGGCTCGAGGCAGGTCCGGGGGTGCGGCCGCATCGTCCGGTTCCGGGAGCGCTGTGGCGGGTTCGCGGCGACTGACCCACCGGTCCCGCGTTCCGGCTGCGAGCCGCACCGACCATGCGGGCTTTCGGGCGTTCGCCCGAGGCGTCGGTCCGGGTCGTTCGGTGGGCCGTGCACGTAACGCTGCAGCGGTCGGGGTCCCCCACGGCTCCATGACCAGGTGCCCGCGCAAGTAGATCAGGGTCTCTCGGGCGATCGCGGCCAGCGGAAGTGCGAGCAGCGCGCCGGGGATGCCCTGCAGGTGCCCGCCCAGTAGCAGGGCCAAGATCACCAGCAGCGGGTTGATGCGCAGGCTGTGCGCGAACACCAGTGGCGCCACCACGTGGCCTTCCACCTGCTGCAAGGCGACGAACAGCAGCCCCAGCCACAGTGCGGTCAACGGCTCTCCCTGGAACAACGCAACCAGGATCGCTGGTGCCGCCCCCAGCACCGGCCCCAGATAGGGAATCAGTTCCATCAGCCCGTAGAAGACACCGAAGAACACTGCGTACGTCCGTCCGGGCGGAAAGATTCCGAGTACCCCGAACAACCACAACGCCACGCCAGCACTGAGCCCCATGATGAAGCTGAACAGCAGCTGCCCGCGCACATACCCGAACACCGCGCGCTGCACTCGGACTGGGTAATCGTCGTCGAGGGTGCCGTTCCCCGGCGGCATCAGCCGGCGAGCCAAGGCCCCGATCCTTTCCCCGTACAAGAGCATGTAGACCGCGATCACCAGAATCAGGATCAGCACGAGGCCCGCCTCGGCGACCAGCGTCACCAGGTCGCGTGTGAACTCCACGACGTC
>JACCYJ010000020.1 GCA_013696555.1 Nocardioidaceae bacterium | reverse complement strand
CTCGAACTCTGCCCACCGCGCCGCCAACCGTTCTCGGTCCGGCCGCTCGGCTCGCCTCACGGGCAGCACCAGGACCTGGCCGTGCATCTCCTGCAGCCCGTGTCGCAGCATCGGTCCGTCGGTTTCGTGCAGAAGGTCGTTGTTGATGTGAATGGTGCAGTCGGGTGAGATGCCCAGCAGGTTGCCGTCGAACGCAGCGTGATGGATCTTGCACATGCTCAACCCGTTCGGCACCACCGGCTCGCCGCCCTCGGCGCGGTCGCTGATGATGTGAGCCGCGTCAAGCAGTCGGCCGTGGCGCAGTGAGCAGACCGCGCACTGTGTCTGGTAGGCCCGAAGCACTCGGCCGCGAAACTCTGCCTGGTGCAGGCGGTAGCGGGCGATGCGTTCGGCGTAGCGCCGCTCGGCGATCGAGTGCTGACCGCCAGCAGTCAGGAACCGCAGGTTCTCGTCGACAGCCAGCATGAACTGTCGGGCGGCGAGATCGTCACCGACCACATACACCGGGAAGATCGGGACGTACACGCCGTTGTCAATCTTCAGGAGCAAGATGATCGGCAGCTGCAGTTCGTACGCGGCGCGAAGCTTGGTGTTGTCGCCACCCGTTGAGCCAGCTCGGTAGTCGTACCGGAACAGGCCGCCTTCGACCTCGACGTCGGCGTACGGACCGTCTGGTGACGACACAACGGCCAACGTGGCGGACATGTCGCGGGGGTTCCAGATGCCACGGGACTGATCGATGAGCCGCCGGGTCGTAGCGCCGAGCGAGAAGGCGCTGAGCTGCTCACGGGTCACCACACCGTTCTCGGCGACGATGCGGGCCAACGCGTCGAAGATTTGCTGTCGCAGCGCCTGCTCGGTCGCCAAGTCCACGGGCGTCAGCTTGCCATCGTTCGTGGAACCAGACGAGCTGCAATTCGAGGAAGGGATAGCCACCTTTGGAGCGAGTCTCGCCAAATCGGCGTGGGTCGGAGTTGTCTGCGCCGTCGGCGATCTTGACCATTAGCGCTGGTCAAACCACTACTGCGTACGCATGGCATACTCATCCCATGAGTAAGCGACTCCAGGTCGTCCTCTCGGAGAGCGAGTTCGATGACTTGCGCGCGGTGGCGGAGGACGACGGCTTGACAGTCTCAGAGTGGGTCCGCCTGACCTTGCGCCATGCCCGGCGGCAGCGCTCCACCGGCAACATCGAGCAGCGGCTTGCTGCTATCCGTGCGGCCGCTCGCCACGCCTTTCCCACGGCTGACGTCGACCAGATGCTGCGGGAGGTCGAGCAGGGCTACGAGCCCTCATGATCTTCATCGACTCGAACATCCCGATGTATCTCATCGGCGCCGAGCACCCGCACAAGCATGATGCTCAACGGCTGCTCGACAACGCGGTGTCCCGCGCCGAGCGGCTGGTCACCGACGCCGAAGCGTTGCAGGAGATCCTCCACCGTTACTACGCGATCGGTCGCCCCGAGGCGATTCAGCCTGCGTTCGACATCGTGCTCGCGATGGTGGACGAGGTGATTCCGGTTGACCAGTCGGTCGTGTCCACGGCCAAGGACATCCTGCTAGGGGGACCAAGGCTTTCGGCGCGCGACGCGGTGCATGTCGCCGCCATGCAGTCCGTCGGCGCCCACCGGATCATGAGTTTCGACGCGGACTTCGAGCGCTACCCGGGAATCGAGCGGCTGAGCTGAGCCGGAGGCGGCCCGCCGGCGCGTCGATGACTTGACCGCGCTGAAACTGCCTGTACGCAGCCCAGAGATGACTCCACCGGACAGTGGGCAAGGAATCTTGCGGTGCACCGCCTGCGACTTGAAAACGCCGCTCAGTACGCCAGCGGTCACGCGAAAGTGCGCAACTCCGACGGCAACGCCGCCAGCGCGTGACACCCGAAGGTCCGCTGTGGAAGTCCTAGCCCAAAGACTGTCAGTGGTCACCCCTACCGTGGCATTACACGGCGAGCAGGTCGCCGCATCCGGGGGTCGATGACATTGAGTGAGCTGAACAAGTTTGATCTTGATCGCAGCGCCGAGCGCGCCTGGGCGGCGTTTCAGCGCCGCTTGGCCGACTACGTCGCTGCGATGGACGGTGACGACGTCCTCGTAGTCGAGCTCGGTGGGGTCGACCAAACCAGGGGCTCCGCGCCGTACGCGCAGTTCACAGTCCAGGGGACGGACCTGATCCGGGGCGAGGTCACGAGCAACGCCTACCTCGCCCCGGCTTATGTGCTGG
>JACCYJ010000013.1 GCA_013696555.1 Nocardioidaceae bacterium | reverse complement strand
CGCGACGTACGCGGAGATCTCGGTGTCCTCGCGAGCCAGCTCGTCCACACCACGCTCCCAGGCCCGCGCCTGCTCGACCAGGTCACCGACCGGAATCGACGTCTCGATCAGGTCCTCCAGCCGACCGATCAGCGCCAGCGTGGCCTTCGGACACGGTGGCTGCGCGACGTAGTGGGGGACCGCCGCCCGCCACCGTGCCAGCCGCTGCTCAGCGTCCGCCAGATTGTGGTCGTCCCACCCCCGGTCGTGACGGTAATGCTGTGCCAGCAGCGCGAGCCTGAGCGCCACGGGATCGTGGCCCGCGCGGCGCAGCTGCGAGACCAGCACCAGGTTGCCCCGTGATTTTGACATCTTCTCGCCCGAGTACTCGACCATCCCGGCGTGGACATACGCCCGCGCGAACGGCCAGTCGTCGAGCGCGACCTGGGCCTCCGAGGCGGACATTTCGTGGTGAGGGAAGATCAAGTCGTTGCCACCACCTTGCACGTCAAAGGACATCCCCAGGTGTTCGAGCGCCATCGCGGCGCACTCGACGTGCCAGCCCGGCCGCCCTGGTCCGAGCGCCGACTCCCATGAGGGCTCTCCGTTTCGGGCCTCACGCCAGAGCAGACAGTCGAGCGGATCGTCCTTGCCGGGGCGGTCCGGATCACCGCCACGCTCGGCTGACAGTCGGCGCATCGTCGCCTCCTCGTACCCGCCGACTGCCCCGAAGTCCGGGTCCGAGTGAACCCTGAAGTACCGGTCACCGCCGACCTCGTAGACCGCCCCCCGCTCGTGCAGTTGCTCGATCAATGCGACGATGCGCGGGATCGACTCGACAGCACCCACGAAATGGTCGGGTGCCAGCACGCGCAGCGCCACCATGTCCTCGCGGAACAACTCGGTCTCCCGATCCGCCAGCGCGCTCCAGTTCTCGCCCGTGACCCGAGCGCGTTCGAGCAAGGGGTCGTCGATGTCAGTGACGTTCTGCGTGTACGAGACGGCGATGCCGGCATCGCGCCAGGCGCGCTGTAGCACGTCGTAGGCGATGTACGTTGCCGCGTGCCCGATGTGCGTCGCGTCGTAGGGCGTGATCCCGCAGACGTACAACCGGGCCGCAGCCGATAGCTCGAGATCGACAAGCCCCTGCGTGGCGGTGTCCCACAGCAGTGGAGCCGGCCCCGTTCCAAGGCCCCGGTCCGCCAACGACGGGACCAGTGGCGAGGGCCAGGAACGCATGGGCGGCAGCCTAACGAGCAGTGCTCAAAAGGCCGGCCAAGGGATCGCCGGCCAGCCCGGCGACGGCCGCGGATGCCGGCCGGTGCGCAGCAGCCGATCAATTCGCCGTTCGGTACGCGTGACCTCGTCGGACCAGAGGAGCGCTGCCAACCGCGCCTGAGTCTCGGTGCGCCGCAGCTGCGATCGCAACTCCTCGAGCGCCGCCCGGTCGGTATCGGCCAGCGGTTGTCCAGCCCAGCCCCAAAGCACGCTACGCAGCTTGTCCTCCACATGGAACGTAACCCCGTGGTCGCAGCCACGAGCAGTGCTATCAGCGTCTAAAAGGACGTGCCCGCCCTTGCGGTCGGCGTTGTTCACCACTGCATCGAAGACGGCCAGGCTGCGCAGCGATGGTTCGTCCGCGTGCACAAGGGAGACCAGCTCGTCGTCCTCGTCGACGGCGTCCAACACGTGCAACCAGCCATCGGGGATGTCGCGACCGACGAGCAGGTCAACCAGCCGGACATCCTGTTCGTCCTCGATCCATTGCTGCACCATCCCGGGTCCGAACGGCCCGGTCGCCATCACGGTAGGTGGTACGACTTCCCAACCGGCGAGCTGGGAGATCTCGTAGGCCGCAACCTCCCGGCCGGCGAGAGTGCCGTGCGGGAAGTCCCACAGTGGCCGCTCGCCGCGTACCGGTTTGTAGATGCAGGGCACAGCGACCCCGTCGAGGCTTACCTGCCCGACGAAGCTGGCATTGGACGCCTGCACCAACCGACCCTCGAGGATGACGTCGCCCCGCTCCAGGACTTCGACGACCTCCGCTGCCGAGACCTCCATCTCAACCGCGGTTGAGGCGCTTGAACCCGTTCGCCCGCGGGCACAGATGTCCGTCGGGGTCGATCGGGTTGCCGCAGAACTGGCAGGGTGTCCGACCAGCGCCGACCACGACTTGAGCCCGCTGGGTGAAGTGCTGCGCCATCGTCGACGAGATCCTCACCACGAGCGCCTCACTCACCTCGTCATCCTCGCTCTCCGTGGCCGCGAATGCCTCGACGATGACGACTTTGCTCTCCTCGTCCCAGGCCAGGGTCATCGTCCCCACCCGGAACTCCTCTTCGATGGGCTGGTCGAGTGGCGCGCTGTCGGCCATCTCGATATCGACACCGGGCGTCAGCGCTTCGCTGAGGACGATCCGCCGGCGAAACGACGGCCCACTCTCGACACCGGCCAGCAGTTGGACAAGCCGCTGGGCGAGAACCGCTACCTGCTCCTTCTCGAGCACGACCGAGGTGAGCCGGGCACCCTCCCTTGCCTGCAGGAAGAACGTGCGATCCCCAGGCGCTCCCACGGTACCCGTGACAAACCGATCGGGTGAGTCGTACCGGTGGATGAGCATGTTCTGAGCCTATGTCGTCCCGTCTCCACCGCCGACCGGAGCATCGCTGCTCCGACGCCGGCGGGGCCGTCGCCTCGGTGGCCGCAGTGTGGACAGGTCGCTGCCGAGGTCGTTCACGTGAACGACGAACGGCCGGTGCTCCGCGTACTGGATGACGCTGACCGAGCCGGGGCCTACCACGATGCGCTGGAACGAGTCGAGGTGCATCCCAAGGGCGTCGGCGATCACGGACTTGATGACGTCGCCGTGGCTAACGGCCACCCACACCGCCTCCGGTCCGCGCTCATCGCTGAGAGAAGTGTCCCACCGACGGATCGCCATGAGTGCCCGGTGCTGCATCTCGAGCAGCGACTCCCCATCGGGAAAGCGGGCGGCGCTCGGGTGGACCTGGACCGTCTTCCACAGCGGTAGCTTGGCCAACGCCGCCAGACTTTGGCCGGTCCATGACCCATACCCGCACTCGATGAGCCCCTTGTCCCGGCGGACCCGCCGCGCTGTGGACTGCGCGCGGGCGATCGTTCGGGCGGTCTGCAGCGTCCGGTCGAGTGGGCTGCTGACGACCTCCGCCAGCGGCAATCCCGCGAGCCGCTCGGACAAGTTCTGCGCCTGCGCGCGCCCGACATCATCGAGGCCTAGGCCGCGGGTCTGCCCCGCCAGGACGCCGCCAGCGTTCGCCGCGGTACGGCCGTGTCGCACGAGGATCACGGTCGCCACCGTCCCAACCCTAGTGCCGGTGGCCGCCCCGCCGAGTTGTCACCGTCAGAACAGGTCATGGCCTGTTCTGACGGTGACAACTTCCGATGGGATAGCTCCGGCAGCACAGTGGACCCGTGATCATCGACCGCGCCGCCTAACGCAACGGCACTCGCGTCGATCTGGACGTCCAGCGCGACGACCCCGACGCTGCCCGCGCAGCACTGCACGGCGACACCGATTTCGCTGGCTCGGGCGGTACGAGCCGGGGCGCTCAAGTGGCTGAGATCGTCCCGGTGCCAAGCAAGGCCAGGAGCACGGCGCCGAGGGCCAGCCGGTACCACACGAACACCGCGATGCTGTGCCCGGCGACGAACTTCAGCAGCCAGGCGATGGATAGGTACGCCACGACGAAGCTGACCACGGTGGCCACTGCTGTGGGGAGCCACCCGATCCCGCCACCGAGTGCGCTGGGTAGCTCGTACAACCCGGCGCCAACCAACGCCGGGATCGACAAGAAGAACGACAGCCGGGTCGAGGTCACGCGGTCCAGTCCGAGGAAGAGACCGGCCGAAATGGTGGCACCGGAGCGAGAAACTCCGGGAATCAGCGCCGCACATTGCAGGAGGCCGATCACCAGCACGTCGCGCAGTCCGACGTCGCGCTCGCCTCGGCGCTGCGTCGCGACTCGCTCGGAGACCACCATCACGGCGCTCCAGGCGACCAGGGCGCCGGCAACCCACCACAGACTGCGCAGTGGACCGGTGATGAGCGACTGGCCGAGCAGCGCAACCACGACGATCGGCACCGACCCGGCTATCACGTACCAGCCGAACCGGTGGTCGAAGCCGCCTCGGTGCTCGGGCCGCACCACCCCCCGGAGCCAGGCGGTGCTGATCCGCCACAGGTCCGAGCGGAAGTAGACCAGGACCGCAGCGATCGCCCCGATCTGGATGACCGCGGTGAACGCGGTGATTCCCTCGTCATCGATCGGCAGGCCGAGCGCCTTCTCAGCGATCGTGAGGTGACCGGTGCTGGAGACCGGCAGGAACTCCGTCACACCTTCGACGACACCGAGCACCAAGGCGCTGAACAGGTCCATAGCCGGTTAGTCTCCCAGCCCGCAGGCTCCACTAGCCTTCGGCGACATGCAGCAGCGTCGGGTCGGCCGCACCGGTCTCCGGGTGTCCCGGCTCGGTCTTGGTACCGGCCTGTGGGGCAAGGACACCGACGAGTACGAGGCTCGTGACCAGCTGTCGGCGTTCGTCGAGGCCGGCGGCACGCTGGTCGACACCGCACCCGGTTACGGGGACGGCAGGAGCGAGCAGATCCTCGGCGGCCTGCTCGACGACATCGCCAACCGCGACGACCTGATCATCGCAACCTCGGCGGGCTGCGCCACCGAGCCCGGTGGAGGACACCGGCACGACACGTCACGCGGGGCGTTGGTGCGACAGCTGGAAACGTCATTGCGCTTCCTCGGCACCGACTACGTGGACCTGTGGCAGGTGCATGTCTGGTCCGACGAGACACCATGGGCGGAGACGTTGTCCGCGCTCGACGCCGCGGTGCGCTCCGGCCGGGCCCGCTATGCGGGGGTGGCCAACTACACCGGCTGGCAGACCGCGATGGCGCAGGCGTGGCAGACCGCGTGGCCCGAACGCACCCCCCTGGCCTCGACGCAGGTCGAGTACTCGTTGCTCCACCGGGACGCCGAGGTCGACGTACTGCCGGCGGCGCAGATGCTCGGTGTCGGGGTGTTTGCCTGGGCACCGCTGGGACGTGGGGTGCTCAGTGGTAAGTACCGCGCTGGGATACCCGCCGACTCCCGGGCCGCCTCCCCCCAGCTGGAACCCACCTTCTCGCCGTACCTGGCCGAAGCGAGCCGACGTGTGGTGGAGGCGGTAGCACGGGCAGCGGACGGTCTCTCGCTCACCCCGGTCGAGGTCGCGCTGGCGTGGGTCCGCGATCGCCCTGGCGTGACCGCACCCATCGTGGGCGCTCGTACGATGACGCAGTTGCGAGCGTCACTGCGAGTCGAGGCCGTGACCTTGCCGGACGAGATCGCGGCGGCCCTCGATGACGTCTCCGCGTGAGTGCCGCCACGCAGGCAGCCGAGCTCACGGCCCGGCTCGTCCGCCGGGCCGCTCTTGACGGCTCGACCGCGCTGCGGGCGTCGGTGCTCGCGACGGCATTGCGTGGGTACGGCATCGCCGACCCGGTGCCCGGCCTCGAGCTCGCCGAGGAAACCGGGCGGGTGGTTACCCTGCCCAACGAGGGCCTGGTCGCCCTACCGGAGGTGGCTCAGGCGGAGCAAACGGTAGCCGCGGAGGTGTTGCGGCTGCTCGGCACCGCAGAACCCCAGCTGTCGTTGGTGATCCACAGCGGAGGTGAGGCACCGCCGGGCGCGACCATGGTGGCTGATGCCCACCGATTGCACCTTTCGGAGACGGCCGAGCTCCTGCGCGCGACCGTGCCCGGCCACCCTCTGATGCTGGTGGGCGACCCGGACGAGCTGCAGCCGGACGGCCCGGGCCGGCCGTTCGCTGATCTGGTGGCCAGCGGGCTGGTCCCGGCGTCGGTGCAGCCCTTCCGTGGATCCGAGCGGCCTCACATTGCGCACCTGCTCAGCTCGGTTCGGGCAGGTCGACTCCTGCCGGTCCCCCGCGATCAGCGCGAAGTCGTCCTCGTGCCGGCCGCGGACGCTGCCCAAACACTCACGCGGGTGCGACAGCTGGTGACCTCCTCGATCCCAAAGTCACTGTCCGTGCCATCGTCGGACACACTGGTCCTGACGGTGCGTGCCGGTGGTTCGCTCGGGGTCGAGGCGCTCCGGTCCGCTGTGACCGAGGCCGGGGTCGACGCGGAGGTCATGTCGGTAGCCGCCGCGGCAGGTCGACGGGCACGCGCCGTGGTGCTGGTGCTGGCCGCCGAGGCAGCTGGCTCGCTGAGCCGCGCGCTGTTGGTCTCGGCGTTGTCGATCGTCGGCGAGCACATGTCGATCGTGTACCAGGTTGGACCGGCACTGGCCGAGGCGGTACAGCGCCGGCCGCACCGGCCGCGGTTGACTCGGCTGCCCGCATTGCTGCGCGCAGCTGGCGGTTCTCTGGGCTGATCGTCGGGTGCGTGGCAGCATGTGCAGACGATGGAGTACGAGTTCCAACGGTTCTGGCTGGCGCGGACCCACACGCGCTCGGCGGTACGCCGGCTGCTGACCGACGCCGCGGAGTACGGCGGGTGGGAGCTGGACCGTCTGCGGCTGCTCCCCGACGGTCGCCGCCGCATCGTCCTGCGCCGCCGGATCATCCGCGTCGCCCGCACCTGGTGAGGCTGCCGCTATCCCAGGTTAACCTGGGATAGGTGTGCTTCACCTGGCGTGCACGCCGGGTGAAGTGTGCGTCCGCCATGTGAAGGTGCGGCCGTTACCCAGCCCGAACCTCATGCCAGGTCGAGGAACCGATCCATTACGCGGGCACCGAAATGCAACGCGTCGACTGGGACCCGCTCGTCAACTCCGTGGAACAGCGCCGTGAAGTCGAGGTCGCCCGGCAGCCGCAACGGCGTGAAGCCGTACGTACGCATGCCCAGACGGCTCCATGCCTTTGCGTCGGTGCCACCGGACATCAGGAACGGCGCGATGTGCGCCTCCGGGTCCTCGGTCAACAGAGCCACTGACATGGCGTCGACGAGTTCGCCACTGAAATCTGTCTCCAGGGCCACGTCGAGGGTCTCGACGTCGATCTCGATGCGGTCGCCAACGAGCCGACGCATCTGCTCGGCGAAGGCCTCCTGCTGCCCGGGCAGGAACCGCCCATCCACCCTGGCCTGCGCCTCCCCGGGTACGACGTTGACCTTGTAGCCCGCTTCGAGCATCGTGGGGTTGGTTGTATTGCGAATGCCGGCGCCGATCATGCGCGCCGCCGGGCCGAACCGCGCAATCAGTTCGTCGGCGTCCGCGCTGGGCGAGCCGCTGAGCTCCCGCACCTTCTCGAGCAGCAGTTGCATCGACGGCCCCGGCTGTACCGGCCAGTCGTACGCCCCGATCGCGGTGATCGCCTCGGCCAGCGCGGTCACCGCGTTGTCCGGATGGCGCATGGACCCGTGACCGGCGGTGCCGTGGGCAGTCAAACGCATCCATGCCATCCCCTTCTCCCCGGTCTCGACCAGGTAGAGCCGTTGCCCGTCGACCTCGGTCGAGAACCCGCCGACCTCGCCGACGGCCTCGGTGCAGTCGGCGAACCAGTCCGGGTGCTCGTCGACCAGCCAATGGGCGCCGTGCCGGCTGCCGGCTTCCTCATCGGCGGTGAACGCGAGCACGACCGAACGCCGAGGCGCGACCCCGGCACGCAATCGGGCGCGTACCACGGAGAGCACCATGGCGTCGAAGTCCTTCATGTCGACCGCTCCGCGACCCCACACGTACCCGTCGACGACCTCACCCGAGAACGGGTCGACGTCCCAGTCTTCGGCCCGCGCCGGGACCACGTCGAGATGGCCGTGCACGAGCAACGCGTCGAGGCTGGCGTCGGAACCATCCCAGCGGGCCAGCACATTCGCGCGTCCCGGTCCGGACTCGACGATCTGCGGCTCGAGACCCACCTCGGCAAGCTGCCCGGCGACATACTCAGCGGCCTTCCGCTCCCCGGGTCCCGAGTCGTCGCCATAGTTCGAGGTGTCGATCCGGATCAGTTCCCGACAGTGGTCCACCACCCCGGCCGTGGGGTCGTACGACGGGTGCTCGGCGCTCTGCGTCATGGCGCCATCCTGCACCCTGGGACGGGCCGCTGAACGGGTGCCCTTTGGTAGAGTGCGCCGCCTCGGCACGCCTCGTGCCGGCCCCACGTCCGGGTGGCGGAATAGGCAGACGCGCTAGCTTGAGGTGCTAGTCCCCGTAATAGGGGGTGGGGGTTCAAGTCCCCCCTCGGACACAACGAAACCGCAGGTCAGGCGGCTTAGAACCGTCGTGTTTAGCGTCATTTGCTAACGGATTGCTAACAGG
>JACCYJ010000011.1 GCA_013696555.1 Nocardioidaceae bacterium | reverse complement strand
AGCAGGTCGGCGAAGTTGGGCCGGTACGCACCGTTGTCGAGGATCTCGGTCGTCCGGACCGTGTAGTCATACGCCATCGCCATCGGTACGGCGACCGTCGCACCGGCCACCACCCCGCCGAGGGAGGCGAGGACCCGGGCGGCCAAGGACCGGCGCCAGGCCCGGACCGCCGCGGCCGCGTCGGCACCACGCGGGCGACGAACGAACTCCTCGGCCACGAGCCCGATCCCGATGAACGCGGCCGCCAGCCAGGTGAAGGGCCAACCGGTTGCCACCAGCAGGTAACCGAAGACGGCCAGCCCGACCAGGGACCACCGGCGATCCGAGCGCCCGTACCAACTGCGCCACCACCACGGGAGCCACACCAGGCTGCCCAGGGCCGAGATCCAGCTGGGCGCCAGCTGGTAGAGCGTGTAACCGGCGAGGGAGACGCCGACGGCACCGGCGGCGGCCCACCCACCGGGAACCCCCAACCGGAGCAGCAGCGCACACACACCGGCGCACAGCACGGCCAGCAGCGCGACCGACCACACCGTCGCCGCCACGACGAGGTCATCGATGCGGCTGATGCCCACGGCGAGCAGCAGCTGGAACGGGTCGTAAAGGCCGAACTGCAGATTGAGGGCGTAGTTCCCGGCCGCGGCAAGATCAGGGTCGATGATCGGGAACTCGCCGTCGAGCAATCGCTGCCCGGTGTCTCGCGTCACAGGCAAGAACATCGCCTGCTTGTCACCGCTGAAGAAGAAGCGTCTCTCGACCAGCAGCATCGAGGCGACAGCGCCGGCGAGACCCAGGAGAGAGACGAACAACCAGCGACCACCGACGTCGGCTGAGCCCTCCTTCGCCCCCATCGGGCCGAGGATAACTGGCCCCCACCCGGCGGTCGCGGTTCGACCATCCGGGCGCGGCTACCCTCGTGACCGTGACGGATGCGGCTGCGCACGACCCGCTGGCGACCGAGGTTCCCGACGACATCGACGTGCACACGACAGCCGGCAAGCTGACCGACCTGGACCGGCGGCTCGACGAGGCCGTCCACGCCGGCTCCGCGCGCGCGGTCGAGAAGCAGCACGCCCGCGGCAAGCTCACCGCCCGTGAGCGGGTGGGCCTGCTGCTCGACGAAGGCTCGTTCGTCGAGATCGACGAGCTGGCGCGACACCGCAGCACGGCATTCGGGCTCGAGCAGCGCCGCCCGTACGGTGACGGCGTCATCACCGGGTACGGCACCGTCGACGGCCGTCCGGTGTGCGTGTTCGCGCAGGACTTCACTGTCTTCGGCGGCAGCCTCGGCGAGGTGTACGGCGAGAAGATCTGCAAAGTGATGGACCTGGCGATGCGGACCGGATGTCCGATGGTCGGCATCAACGAGGGAGCCGGGGCGAGGATCCAGGAGGGCGTGGTCTCGCTCGGCCTCTACGGCGAGATCTTCCGGCGCAACGTTCACGCCTCTGGCGTCATCCCACAGATCTCACTGATCATGGGCGCCTGTGCCGGCGGCCATGTGTACTCTCCCGCAGTCACCGACTTCACGGTCATGGTCGACCAGACCTCGCACATGTTCATCACCGGACCCGACGTCATCAAGACCGTCACCGGCGAGGACGTCACGTTCGAGGAGCTCGGCGGCGCCCGCACCCACAACACCAAGAGCGGCAACGCGCACTTCCTGGGCAGCGACGAGGCGGACGCGCTCGACTACGTCAAGGCGCTGCTGGGCTACCTGCCGAGCAACAATCTCGACGAGCCGCCGACGTACGAGTGCCAGGCAAGCCTCGAGGCCACCGACATCGATCGGGCACTCGACGTCCTGGTGCCCGACTCGCCGAACCAGCCGTACGACATGCACACTGCGATCGAGTCCGTGCTCGACGACGGGGAGTTCCTCGAGGTGCATGCCTTGTTCGCCCCCAACATCGTGGTCGGCTTCGGCCGGGTGGAGGGCCGCAGCGTCGGGGTCGTGGCCAACCAGCCCCTGCAGTTCGCGGGCACCCTCGACATCGACGCCAGCGAGAAGGCGGCCCGATTCGTGCGTACGTGCGACGCGTTCAACGTTCCGGTGCTGACGTTCGTCGATGTCCCGGGCTTCCTGCCCGGCACCGACCAGGAGTGGAACGGCATCATCCGACGCGGCGCCAAGCTGATCTACGCGTACGCCGAGGCGACGGTGCCGCTGGTCACGGTCATCACCCGCAAGGCGTACGGCGGCGCATACGACGTCATGGGGTCCAAGCACCTCGGCGCCGACATCAACCTCGCCTGGCCCACGGCGCAGATCGCGGTGATGGGTGCCCAGGGGGCGGTGAACATCCTCTACCGTGCCGAGATCGCCGCGGCCGACGACCCGGAGGCGCGACGGGCCGAGCTGATCACCGACTACGAGGACACGCTGGCGAACCCGTACGTCGCAGCCGAACGCGGCTACGTGGACGCGGTCATCGCCCCTCACGAGACGCGCGCGGAGGTGGTGCGTGCACTGCGGTTGCTACGGACCAAGCGGGCGACGCTGCCGCCGAAGAAGCACGGGAACATCCCGCTGTGAGCCCGGTGGGCGAGACGGAGCGACCGCTGCTGCGCGTGGTGCGAGGCGAGCCGACGCACGAGGAGCTGGCCGCGCTGGTCGCGGTGGTCGCCGCCCGGGCAAGCGTCGATCCCGGGCGCTCCAGTGGTGATGACAGTGTCTGGTCGGATCGCGGCCGGCTCGTCCGGGCGCCGCTGCACGCGGGGCCGGGCGCCTGGCGGGCCTCCGTGCTCCCACGCTGAGGCTCTGAGTGAACCGCACCGAGATCGCCAAGCTGGCCGAGCTCGAGGACACCCACTGGTGGTACCGCGAACGCCGTCGTCTGCTGGCTCGGAGCATCGCCGCGCTCAGCCCCGGCCGGGCGCTCGACATCGGGGCAGCGGCGGGTGGCAACACCCGCGTCCTGCGCTCGGCAGGCTGGCAGGCCGTCGCGTTGGAGTACGGCGCCGACGGTGCCGCCATCGCGTCCGGGCGGGGTATCCCGGTGATCCGAGCCGACGCAACCCGGCTGCCCGTCGGGTCCGGTGCCCTGGATCTCGTCGTGGCGTTCGACGTACTCGAGCACCTCGCCGACGACTCCGCCGCCGCGACCGAGATCCGTCGGGTGCTGCGTCCCGGTGGGATTGCGCTGATCGCGGTACCGGCGGATCCGCGGCTGTGGAGCGCGCACGACGAGGCGGTGGGACATGTCCGCCGCTACACGCGTCCAACCCTGCTGGCCTTGCTGCAGGGCGCCGGACTGAGCATCGAGGACGTGCGGTCGTGGAATGTGTTGCTCCGGCCGGTCGCGGCCTGGCGACGTCGCACCAGCACCGGGAGCGATCTCGACGAGCTACCTGCCGTAATCAACGCCGGCTTGCGGCTCGTGGTCGCGCTCGAGCGCCGGCTGCCGGTCGGTTCGCTGCCGGGGGTCTCGCTGCTCGTACGCGCCAGTTGCTGAGCCGGCTGACGGGGTCACCGGACCGGGGTCGTGCAGGCTGTCGTAGCCGACGATGTACGTCGGCCGCTGTTGGGCGGCGCTGAAGAGCCGGCCGACGTACTCGCCCAGCAGGCCGAGACACAGCAGCTGAACGACGCCGAGCAGCATTACCACGATGACCGTGGACGCCCAGCCGGGCACGGTGTTGCCGCGCACCCACTCCTCGACGGCCCAGCCCATGAGCAGCACGCACACCAAGGCGCCGGCGAGCCCGGCCCAGGTGGCGATGCGCAACGGCGCCGCGGAGAACGACGTCACGGAGTCAACGGCCAGCCGCAGCATGTGCGTGACCTGGTACTTCGATCGGCCTGCGGCGCGACTTCCGCGGATGTAGTGGTGCTCGGCGGCGGGGAACCCGAGCCACGGGATCACCAGGC
>JACCYJ010000010.1 GCA_013696555.1 Nocardioidaceae bacterium | reverse complement strand
GTGAGCGCGCGGTGCAGCAGGTAGACACAACCCACGCCCACGGCGCCGAGCACGAGCAGGGCCACCGCGCCGCCGTACGTCGACATCGGACCTCCCGTCTCGCCTCGGGTTGCTGTTTGCACTGCAGCACCGGTTGACCGGTGCGGTTGCTGGACACGCCGCGGCAGGCAGTTCGGCTCGACCTACGGGACCGTACCGTCTGGCCAGACTACACCCCCGGGGGGTATATCGACGGCAGAGCGGCGCTGCCCGGCCGATCCTGACGGGGGCGATCATGCATCAGAGGTGCGTGCACCCCCGCGATGCATCATCGTCCGTCGAGCGGCTCCGCCGACCGCGTGTCGCCGGTGCTCAGGCCGTGTCGAGTAGCTCCTCCATCTGGTCGATCTCGTCCTGCTGGGCGTCGATGATGGTCTTTGCGAGGTCGATGGCCTCGGGCGCCGAGCCCTCATCGACCTCCTGCTCGGCCATCTCGATTGCCCCCTCGTGATGCACGGTCATGCCCTCGAGGAAAAGCCGCGCCGCATCGTCGGGGGCGGCATTCTCGAGCGCCGCCATGTCGTCGGCCGACATCATCCCGTTCATGTCCATGTTTCCCATCTCCATGTCGCCCATGTCGCCCATGTCGTCCATGGGGCCAAGCTCCACGACATCAGCGACTTTGCAACCGTGGCCGCCATCGACGGCGGCGAGTAGGCACCGAGGATCACCTCAAAGCTCACCACCCCTCGGGGAGCCACCCGATGACCAGCCAAGCGATGAGAGCCATGTGACTCCATCCCCGTGTACTTGCCCGGAGAGAAACGCAGACTACGATCCAACATAGTAGAAACGTGAGGGTCAGCACGCCGAAGACGACGGTGCAGGGGATGCACATGATGGACGGGTTCGATGGAATGGGCGGGATGGGCGGCATGATGCTGTGGATGCTCGTCTGGGGCTTGGTAGGCCTCGCGCTACTGGCACTGACGGTGGTGGGCATTGTCTGGCTGGTTCGACGCGGCAATGGCACCAACCGGCTGTCTCCGCCTGAGTCGCCGGACGAGATCCTGAGTCGCCGATACGCTGCGGGTGAGCTCGATGAGGACGAGTATCTCCGGCGGCGGGCCGGACTGCAGGACTAGCAATCGGAGCGCTCGATTGAATTACCGGTCAGGTGCCGGCGATAGCAGCTCCGCTCGCACCAAGGACGACCCGGATGCCGCCGCCGACCTGCTCGAGTCCACCGGGGTGCGTTTCGAGCAGCTGTACGACCCGGACGCAGAGTTGCTCCGCCAGCTGCGGACCGTGCAGGGACTCCCGATCACACTGGTCCTCGACGCTGACGGCGCCATCACACTCAGAAGCATCGGCGAGATCGACGAAGCCACCCTGCGCGACAGCATCGAGGCGCTGCGGTGAGAGCCCGCCGTTGGATCGGTGCCCACGCCACCATGTGGCGCTGTCCGCGGTCGTGCTGCTTGCCGGCTGTGCGGGCGGAGTGACGGCAGAACGGTCCACGGGCGGCTTCGCGCAGGGCGACTACGCCATCACCGTGGTGGCCCCCGGAGAGCGCGTACCTGCCCCGGACCTGTCCGGTCAGACGGTGGCAGGCGGGCAGGTGTCGCTGACCGACTTCGCCGGCAAGACGGTGCTGGTGAACGTGTGGGGGCCGTGGTGCGTCCCGTGCCGAGAAGAGGTGGACGACCTGGTGGCCGCCCGGTGACAGCTCCCGGCCGACAGGGTTGCGTTCGTCGGCATCAACATCCGCGACGACCGGGCTGCGGCGCTCGCCTTCGAACAGCGCTACGGCGTCAAGTGGCCCAGCCGCTATGACCCGGCAAGCAGCCTGCTGTTGGGGTTCCGCGACAGCCTCACCGCCGCCGCGGTGCCCACCACCTACATCATCGACGCCGACGGCAACGTCGCGGTGCGAATGCTGGACAAGCAGACCACTAAGACGTTCGTCGACGTGGTCACCGACGTGCAGGCCAGCACTGGTGGGTGACTGGTTCGGCGCCATCGCGTACTCGGGGTCGGCGGTTGACCCTCGCGATCCCGGTCGCGTTGGTCGCCGGGCTAGTCAGTTTCTTCTCCCCGTGTGTGGTGCCGCTGCTGCCGGGTTGCATCTCCTACGTCACCGGCCTGGCAGGTGCCGATCTCGACGGCCGACGCCGAGGGCGGATGCTGGCCGGCACCGGCCTGCTCGTGCTCGGCTTCTCCTTCGTGTTCGTCTCGCTCGGCACCCTGATGGGTGTGGTCGGCACCTGGTTCCTGACCAACCAACGCACCCTGAGCGTCATCCTCGGCGTCGTCGTCGTCGTGATGGGGTTCGCGTTCCTCCGCGCGGTGCCGTTTCTGCAGCGCGACCTGCGGGTCCACGCGTCCCCGATGTCGGAGTCGCCGCCGCACCGCTGCTGGGGGTGCTTTTCGGCCTCGGCTGGACGCCCTGCCTCGGCCCCACCCTGACCGCGGTGCTCGCGCTGTCGCTGGACGAGGCAAGCGCCGGCCGCGGCGCACTGCTGACGTTGGCGTACTGCAGCGGACTCGGTGTCCCGTTCATCGCCGCCGCGCTCGCCTTCCGGCGGATGCTCGGCGCCACCGCATGGCTGCGTCACCACCAGACGTGGTTCAGCCAGTTCGGCGGCGTCATGCTGATCACGGTGGGCGTGCTGCTCCTCACCGGCTGGTGGGACGTCCTGGTCGGGCAGATGCGGGTCTGGGTCCCCGGCTTCACGACCGCGGTGTGACAGATGCGCCCCGACGGTCCGGCCGGCTGAAGAGCATTCGGTGGTGTCGCACACGATCGGCGGGGATGCCGCTCCAGCAGTCGCCATGGTGTGGCCGCCGGCCGGCGCGGTATGTTCAGTCTATGCTGATCTGTTCATCACCGGATGACGCGTTGGCGCGCATCGGACGCGCACTGGCCGACAGCAACCGGCAGCAGATCCTGCTGGCAATGCTCGACGGTGCCACCTATCCCAGCGACCTGGCCCGCCAGCTGGGCACCAGCCGATCGAACGTGAGCAACCATCTCGCCTGCCTACGTGGATGCGGGTTGGTGGTGGCCGAGCTGCAGGGCAGGACGGTGCGGTACGAGCTCGCCGATCCGCACCTGGCGCGTGCCCTGCGCGAGCTCATCGACGTCGTGCTGGCCGTCGACCCGGACCCCTCGTGCGGCCCGGACGACGGCGTCGGTCGCCGGGTTGTGGCGCCGGCCGCGGCCGCCGCACTGGCGAGCAGCCAGCGCCAGCGCGGTCAGGTGGCGCGGTGACTGGATCCTCCGAGCAGCCACTGGTGAGGCTGGACCAGCAGCGTGCCCCCGACAGCACCAGCCGTACCGACGGATGCTGTTCCACCGAGCCCACCGCGCCCTCCCGGCCGGACCTTTCGGCCGCGCGGGTGTCGGTGTTGCGGCGCCGTGTCCAGCTGTTCGTTGCCGCCACCATCAGCTACAACGTGCTGGAGGCGGTGATCGCGCTGGCAGCCGGCAGCGCCGCGTCGTCACGGGCACTGATCGGGTTCGGACTCGACTCCACCGTCGAGGTCATGTCGGCGGCTGCCGTGGCCTGGCAGTTCTCCGGCGTCGATCATCAGGTGCGTGAACGGGCCGCCCTGCGGGTGATCGCGGTGTCGTTCTTCGGGCTGGCAGCTTTCGTGACCGCGCACTCGGTGCAAGGGTTGGTGGTCGGTGCCGTCGCCGACCCGTCGACGGTCGGGATCGTGCTGGCGGCGGTGAGCCTGGCCGTGATGCCGTGGCTGTCGTGGGGACAGCGACGCACCGGGCGCGAGCTCGGCTCGATCAGCGCAGTTGCCGACTCCCAACAGACTTTGCTGTGCACCTACCTGTCG
>JACCYJ010000291.1 GCA_013696555.1 Nocardioidaceae bacterium | reverse complement strand
CCAGCCGGCCCGCTCGCTCGGGCTGGCGTTCCAGCTGACCAACTTCCTGCGCGACGTCGGTGAGGACCTGGATCGTGGCCGGGTCTACGTGCCGCAGGAAGACCTGACACGTTTCGGCGCCGATCCGTGGCAGCGTCGAGCCGATCCCGCCTGGCGGGCGCTGATGAGGTTCGAGATCGAGCGCTGCCGGTTGCTGTACGCGCATGCCGACGAGGGCGTGGCGATGCTGCCTCCCCGCTCGGCGCGCTGCGTGTCCACCGCCCGGGTGCTCTACTCCCGCATCCTCGAGCAGATCGAACGAGCGGACTCCGACGTGTTCGCCCGCCGGGCGAGGGTGCCGACGTGGCGCAAGGCGGCACTGGCCGCCAGGGTGATGATGACCGGGCCGACGTCGACGAAAGGGCGCCTCGATGGGACATCGTCCCCCGCCGCATCCGAGCGCTGACCCCGGGCGGCGCCTGCTCCGGCTACCCTCTCCGGGCGCCGTCCCGGTGCAGCTCGTCACCATGCCGCCGCGAGACCGTCTCCGGCCCACCTGGCGAGACGCCTCACCGGCCCGCATCGACGCGGCCCTCGCCCGATCCCAGCAGCGACCGACGGGCAACTGGTACGTGGTCGCTGCCAGTCGTGACCTGGGCAGCGAGTCGCCTCTCGGACGAACCGTCGCCGGTGCCGACCTGGTCGTGTGGCGGACCGCCAGTGGCTCGGTCGTCGCCGGTCCCGACACCTGTCCGCACCTCGGCGCCTCGTTGTGCACCGGTGAGATCCTTCACGGCCGGGTGGTCTGCCGGTGGCACGGCCTGGCTCTCGGCCCCGAGGGATTCCCCGGATGGACGCCGTACGTCGCCTACGACGACGGTGTGCTGGTGTGGGTCCGCCTCGACGCTGTCGGCGGTGAGAACCCGTCGGAGCTGCCGTATCTCGGCGCCCGGCCGCCACTCGGGAGCGCTGTGGATGCGGTGATGACCACGGTGGGCCGCTGCGAACCCGAGGATGTCGTGGCGAACCGGCTGGATCCCTGGCACGGGGCGTGGCTGCACCCGTACTCCTTCAGCCACCTCGACGTGGTCGACTCCGATAGCGACGAGGAAGCGTTGGTCGTCGATGTGACCTTCCGGCTGTCGCGGCGATGGGGGGTCCCGGTGCGGGCGGTGTTCACGACCCCCGACCGGCGCACGATCGCGATGCACATCACCGACGGTGAGGGTGCGGGCAGCGTCGTCGAGACGCATGCGACCCCGCTCGGGCAAGGGGCCGACGGCCGGCCGCGGACCGCGGTGATCGAGGCGACCGTGGCGTACTCCGCTCGACCCGGGTTCGTCGTCGCGAGCCGCCTGGCCGGCGCGGCCCGGCCGCTGATGCGCCTGGCTGCCCGCCGGTTGTGGGTCGACGACCTGGCGTATGCCGAGCGTCGCTACTCCGTCCGCACCCGCTAGGGCGCGCCTTTGCAGCTCTGAAGCTGCTCTCCTCGCCTCGTCATCCCGCGAGTGGCGCAGTTCGGTGGTCCCGGACGCTTCGGGATGACCAATCTGCGCCACTCGCGGTGCGGCCGCGGGTTTGCGCCACTCGCGACCTCGAGGCCGAAGCCGCGAGACCAACTGCTGTGGCCTATGCCTGGGCGCGCCGTGCCGCAAGTGCGCGGCGCCAGCGGAACATCGCGTGCCGCGGTTGCGTCGGCACGCTCCACAGGTCGTGGCCGGTGATGCCCCAGGTCGCCAACAGCGAGTTTGCGGCCTGGACCCCGGTGGTCGCGGCCCGTTCCATCAACGCCACGGGCAGGTCGCAGCGGATGCCGTCACCGGCCAGCACGACGCGGGGGTCGGGGGTCGCGACACCGGGCCGGTCGACCCAGGTGCCGGGCGCGTGCAGCGGGCAGTCGTCGCGGACCAGCCATTGCTCGTCGACGACCCAGGCCGCAGCCGTCTCGGGATAGACCATGTGCAATGCGGTGCGGAGCTCCGAGCGAAGCCGCGCCTCGTCGACCCCCACAGGCTGGGCGTACGCATGCAGCTCCACGACCGAGCCCCCGGATCGCGACGCCCGGCCCGCCGCCTCCGCCTCGAACCGTTCGAGCACACTCACGTTGTCCAGCGGGCCGTACCCGCTGGTGCCGAGGAAGCCGACCCGATCGTGGTCCACCGGCCGGTCGAGCCACAACCGCCATACGGCGAACGGCGGTGCGGTACGCAGCCCGGCCACCGCATCGCGCCAACGCCCGTCGCCGAGCCACTTCGCCGACGCCACCAGGTCACGCAACCCGCGTACGTCGGCAGCGAGCACCACCGCTTCGGCGTCGACCGGCTCGGGAGCCAGGAGGCGGACCCCTGCTGCTGTTTGGTCGATCGCGCTCACGTCGGCCCCGGTGCGCACGTCGACTCCCCGGCGTTGCAGCAGCCGTCGCAGCGGTGTCCACAGGCTCGCCTCGTAGGTGTCGCATGGCACGTCGAACAGCAATCCTTCGGCCGAGCCGGTGAAGTAGGTATGGAACATCGCCACCATCTCGGCGGCGGAGAAGTCCTCCGGCGCGGCGAAGAAGCTGCGGGAAAACACCTCCAACGCCAGGTGCCGCGCGGCTGGGGGGAAGTGCAGTCGGTCGAGATAGGCGGCTGCGCTGAGGTCGTCGAGCTCCGCGTACGTCGCGGGGAACGACACGTCCAGCAGGCTCAGCGCGGTCGGGATGTGGACCTGGCGCAGGTCGCGCCACCGAAACGTCGGGCTTCGCGCCACGAAGGCGGCGACGTTGAGCGGCGGTGTCGTCGGGAGCGAGGCGAAGCTGTCCTGCGTACCGGAGGAGTGCCACAGAGGGTAATCCGGTAACGGCACCAGCCGGTCGAGCACCGGGTCGGTGCGCCGGAGCAGGCTGCGCAGATTGTAGTACTGCCGGAAGAACGCGTGGAAGCCGCGCGACATCGTGGCTGCGCTGCCATCGCTGAGCGTGACCGTCCAGGCGCCGGCGCGGCCGCCGACGTACGGCTCGCGCTCCAACACCGTCACCCGCACCCCACGCTCGGCCAGCGCCACGGCCGCGGACAGCCCTGCGATGCCGCCACCGACCACCGCGACGTGTGGGCGCATCGGCAGATGCGACACGTCGGGTAGCCCGACCGCGCCGGGATGCAGCTCGGCGAGGGGATCGCGGCCCGGCCGAATCGGCGCTTGCGCGAGCGCGGCGCTCATCGCGGCCGGGTGCCGAGGAAGGTGTGCAGGATCCCCCGTTGCCAGCCGCTCATGGGCACGACCCTGACATCGGCGAACCCCGCCGCGGACAGCCGCTGCCTGAAGGCCGCCACCCCGTCGAAGTCGAGCACGCTGCGCTCGAGGTAGCGGTAGAGCGCGGTATGCCGGGACACCAGCCACCCGGTCGGCGTGATCACGCCTCGACACACCAGCCGCCAGGTGAGCTGCGCCCGGCGCGAGTCGGCGACGGAGTACTCGTGGACCGCGAGCCGGCCGCCGGGGGCAAGCAGCCCCCGTGCCGCGCCCAGCACACCGTCCCGATCACTCACGCTACGGACGAGGTACGCCGCCAGCACGCCGTCAAAGGCATCAGGGGCGTCGACCGCCGCCAGTGCTTCGGTGACGTGTTCCGCTTGGGCGTGCAGGAAATCGACCTGAGACGGCCACTGCTTGGCGCGGGCGGCAGCGAGCATGCCGGCTGAGGCGTCGACTGCGGTTATCTCCGCACCCGGGTGCACCGACAGGATCGCGCGGGTGCTGGCTCCGGTGCCACAGCCGAGGTCGAGCACCCGTAACGGCCGCCGAGCGGGCTCGATCAACCCGAGCCGGCGGACCGATCGGCGCAGATCCTGGTGGTAGCCGGGACTGAGCCCGACCATGACGTCGTAGCGGTCGGCGACCACGTCAAAGTCGTCGGCGACGCTCATGGCTCTCCCACAGCAAGATGGTCAGCGTCACCAGCGCGAAACCGAACCCGAAGTCCTCCACCGGGATGTCCCATGGAGCCCGAACCCCCAGCGTCTCAGCCTCGTCATAGCGCACGATCGGGTCGGAAAGCTTGGTGAGCCAGCCGTCGACGAGGACCTGAAACGCCGCCACGATGCCGATCGCGATCCAGTACCGGCTAGTGCCGAAAACGCCGGTACGCAACAAGGCGAGCTCGAGCACAACGACAGCGACGACCGCGACAGCGGTGGCGACGGTGTACTCGGGGATCATCGGCGCCGGGTCCGCGCGAGCATCGTTCCGACGGCTTCGTACGTCAACAACCCACAGACCGGGATGACGACAAAGAATGCGAGCTCCTCCACCGGAACCTCGAAAGGCAGTCGCCACCCGGTCGTGAAGCGGGGGCTGTAGCTCCAGTGGTCGCGAGAGATGGCCACGGCGTCCCACAGCGTGAAAAGTGCGGCGACCGGCAACACCGCCCACGCCAACCGGCGAGGGCTCCGGTAGACCCGGGCGCCCAGCACCACCTCGAGCGGCAACGTGAGCAGCACACAGCCGCCCAGCAACAGCAGATACTGGTACCCGTCGATCTGCTACTCCCCTCGCTGGGGCTCACGGTTCTGCGGAGAGACGCCGACGCCGGGGCGAATTCGGCCAGTCTCAACGTACGGGGCCAGGGGGGCGATGCCGCGATTGGTGCCCACAGCCCGTGCTCGGCTAGACTTCCGCGGTTGCCCAGCCGTACGGCCTGCGGCATCTCCCTCCTGTCACGGCACGCCGTGACCGCCCTAGTCCGAAGGAGGTAGCGACGTTGCGTCGCTACGAAGTCATGGTCATCCTCGACCCCGACCTGGAGGAGCGCACCGTCGCCCCTTCACTCGACCAGTACCTCAACCTCGTCCGCCAGGACGGTGGCAGCGTGGAGAGCGTCGATGTCTGGGGACGACGCCGGATGGCGTACGAGATCCAGAAGAAGACCGAAGGAATCTACGCCGTCATCGAGCTGGACGCGGAACCAGCCACGGTCAAGGAGCTGGACCGTCAGCTCACGCTGAACGAGTCGGTGATGCGGACCAAGGTCATCCGCCCGGAGATCCGTTGACCTGTGGATGAGCTTTCGCGGATGTCGGTGGGCTGCGGTTGACTGAGCCCATCGGATAGCCCAGTACCGAACCTAGACCCCGGGAGACCTCATGGCAGGCGATACCGTCATCACCGTCGTCGGCAACCTCGTCGACGACCCCGAGTTGCGGTTCACGCCGTCCGGCGCCGCCGTCGCCAACTTCCGGATGGCCTCGACGCCGCGCACCTTCGACCGCCAGACCAGCGAGTGGAAGGACGGCGACACCCTCTGGCTCGGCTGCTCGGTGTGGCGACAGGCGGCGGAGAACGTTGCAGAATCCCTGCAGAAAGGGATGCGTGTCATCGTGCACGGTCGATTGAAGTCGCGGCAGTACGAGACCCGTGAGGGCGAGAAGCGTACGGTCTTCGAGATCGACGTCGATGAGGTCGGCCCGAGCCTGCGGAGCGCCACCGCCAAGGTCAACAAGACCACCCGCTCCGGTGGCTCCGGCGGCTACTCTGGAAGCTCCGGTGCGGCCAGCCGCCCGGCCAGCGAGGACCCGTGGTCCACGCAGGCTCCAGCCGGTGTGGCGGCGGCACCGGCATCCGACCCGTGGGCAGCCGGCAGCGGGTCGACCGAGGAGCCACCGTTCTGACCCAGACATGAATTTCCAACAGTCACCGACCGGCGCACGCCGGGCAATCGAGAAGGAAAGCGCTTCCAGTGGCCAAGCCCGTCATTCGCAAGCCGAAGAAGAAATCGAACCCGCTCAAGGCGGCGAAGATCACCTATGTCGACTACAAGGACACGGCGCTGCTTCGCAAGTTCATCTCCGACCGAGGCAAGATCCGCGCCCGTCGAGTGACCGGCGTCTCCGTTCAGGAGCAGCGCCAGATCGCGATCGCGATCAAGAACGCCCGGGAGATGGCGTTGCTGCCCTACACATCCAATACCCGCTGAGGGGACCGGCCGACATGAAGCTCATCCTCACTCATGAGGTGGCGAGCCTGGGGGCGCCGGGGGACGTCGTCGACGTCAAGGACGGTTACGGCCGCAACTTCTTGGTCCCGCGCGGGCTGGCGATCGGTTGGACCCGCGGGACCGCCAAGCAGATCGACTCGATCAAGAAGGCCCGCGAGGTCCGCGACGTCCGCGACCTGGGGCACGCGGAGGAGATCAAGCGCCAGCTCGAAGCCGAGGCGGTCACTCTGCGCGCCAGGGCGGGCTCGGGGGGCCGGCTGTTCGGGGCGATCACCGTGAACGACATCGTGAACGCGGTCAAGGCCGGCGGTGGCCCTGACATCGACAAGCGGCGCATCGAGGTCGGTAACCCCATCAAGACCACGGGTGCGCACGAGGTGACCGTGCGAGTGCACGCGGACGTCGTTGCGAGCGTCTCGCTGGAGGTCGTCGCCGACTGATCAGCGCACCGAGTCGACTCACGTCCGGGAGGTGCCGGCCGCACCGGTCACCAACCAGGCGTCGCTGCGTTCCCGTCGCACGAGCGTGACCATGCGGGCTGCGATGAAGCCGGCGTACGCGGCCCACAGCCACCCCAGGCCGGCGCCGAGCACCAGCACCGCCAACGCGAGTGGGGCGTACGCCGCCAGCGTCATCAACCCGGCTCGGGCCAGGTAGCCGCCGTCTCCGGCGCCGATGAGGATGCCGTCGAGGACGAACACGACTCCGGACAGCGGCTGCACCAGAGCCACGACCACGAGCGCCGGGACGGACAAGGCACGGACGTCGGCGTCAGGGCTGAACGCGTACGCCAGCCACGGCGAGGCCAGCAGCAGAACGACGCCGGCGAACCCACCGGTGCCGACTCCCCAACGCAACATCCGAGCGGTGACCCGGCGCGTGGCGCTGATATCGCCCGCGCCCAGGTAACGGCCGGTCAGCGCCTGCCCGGCGATGGCGATGGCATCGAGCCCGAAGGCAAGGGTCGTGACCACGGTGAACGTGATCTGATGGGCAGCGATCGACGCCTCGGACATCGTGCTGGCGACGTAGGTCCCGAGCACGAGAGCCGCTCGCAACGTCGCGGTTCTGGCCACCAGCGGCACGCCGGTGCGAGCCACCTCACCGATGCCACGGCGGTCGGGGCGAAGGGACGCGCCGTGCGCCGTCGCGCTCCGCAGGACAACCGTCGCCATGGCAGCGGCCGCACCCAGCTGCGCGACCGTGGTCCCGAGGGCTGACCCGGCAATGCCGAGATCCAGGCCGTAGACGAACACCAGGTTGAACGCCACGTTGGCGAGATTGGCTGCAATCGCCACGGCGAGGGTGGTTCGGGTGTCCTGCAGCCCACGCAGAATGCCGGTCGCGGCGAGGACGACGAACATGGCCGGCAGACCGGGCGCGGCCAGTTGCAGGTAGCTGACAGCCTGCGCATCGACCTGCGGGCTCGCGCCGAACCAGCCCGTGATCAGCGGCGCTCCGATAACGGTGATGATCGCCGCTCCGAGGCCGAGGATCACCGCCAACCACATCCCGCTCATCCCGGTCGCCAACGCCCCTCGCAGGTCACCGGCACCCAGGTGACGCGCCACCGAGGCGGTGGTTCCGTACGCCAAGAAGATCGACAGCCCGACAAAGGTCGTGACGATGGTCGCTGCAATGGCCAGCCCCGCCAGGGACGTGGCGCCCAGGTGACCGACGATGGCGGTGTCCGCGAGCAGGAACAGCGGCTCGCTCACGAGCGCAAAGAACGCCGGCACGGCGAGTCGCAAGATCTCACGGTCGGTTTGCGACATGGTCATCAAAGTTTTTCCGACATTTGTTGCGTCCACACCTCCTCCGACACATCCCTACAGGTCAGATGCCGACTTCCAGTGCCGTCCGAAGCCGCGTCCACAACACACTGAACAGCTCGGACACGGTTATCCCCAGGCGTGTCCACAGCGTGTGGGTCGCCCTCCACAACGCCTGTGGATGAGCAGCTACCCGTATCTGGCGGGCGTCCGTACGGTGAGGGTTCGGTCGCGGTCTCTCCAGGTCCGGTTCGCACGCCACGGGGGTGGGAATGTCGGTGGCCGCTTCTAGCGTAGGCAGCGGGGTCGTCTCGGAGCTGAGCAGAATGAGGAGAGGCGGCACGTGAGCGTTACAGACTTCCGCGGGACGTTCCCGCCGGGGGACGGCCCGCCCGACGACTTCGACGCTATCTTCGGCGGCTCGGCCGGGAGCCGGGATGACGGCCGCACACCGCCGCAGGACCACGCGGCCGAGCAGAGCGTGCTCGGTGCCATGCTGTTGTCGAAGGATGCGATCGCTGACGTCGTCGAGTCGATCCGCGGAACTGATTTCTACCGTCCGGCGCACGAGTTGCTCTACGACGCGATCATCGATCTCTACGGACGGGGGGAGCCTGCCGACGCCGTGACGGTCGCGGCTGAGCTGGCCCGGCGCGGCGGTCTCGGCAAGGCCGGTGGCGCACCCTACCTGCACACGTTGGTTGCCGGAGTGCCGATCGCGGCCAACGCGGGCTACTACGCGGAGATCGTCCGGGAGAAGGCGATCTTGCGTCGCCTGGTTGCGGCCGGTACCAAGGTCGTCCAGCTGGGCTACACCGGCGAGGGCCAGGTCGACGACGTCGTCGACCGGGCACAGGCGGAGGTCTACTCGGTCACCGACAAGCGCGCCAGCGAGGACTACGCCCCGCTGAGCGAGCTGATGGCGACCACGCTCGACGAGATCGAGGCGATCGGCGCCCACGACGGTGGGCTGGCCGGTGTCCCGACGGGCTTCGCTGATCTCGACGACCTGACCAACGGCCTTCACCCCGGTCAGATGGTGATCGTCGCGGCGAGACCGGCAATGGGGAAGTCGATGATGGCGTTGGATTTTTGTCGGGCAGCGTCTATCAAACACGGGATGACCAGCGTTTTCTTCTCCCTGGAGATGAACCGCACCGAGCTCACGATGCGGCTGCTGTCGGCAGAGGCGAAGATCGCCCTCAGCCACATGCGCAACGGGCACATGAACGACGACGACTGGGCCCGGCTGGCGCGCAAGATGGGAGAGGTCAGCGAGGCGCCGTTGTTCATCGACGACAGCCCCAACATGACGATGATGGAGATCCGCGCCAAGGCCCGCCGCCTCAAGCAGCGCCACGACCTGCGGCTCGTCGTCGTCGACTATCTGCAGCTGATGACGTCCGGCCGCAAGGTCGAGTCCCGCCAGGTCGAGGTGTCGGAGTTCTCCCGGCAGATGAAGCTGCTGGCCAAGGAGCTCGAGGTTCCCATCGTGGCGATAAGCCAGCTCAACCGCGGCGCCGAGCAGCGGACGGACAAGCGACCCTTCTTGAGTGATCTTCGCGAATCCGGATCACTGGAGCAGGATGCGGACCTCGTGATTCTGCTGCATCGGGAGGACGCGTACGAGAAGGAGTCCACCCGCCCGGGCGAGGCGGATCTCATTGTCGCCAAGCACCGATCCGGTCCCACGGACACCATCGTGGTCGCTTTCCAGGGCCACTACTCACGCTTCGTCGATATGCAGCAGACCTGACCACCGCTTACCCCATAGCCCCGTCTGTTACCAGGTTCACCTGGTATCCGTTCGCTTCACCTGGCGTGTACGCCGGGTGAAGTGCACTCGTACCAGGTGAACCTGGTAACGCGACACAGGCGTGCACGCCGGGTGAAGCACCCGGAACGGCGCTGGTCTCGGCGGCTCAGATCTGCGAGGTGCTCAGGGCTCATCGCCGCCCGGCGCGCGGTATCCGCGAGCGTCTCGACGTGGTCAGCCCGGGCAGCACCGGGCGAGGGATCCAGTGGTTGTCGTGCCGGAGGTAGAACTCCGCGCGCTGCTGGCTACTCATCGCCCCCACGCGCGCCGTATCCGACAGCGTCTCGAAGTAGTCCTCCCGCGCTGCACCGGGTGAGAACAGCAGGAGCATCGAGGCAGGCTCACCCGACTCGTTCTTGAAGGCGTGGATCCCGCCCTCGGCACGTAGTGGAAGTCTCCCGGGTTGGCATCGGTCCACTCGTCACCGTCGTACAGCCGCACGGTCCCGGTCAAGATGAAGAACGACTCCGAGAAGGTCTTGTGGAAGTGGGGGTCCGCGCCACTCGGATCGGGGCTCATGTCCCAGCGGTAGAGCCCGAACTTGCCCTCCGTCGAGGCCGCCGTAGCAAGGTGATGGACCTTGTTGCCGTTGGGGAAGGACAGCTCGGGCTCCTGACCTTCCAGGCGGTGGATCGCGCTCACCTCACCGGCGGTCCCGTGGTACCGCGGTGGCGGGTACGACATGACGTTCTCCCTTCTGTGGCTGGCTGATGCATCAGATGTCAAGGTTTCGCAGGAACGGCAGGCTCGCCAACAACAGCGCCGCCGAAACCGCGAAGATCGATGAATACCCCTTCGAGTCGGCCAAGGTCAGCACGTCGAAAGAGCGCATCACCTCGATCGCCAGTCCGGCCAGCAGCGGCCCGACGAGCACGCCAACTCCTCGGCTGAGACCGAAGAGGCCCGCAGCCGCGCCGTGCGCGCGGGACTGGGCCGGCAGCAAAGTCATCAGCATCACGTACGGCAACGTCATCAACACCACCGCCGCGAATGCGACCGGGACGATGGCGGCGACGTAGACGGTGTCGGTGGTGAACAGCGGGGGCAGCAGCCCCACGGTGAACACCCAGACTGCGACGTTCATGACGGGGCGCGGACCGTAGTGGTCGGCGAGGGCACCGGCCACCGGCGCGGCGATCAGCGCCCCCACGCCGACCAGGGCAAGCGCCGCTGACGTTTCGAGCAGCGAGAGCCCCAGGCCCACGGTGAAGTACAGCACGACGAAGGTTCGCAGCGAACCGATGGCGGCCTCCCAGCACGCATTGGCAACCGCCCACCGCCGCACGGCGACGCTGCCACGCACGAACTCGAGCGTCCCGGCGAAGCCTCTGGCCGTCGCCACCTGGTGCCCGTGCAAAGCACTGTTTCCGCGCAGTTGGGAGAACAGGGCGAGGGTCACCGCAAGCACCACAGCAGCGGAGGCGACGAAGGGGAGCTCCTGCCAGGCGCTCAACATGAGCCCGCCGGTACCCATTGCGAGCAGCAGGCCGGCCGATCGAAGCGCTCCCTGAAAGCCCTGCGACCGGCCCCGCACCTCGTACGGAACCAGGTCCGGATAGAGGGCGTAGTAAGGCGCGTAGTAGACGAAGTAGGCGATGAAGAAGGCGACCAGGCACAACGCAACCCAGGTAAGCGAGTCGTCACCGATAGGGCATGAGAATCAGCGACAGCGAGGTCAGTGCGGCGCCGACCAGGATGAACGGCAGCCGGCTACCGATGCGGCTGGTCGACCGGTCCGACCATCCCCCAATGAGCGCCGGGACGATCAGTGCGATCAGGCCCTCAGCCCCGATCAACGCGCCGGTGGTGGTCGGTCCTGACAGGTCGTCGAGCAGGACCGGAACGTACGCGGTGACGATCGTGTAGGCCAAGGAAATGCCGAAGGCGGGAAGTGCGAGCACGAAGAAGAAGCGGCGCTGGGGCCAGCTGAGTGCGGCTTCGGCTTGCCGCAGCATCGCCCGTCACACGAGTTGACGCTACCGGCCGCGGTGGGTCAGC
>JACCYJ010000283.1 GCA_013696555.1 Nocardioidaceae bacterium | reverse complement strand
GTGGAGATCGGTGGCGACCCGCTCATCGGCTACCTCGACGACTACCTGCCGGTCACCGACGCCGACGAGCAGATCGGTCAGATCTCGTCGGCGTTCTGGTCGCCCCGGCTCGAGAAGAACATCGGCTTCGCGCTCGTTCCCACCGAGCTGAGCGAGAACGGGACCAAGCTCACCGTCCACACCGCTGCCCGCGGCGCGATCGACGCTGTTGTCGTCCCGCGGCCCTTCATCGACCCCAAGAAGGAGACTCCGAAGAGCAACGTGGTTGGGGCCACCGGATGACCGGCAGTCGACGTGGTCCGGGGTTGCTCGAGCGACTCGAAGCCGGGCCGGTGATCTGTGCCGAGGGTTACGTCTTCGAGCTCGAGCGGCGCGGTTACCTGCAGGCCGGACCGTTCGTCCCGGAGGTTGTCCTCGACCACCCCGAGCAGGTCACCGCCCTGCACAAGGACTTCGTCCACGCCGGATCCGATGTCGTCGAGGCGCTCACCTACTACGCCCACCGCGAGAAGCTCCGCGCGGTCGGCAAGGACGGGCTGCTCGAGGATCTCAACCGCCAGGCGCTCTCGCTCGCGCGTGAGGTGGCCGACGACACCGAAACGCTGCTCGCGGGAAACATCTGCAACACCAATATCTATGACCCCGCGGACGCCATCACACTGCAGCAGACGCGGGCGATGTTCGACGAGCAGGTTGGCTGGGCGGCCGAGGCGGGGGCCGACTTCGTCATCGGCGAGACGTTCCGGTACGCGGGGGAGGCCATGTCGGCGCTCGACGCCATCCGCCGGGCGGGACTGCCCGCCGTCATCACGCTCGCCGTCGGCCGGCAGCCCGAGACCCGGGAAGGCTGGACCATCCCGGACGCCTGCCGGCGACTGGCCGACGCCGGTGCCGATGTGGTCGGGCTCAACTGCATCCGCGGCCCAGCAACCATGCTGCCGCTCCTGGCGGGGATAACGAATTCGGTCGACGTACCCGTCGCGGCGCTGCCGGTTCCGTACCGCACCGACCCGGAGCATCCCACCTTCCAGTCGCTGCGAGAGCCCGAAGCCGTACCGCTTCCGGATGGGAAGCCCTTCCCGACAGCGCTGGACCCGTTCACCTGCAACCGGTACGAGATCGCCGTGTTCACCCGCTCTGCAGCCGCTGCCGGTGTGCGGTATCTCGGGCTGTGCTGCGGGGCAGGCCCCCATCACGTGCGGAGCATGGCGGAGGCGCTCGATCGTCAGCCCCCCGCGAGCCGTTACTCCGAGGACATGTCGAAGCATGCGTTCTTCGGAACCGACCCGGTGTTGTCCAGCCACAACCGGGCGTACAGCGAGCAGCTCTAGTCGATGCGCGAGTTCACGGTCACGGTGGCCGGTGGCTGAGCTGCGGCTCCGACGGAACGGGCACGCCCGACCGAGTCGCTACTCCGCTTTCGCACTGCTTCGGCACGGGTTGTCGACCGATGCCTGGCCGCCTGCCTGGCACCCGCATGAGCCGAGGCGCAGATATGACGTGGTGATCGTGGGTGGCGGCGTCCACGGTCTCGCCACGGCGTACTACCTCGCGCGCAACCACGGCATCACCAACGTCGCCGTGCTGGAGAAGAGCTACATCGGCAGCGGGGGCTCGGGCCGGAACACCGCGATCTTGCGCTCGAACTACCTCACCCCGGACGGTGTCCGCTTCTACGACCGGTCCCTGAAGCTGTACGAGCGGCTCGCCGCTGAGCTCAACTACAACGTGATGTTCTCCCGACGGGGACATCTGACGCTCGCACACAACGACTCCTCGCTGCGCACCATGCGATGGCGGGCCGAGGTCAACAAGGCCAGCGGTGTCGACTCCGAGGTCATCGGGCCGGCGGATATCAAGAAGCTGGTCCCGTTCATGGACACGTCCGAGCGGGCGCGTTACCCGATCCTCGGCGCTCTCTACCACCCGCCCGGTGGCATCATCCGACATGACGCGGTGGTCTGGGGGTACGCACGGGCGGCTGACGCCATGGGGGTGCACGTCCACCAGGACACCGAGCTGACCGGGATCGACGTCGAACAGGGTCGGGTCACCGGAGTGCGTACCAGCCGCGGCTCCATCGCCACCCGCGTCGTCGTCAACTGCACCGCAGGGTGGTCCACCCTGGTCGCGAACCTGGCCGGCGTGCGGTTGCCGGTGCAGACGTTCCCGCTACAGGCGGCGGTCACCGAGCCGGTCCGGCCGTTCCTCGACACGGTGGTCGTCTCCGGGACGTTGCACGTGTATGTCAGCCAGACCGATCGTGGCGAGCTGGTGTTTGGAGCGAGCGTCGACCCGTTCGCGTCGTACTCCACCCGCGGAACGCTGGAGTTCGTCGAGGGCCTGGCCGGTCACGTGCTGCAACTGATGCCGTCACTGTCGACGCTGCGTCTCCTGCGCCAGTGGGCCGGGCTGTGCGACATGACCCCAGACTTCGCGCCGATCATGGGACACACCGAGGTGGACGGCTTTCTTGTCGACGTCGGCTGGGGCACCTACGGGTTCAAGGCTGGCCCGGTCGCCGGTGAGACGATGGCCGAGTGCGTTGCCACCGGGCGTACACCGGAGCTCATCTCCGCGTTCGGACTGCGTCGGTTCGCCGACGGCAGTCTGGTCGGGGAGAAGGGCGCGGCGGCGGTCGGCCATTAGGACGCCACGATGATCTTGATTCCCTGCCCCTGGTGCGGCTCTCGCGACGCCGGCGAGTTCGCCTACGGTGGTGAGCCGACACCCCGGCCGGACCCTCGAACGGCCACGCGGGAGCAGTGGCGCGGTTATCTGTATCTCCGCAACAACGTCGCCGGCTGGACGACGGAGCGCTGGTACCACCGCATGGGCTGCCGTCGCTACCTGACCGTGCAGCGCAACACCGTCACCAACGAGGTGCGCCAGCCGTGAAGCGGCAAACCAGGCGACTTGACCGCCAACCCGGTGAGGTCATCGACCGCGGGTCGCCACTGGAGTTCGGTTGGAACGGGCGTAGCTACCCGGCTTATGCCGGCGACACCATCGCCTCGGCTCTCGCGGCCTGTGGTGAGCGGGTCTTTTCCCGAAGCTTCAAGTACCACCGCCGCCGCGGCCTGCTCACCGCGTCGTACACCGATCCTGGCTGCATCGTCCAGGTCGGGGACGAACCAAACGTCCGTGGGGCTCACCGGCTGGTGACGCCCGGCATGGATGTCCGCTCGCAGGACACGTGGCCCTCGTTGGCCTTCGACGTCAAGGCAGCGAACGAGCTGGTGGGACGGTTCCTGCCGGCGGGCTTCTACTACAAGACGTTCATCCGGCCGAGACCGCTGTGGCCGACGTACGAGCGAGTGCTCCGGCGGTTCTCGCACGGTGGCGTCGTCTCGCCGGACCCCCTCTCACCGGAGCTGAGCTCGTACGACAAGCGGCAGGTGCATCCAGACGTCCTGGTAGCCGGCGGTGGGCCGGCGGGTATGACGGCCGCCGTAGCCGCCGCGCGGGCAGGGGCGCGGGTGATGCTGGTGGAGGAGGAGCACAGCCTCGGCGGGCACCTGCGGTGGGGCGACAAGGCCGACCTGGCGGCTCTGCACGACCTGCGCTCGCTGCTCGCAGCCTCCGGCGTCGAGGTGCTGACGAACTCCGTCGTGTTCGGCCGCTACGACCACAACCACGTCGCGATCGTGCAACGTGGGTTGCCTCACGTCTACGAGCGTCTGGTCAAGGCCCGGGCGAAGACGCTGGTGGTCTCGCCAGGGCTGATCGAGCGCCCCTACGTCTTCGCCGGCAACGACGTCCCCGGGGTCATGTTGTCGACGGCCGTCCGCCGGCTCATCAACCTCTACGCGGTCAAGCCGGGTGACCGCGCCGTCGTACTCACCGCGAACCCGCAGGGTGACGCCGCAGTTGTCGACCTAGAACGCGCCGGCGTCGAAGTTGCCCACGTGGTGGACGCGAGGGGCGGTGATGACCTGGTCCGGGTGCTCGGTCGCGGCGGCGTGAAGGGCGTCGAGCTGGTCGGCGGCCACCGGATCGAGTGCGACCTCGTGGTCACCGCGGTGGGTTGGACCGCTCCGCTGACCCTGCTCACGATGGCCGGGACCGTTGCTGCCTACGACTCGCGGGCGGCGCGCTACTTCCCGGGAACGGCAACGCTGCCCGATGACGTGCTGCCCGCCGGGGGCGTCGTGGGTGACGGCACGCTCGATGAGCTGGTGGCGCACGCCGACGCCGTCGGACGCGAGGCGGCCCGGCGTGCCGGCTCGATGTCACGACGGGAACCCGCGGCCGAGATCCCTGCCCTGCCGGTTGACGCCCATCCCGAGCTCTTCCACGGCCCCACTCACGGCATCGTCGATTTCAGCGAGGACGTCTCGTCCAGGGACCTGCTCACCGCGGTCGAGGAGGGTTACTCCTCGGCCGAGCTGGCCAAGCGCTACACCACGGCGACGATGGGTCCGACCCAGGGCAAATTGGAGAGCGTCAACGTGGTGGCGATCATCGCTGAGGCCACCGGACGTACGATCTCGCAGACCGGCACCACCACCTGGCGCCCGCCGTACGCCCCGGTCACCCTTGGCGCCCTGGCCGGACGCCACCGCGAGCCGGTCCGCTACTCACCGATGCATCCGTGGCACGAGCGGCACGGCGCCGCCCCCCTCGTCGCCGGGGCCTGGATCCGCCCGGACCACTACGGCGACCCGGCCGGGGAGGTCCTCGCGGTGAGGGAGCGCGTCGGCATCATCGACGTCACGCCCATCGGCAAGCTCGACCTGCGCGGCCCCGACGTGCCCAAGCTGCTCAACCTGCTCTACGTCAATCGGTGGTCGAAGCTCGAGGTGGGCCGGGTCCGCTATGGCGTCATGTGCGCCGAGGACGGCGTCGTCCTGGACGACGGGGTCACCGGTCGGCTCGGCGACCAGCACTATCTGATGAGCACCACCTCGTCCGGCGCGGCTTCGGTGTGGGAGTGGGTCGAGAGCTGGCTGCAGACCGAGCACCCGGGCTGGCAGGTGCACGTGACGCCAGTGACCACCTCGTACGCCAGCATCAACGTTGCCGGCCCGCGGTCGCGTGAACTGCTCGGCCGAGTCGTGGCGGAGATCGACCTTACGCCGCAAGCGTTCCCCTACATGCACGTCCGGACCGGTCGGGTTGCCGGCGTCGACGGTTGTGTGCTGTGGCGGATCGGCTTCACCGGTGAGCTCAGCTTCGAGCTGCACGTCCCCGCGAGCTACGGGCTGCACGTGTGGGAGACCCTGCTCGACTCCGGCAACGACTTGGGTGTGCGGGCTTTTGGGATCGAGGCCCAGCGCATTCTGCGATTGGAGAAGGGCCACCTGATCGTCGGTCAGGACACCGACGGCCTGACGCAGGCGTTCAGCGCGGGCCTGGATGGGCTCATCAGGCTCGACAAGGACGACTTCGTCGGTCGGAGCGAGCTGGTGTGGCAGGCCGAGGCAGCCGCGGAATCGCGGCTGGTGGGACTGCATCCAAACGACGCGTCCGTGGTCCCCGAGGAGGGCAGTCAGCTGATCGAGGCCGGAGTCATCTGCGGCCGCGTGACCTCGAGCCGCTGGTCGCCGACCCTTCACCGGTCGATCTGTCTCGCTCAGGTGGCCACCGAATTTGCCGAGCCGGGAACCCTGGTGACCGTGCGGCTTCCGGACGGCAGGTCGGTGCCCGCCACCGTCACCGAGCACCTCGCCTCGGTCGATCCGGAGGGGGCGCGGTTGCGTGGCTGAGACCGGAGTTGTCGCGAGGAGCCCCATTGCACCCGCCGCACCCGAGATCATTCTGGCCGGCTGGGCGGTGAGCGCCCGCCGCAGCGGCGCAGCATTGACGGTGACCGACTGCACCCCGCTGACCAAGGTCGCGATCAAGGCGGCGCCCGTCGGTGCCACAGCCGAGCGTCTGGAGGTGCCGTTCGGCCGTGTCTCCAGGCAAACCTGGACGCTGGGCGATCGCGACTGCTCGGTGATGGTGGTGGGCTCGGGCCCCGGGGAATGGCTGGTCCTAGGACCACCCGGTAGCCAGGTCAGCCTCATTCACCAGCTGTCGGCGCTCGCCGGTGACGGTGATCTGGTCGCCGTGGTGGACCTCAGCCACGGCCGTGCCCTTGTCCGGCTCACCGGCTCCTGGGCCGCCGAAGTGCTGGCGAAGGAGACCGCCATGGATCTCGGCGACTCGGTGTGCCCCGACGGCGCCGCCTTCCGCTCGGCAGTGGCGGGCCTCGCCGCCGACGTCATCCGCGACGACCGCGACGGTACGAGGTCGTACCTCGTAGGATGCGAGCGCTCGTCCGGCCAGTACCTGTTCGACTCATTGCTCGAGTCCGGTGCTGAGTTCGGCATCGAGGTCGACGGCTTCGTACCACCAGACATATAAGGAGATGCACGTGTTCCCGAGCAATCTCGAGATCGCTCGCAAGGCGTCCCTCAAGCCGATCGAGGACATCGCGAACGAGATGGGGCTGGGCAGCCACCTGCTCGAGCCGTACGGCCGGGACGTGATGAAGATCAGCCTCGATGCGGTCCAGGAGCTGAGTGACCGACCTCGGGCGAAGTACGTTGTCGTCACCGCGATCACGCCGACGCCGTTGGGTGAGGGCAAGACGACGACCACCGTCGGGCTCGGTCAGGCCATGAAGCACATCGGCAAGCGCGCGATCGTCTCGATCCGGCAGGCCTCGATGGGTCCGGCGCTGGGCATCAAGGGTGGTGCTGCCGGCGGCGGTTACAGCCAGGTGGTGCCGATGGAGAAGTTGAACCTGCACCTCACTGGCGACATGCACGCCGTCACCTCCGCACACAACCTGCTGAGCGCGATGCTCGACAACCACTTGTTCCGCGGCAATGCGCTCGGGATCGACCTGCACAGCATCACCTGGCGGCGCGTCATGGACATGAACGACCGGGCGCTCCGCAACATGGTGGTCGGCCTCGGCACTCGCGGGGACGGGGTGCCCCGGGAGACCGGCTTCGACATCACCGCAGCTTCGGAGGTGATGGCCACCCTGGCGCTCACCACTTCGCTGCGTGACCTGCGCGAGCGCCTCGGCCGGATCGTCGTCGGATACACGAAGACCGGCGATCCGGTGACCGCCGAACAACTGGATACCGCCGGCGCCATGACGGTGCTGCTGCGAGAAGCCATCAAGCCGAACCTTCTGCAGACCATCGAGAACACTCCGGCGATCGTGCACACGGGTCCGTTCGGGAACATCGCGACCGGCAACTCCTCGGTGCTTGCTGACCTGATCGCGTTGCGTTGCGGTGAATACGTGGTCACCGAGGCCGGTTTCGGTGCGGACATGGGAGCCGAACGCTTCTTCAACATCAAGTGCCGGACCTCCGGGGAGGCACCGGACGCGGCTGTCGTGGTGGCCACCGTGAGGGCGCTCAAGGCGCACTCGGGTCGCTATCGCATCGTCGCCGGGAAGCCGTTGCCGGAGGCGTTGCTCGCGGAGAACACCGACGACGTCCATGCCGGCGCCACCAACTTGGTCAAGCAGATTCAGAACGTCCGGCTGCACGGCGTCTCACCGGTCGTCGCCGTCAACACGTTTCCTACCGACCACCCCAGCGAGCACGCGGCTATCAAGCAGATCGCCGAGCAGGCGGGTGCCAGGTGCGCGGTTTCCAGCCACTTCGTGGACGGGGGTGGGGGGGCCGTCGAGCTGGCCGAGGCGGTGGCCGAGGCAGCGGAGGAACCGTCGCAGTTCCGTTTGCTTTACCCCGACGAGGCCAGCCTGCGCACGAAGATCGAGACGATCGCGACTCAGATCTACGGTGCGGCCGATGTCGAGTACTCCGCCGCCGCGGCTCGTTCGCTCGACACGTACGAGAAGGCAGGTTTTGGCAAGCTGCCGATCTGCCTGGCCAAGACGCACTTGTCACTGTCGTCGGATCCGACGCTCAAGGGTGCTCCGACCGGGTGGACCCTGCCGGTACGCGAGGTACGCGCCTCGGCGGGAGCCGGATTCGTCTATCCGATCTGCGGGGAGATGCGGACCATGCCCGGCCTGGGCTCGGACCCGGCCGCCGCACACATCGACATCAACGCGGACGACGACACGGTCGGATTGTTTTGAGGCCAACGGCTCCGTCGTTCGGTGCGTTGCGGCCGAGGGTGTCGGCGTGTCGCCAGCCGCTTGGCGCCATTCGACGAACGCCCGGGGGCGGTCAGGTCGCGTTGAGCGCCTCGAGGTCTTCCTCGTCGAGGTCCAGATGGACAGCGGCCGCTGAGTCGCGAATCGACTCCACCCGGCTGGCCCCGGGAATCGGGATGACCCGAGGTGACAGCGCCAGCAACCACGCCAGGCACACCTGTTGCGGGCTGACTTCGTACTTGTCGGCGACGGCGGCGAATGCCTGCGATGTCGACCCGAGGTCTTTCGCGCTGCCGATCCCGCCGAGTGGGCTCCACGGCAAGAATGCCAGGCCGAGCTCATCGGTGAGCTCGAGCTCCGCAAGGCTGGAACGGTACGTGGGGGACAGCTGGTTCTGAACACTTACCAGGTCGTCACCGAGGATGTCGCGCGCCTCGCGTATCTGATCCGGATCGGCGTTGGAGATGCCGGCCCGTTCGATCAGCCCAGCGTCCAGAAGCTCGCGCAGCCCGCCCATGGTCTCGGCGTACGGCACCGATGGGTCGGGCCGGTGATGTTGATACAGCGCGATCGCGTCGACGCCGAGGCGGCGTAGCGACTGCTCGCAGGCGCGACGCAGGTGGTCGGGCCGGCCGTCCACGACCCAGTCGCCGTCCGGGCGCGTGTGCCCGCCCTTGGTGGCCACCATCACCGGCGACGCATCACCTCCGTACGTCGCCAGGGCGCGCGCCACGATGTTCTCGTTGTGCCCCATCTGACTGTCCGGGGAGTAAGCATCCGCGGTGTCGATGAGGGTGACGCCGGCGTCAAGAGCGGCGTGAATGGTGGCGCGCGCGCGCTCTTCGTCCGGGTGACCGCGGACCGACAGTGGCATGGCCCCCAAGCCGATGGCGCTGACCGCCACTGCTCCGATCCTGCGTTGCTCCATCCCGTTCCGACCTCAGCGGTAGTTGACGAATTGCACAGCGAAGTCGAGGTCGGCAGCCTTGACCAACGCGATCACCGCCTGCAGGTCGTCTCGCTTTTTGCTCGAGACCCGCAGCTCGTCACCTTGCACCTGGACCTTCACCGCCTTGGGGCCCTCGTCCCGGATCATCTTGCTGACACGCTTCGCCTGATCTTGGGCGATCCCGTGGTTCAGCGTTGCCGACACCTTGACCTCCTTGCCGGAGGTGCGCGGCTCACCCGCGTCGAGAGCCTTGAGCGACACTCCCCGCCGGACGAGCTTGTCCTTGAACACGTCGAGCACGGCTAGCGCGCGGTCTTCGGCGTTGGCCGACATCTCGACGCCGTACTCGCCCTGCCAGCTGATGGTGGCACCGGTGTTCTTGAAGTCGAAGCGCTGTGAGATCTCGCGGGCCGTCTGGTTGAGCGCGTTGTCGATCTCCTGACGGTCGATCTTGCTGACGATGTCGAACGATGAGTCGCCGGCCATCGGATGCCTCCCAGGTGGTTCGTTGCGGACGGGCGCCGATCGGGGTCAGCCTAAGCGCTGGGGTATCGTGTCCTGGCGCCGCACGCTGTCACTAGGCGGTGGATGCGAGCCCTGGCAGGTTGTCCGAGTGGCCAATGGAAGCGGACTGTAAATCCGTCGGCGTATGCCTACGCAGGTTCGAATCCTGCACCTGCCACCGTCCGGCCCGAGGGAGCCTCGCGCCTCGGTGTCCGTGGCCAACTTCACCTGGCGAAGTGCACTCGTACCTGGTTAACCTGGGATAGAGACGCGCTCGGCGGCGCGGCGCGGGCGGCGCCAGGTTGGGGCACAGCGGTAGCGCCCATGTATCCTCGGTCGTCGCCCGCCCCAATAGCTCAGTCGGCAGAGCGTCTCCATGGTAAGGAGAAGGTCTACGGTTCGATTCCGTATTGGGGCTCTGGGACGCGCTGCGTCCCTGGCGGCGGGGTAGCTCAGGTGGTCAGAGCGCACGGCTCATAATCGTGTTGTCGCGGGTTCGAGTCCCGCCCCCGCTACTCCGTACCACATCGACCCGCTATGCAACGTGAAGAGGCGCCTCGTGGCCAGCAAGAGCACCGACATCCGGCCCAAGATCACCTTGGCCTGCACCGAGTGCAAGGAACGCAACTACATCACCCGTAAGAACCGGCGCAACGATCCGGACCGGTTGGGCCTGAAGAAGTTCTGCCCTCGCTGCCGCCACCACACCGACCATCGCGAGACGCGCTGACGGCGCCGGCAGGCACCTCGTCCGATGTCGCTCGACCCGGGACTGGTCGGCAGGGTTTCCCCTCCGACTCCGCTGGTGGCCGTGAGCCGCGCTCAGATTGCCGCCTTCGCCGATGCGATCGGCGCATCGGACCGTGTGCATCACGACGCTGAGATCGCCCGGTCGGCTGGGCATGCTGACGTCGTCGCACCCACAACCTTCCCGATCGTGGTCGCGTTCGCGGCACTCGAAGCCTTCCTGGCCGACCCCGAGGTCGGCATCGAGTTGCGCAACGTCGTCCACGCGGGTCAGCGCTTCGCCGCCACCAGACCGGTCACCGCTGGTGACGTCGTGTCGGCTGTGCTCCGGGTGGAGTCGCTGCGCACCATTGCGGGCACCGACATCATCGGCACCTGCACGGACATCACCACGGCCCAGGGCGAGCACATCTGCACGGCAAGCGCGACGGTGGCGCACCGGACCCCGGAGCCGGGCACGTGAGCAAGCTCGTCGCTGGCGCCGCTCTCGGACCCGAGCAGTTCCGGGTGCGACGCGCGGACCTCATCCGCTACGCCGCGGCCAGTGGCGATTTCAACCCGATTCACTGGTCGGATCGGGTGGCTCGGGCAGCCGGGCTCCCCGGGGTCATCGCCCACGGCATGTACACGATGGCGCTGGCCGCCCGCGCCGTCACCACCTGGTCCGGCGACCCCACCTCGATCCAGGACTTCGCCGTACGGTTCACCAAGCCTGTGGTCGTACCCGACGACGATGATGGCGCGCTCGTCGAGGTTCTCGGGCTGGTCAAGGATGCCGACGAGGACGGTCGTACCCGCATTGACCTGACCGTGACGTGTGACGGTCAGCGCGTACTCGGCATGGCGGGCGCGACACTCGTGACCGCCGATGCGTGATCGCCTCGCAGTGCCGCTGTCGACGTTGACGACGCTGCGCCTGGGGGGACCGGCGCGACGGCTCGTCGAGGTGTCCGAACCGGTGGAGCTGGTCGACGTGGTGGCCGGGTGCGATGCGGCAGGTGAGCCGGTACTCGTGCTCGGCGGCGGCAGCAACGTCGTGGTCGCCGATGCGGGTTTCGATGGCACCGTCGTGGCGGTGCGCACGACGGGTACCGCGGTCAGCTTCGACGCGTGCAGCGGCGCGACGGTGACGGTTGCCGCGGGGGAGGACTGGGACGACCTGGTGGCCGCGGCGGTCGCCAGCGGGTGGGTGGGCATCGAGGCGTTGGCCGGCATCCCCGGTCGTTGCGGCGCAGTGCCGATCCAGAACGTCGGCGCCTACGGGCAGGAGGTGTCCCAGACCATCGCGTCGGTGCGTACGTACGACCGGTCGACGCGCCGGCAGGTCACGCTCGCCGCAGCCGACTGCGACTTCGGCTACCGGACCAGCCGGTTCAAACGGGAGCCGGAGCGGTTCGTTGTCCTCGACGTCACGTTCCAGCTTCGACTCGGTAACTTGTCGGCCCCGGTGGCGTACGGCGAGCTGGCGGGGCGGCTCGGCGTCGAGCCGGGATGCCGGGCTCCGTTGTCCGAAGTCCGCGACGCCGTGCTCGAACTGCGCCGGTCCAAGGGCATGGTGCTGGTGCCCGACGACCACGACACCTGGAGCGCAGGGTCGTTCTTCACCAATCCGGTGCTCTCGGCGACCGCTGCCGACCGGCTGCCGGCGCAGGCGCCGCGATGGCCGCAACCGGACGGCACCGTCAAGACGAGCGCGGCGTGGTTGATCGAGCGAGCAGGGTTCAGTCGCGGGTACGGGGCTGGGTCGGTGCGGTTGTCGACCAAGCACCCGCTGGCGCTGAGCAACCGCGGCAGGGCAACCACCGAAGACTTGTTGGCGCTGGCGCGGGAGGTCCGCGACCGGGTACGCGAGAGCTTCGGCGTCGAGCTCGTTGCCGAACCGGTGACTGTTGGCTGCCGGCTCTGACACTTTCAGTCTGTCAAGACTCCTTGATGGGCTGGGCAAGCCAATCGTTGATACCGCGCAACAGGGGGTTGCGGATCGACTCGGGCGCGTGTGAGCCACGCACCGACATGCGGGCCAGCTCGGCAAGCTGACGGTCGTCGAAACCGTGGGCAGCCCGCACGACCGCGTACTGTCCGGCCAGCCGGGACCCGAAGAGCAGGGGATCGTCGGCGCCAAGGCTGATCGGCACTCCGGCGTCGAGCAGCTCGGGCACCGGGACCTCCTCCAGGGAGGCGTAGACGCCGAGCGAGACGTTCGAGGTGGGGCACACCTCTAACGTGACCCCCGATGCGACCACCGCCTCGAGCACGCGGGGATTCTCGACGCAGCGGACGCCGTGTCCGACCCGGTCGGCGTGCAGGGCGGTCAAGCACTGGGCGACGCTGGTCGCCCCGCGTAGCTCACCGCCGTGGGGGGTGCTGACCAGTCCGGCTCGGCGTGCGATGGCAAACGCCGGGGCGAAGTCCTCGATCCGGCCACGGCGTTCGTCATTCGACAAGCCGAAGCCCACCACTCCACGACCGGCGTACTGGCTGGCGAGCCGGGCGAGGGTGCGCGCGTCGAGCGGATGCCGGGTGCGGTTGGCGGCGATGACCACGCCGATCCCGATTCCCGCGCGGTCGGCGGCGTCGCGGGCGGCGTCGAGCACCAGGTCGGTGAATGCGGTGAGGCCGCCGAAGCGGGCGCTGTAGCCCGAGGGGTCTACCTGGATCTCCATCCAGCCCGATCCGTCCGCGTGGTCGTCGATGGCCGCTTCGTGCAGCAGCCGCCGGACGTCGTCGGGTGTCCGGAGCACTGAGCGGGCGATGTCGTACAACCGTTGGAAGCGAAACCAGCCCTTTTCATCCGCCCCCGACAGCTGCGGCGGCCACTCCTCCAACAGGGCGGACGGGAGCCGGACACCGTCCCGGGTGGCCAGCTCGACCAGGGTTGCGTGCCGCATCGAACCGGTGAAGTGCAGGTGCAGATGCGCCTTCGGCAGCGCGACGAGCGAGCGGACCTCTGAGCCGGACTGCGCGGTCACGCTCAGGCGAGCAGCTTCTGGATCCGACCGACTCCCTCGGCCAGGTCGTCGTCGCCGAGGGCGTATGACAGCCTCAGGTACCCCGGTGCCCCGAAGGCCTCACCGGGCACGACCGCTACCTCCGCCTGCTCGAGGATCAACTCCGCGAGCTCCACCGAGGTCTTCGCAGT
>JACCYJ010000278.1 GCA_013696555.1 Nocardioidaceae bacterium | reverse complement strand
GGCGAGGTGTGGGACATCGACTTCCCCGATTTCGGGATGCACCCCGCTGTCGTGTTCAGCATCAATCCGATGAACACCCGGCTCGGCCACGTCGCTGTAGTTCCCGTTACAGGCACCCGCGGCCCGGAGCAGACTCACGTACCCCTCAACGCAGATGCCGGTCTCACCCGTTACGACGAGTCGTACGCTGACATCACCGCCTTGCAGCCCGTCGCTCGGAGCCGGTTGCTGCGGCGGCGAGGGTTGCTCACGCGAAGCGAGGTCGAGCGCCTCGGACGTCAGATCTCCACGTATCTCGGCCTGTGAGCGACCGCTAGCTTAGCTACCTGAGAATGAGCTCCCTGGGCTCACGCTTGCCCTCGCAGCTCGGGCATTCCTGGATGCGCTTTCGCGCATCCCAGGGCAGCACGACAATTCGCCGTTGAACATCCGCGCCGACCGGCTGGATACCTTCCAGCGGGTCCGGGATGCAGCCGACCCCGCCCCCACGAGGGGACGGGGTCGGCCAGAGCGAGATCTGGTCCCTACAGCACCAGCGTGACCGCGAGGGCCGGGGTTGCCGTAGTCAACGCCCCGGAGAACGTCGCCTGGTTGGTGATCACGCTCCCCGTCGAGACCGAGTCCGCCACCCGTACGGTGAACTGCACCGACCCATCGGCCAGCACGGGCACAGTGCCGATGTTCCACGTCACCGTCCGCGTGCTGGCGTTGTAGGTGCCCGGGCCGGTGAGCGACACGAACGTGACGCCGGCCGGGAGCTTGTCGGTGATCTTCGCCTGCTCCGACGGCGCGGGGCCGAGGTTGGAGTAGGCGAGGGTGTAGGTGATGGTCTTCCCCTGGTCACCCAGTGCCGGTCCGGTCTTCGTGAACGCGACGAACGGGTCCTGCGGCGTGCCGGAGCCACCCCCACCTTCACCGCCGGTCGAGAACACCTGGAACTCCGCGGCCCGGACGGTGTCGTCCTGGGGAAGCAGGACTAACTCGTCGGGCGCCTCGGGGGCGAACGGGAAGTCGGTGGCCTGTTCCCGGCAGTCGGAGTTGACCAGCGGGTCGCTGTCCTGGTCGCCGTGGTACTGAGGGTTGCCGGTGCACTGGTTGTCCAGCACGACCATCCGTACGTGCGTCGCCTGTCGGTCCGGCACGTCGAACTGCCGGAAGATCAGCTGCGGCGCCAGCGGACGGGGGATGTCACCCGGGAACGCGTTCTCCGGGCTGGTGAAGGTCCGGGTCCAGCCAGCGCCCGCGGCACCGGCAGTGCTGCGGTTGGCGCAGTTCTGGTTCGCCACCGTTGCGGTGCAGACCTCGACCGCGAACTGGCGAAGCGCCGAGAACCGGTTCTGGCTGAGGTCCTGCGGGTCGCACTCCTCAGGCGCCACGCAGGCAGCACCCGAGCGGAGCAGGGCGCTGACCTTCACCGTGTCGACCAGGTGCGAGCCACCGCCCAGGTCGACGGTGACCTGGCGGCCGGTGACCGTCTTCACCGTCGGCGGCGTGGTGCCGCCTGCGGGGCTGCCCGGAGGCCCGGAGACGTAGTTGGTCGCCTCGGTGTCGTCGATCAGGTTGCGGAAGTTGGCTCCGTCACCGGTGGCGGAGGCACCCTTGTGCACCGACGCCCAGTTGGTGGCCATGTAGACCTTCGTCGTCTTGGTGACCGACGCCGCAAACTCCCGGGTGAATCGGCTCAGCCCGTATCCCGGCGCTTGGACCACGAACTCGTACGTCCCCGGGACGAACTTGGCGGTGGCCCCGAGCGTGGTGGACGGGTCGGTGTCGGCAATGGGCGTCACCCTGCCCTCGTAGCGCCCGACGTAGATCCGGGCGTTCGGAATCGGCGTGCCGCTCTCGTTGACCGGCTGGAACGTGACCGTCGCCTCGTTGGCCGCGACCCTGGACTCGAAGTTCGGGATCGGCTGGGGGTCGTCGGTGCTTGCGGTGCTCGCCTTGTCGCCGAAGCCCCGCTTGGCGAACTGCTCCCACAGCAAGGCCTGGTTCGCGCCGCCGAAGCGCATCCGGTCGGCGGCCAGGTAGGCATCGCGTGATCCCAGCATGCTGACCGCGGGCGGCATCAACAGGTAGGCGTCGAAGACGATCTGCATCCAGCGCCGGTTCCCCGGGCACTGGTCGGCCGGCAGCACCCCGTCAGCGCAGCGCTGCTGCAGGGTGAGGTCCCCGGCCGGGAAGCTGGCGTTGTACTTGGTGATCATCGCCTGCCGGATCTGGTAGTTGACCGCACTCCAGATCTCGCCGTCGTCGTGCGGGCTGCCGACCCCACTGCCGTCGTAGCCCTGGACGTCGCTGAAGTTCAGCGGGCTCACGTTCATGCCGTAGTTGCGGATGCCGCGCTCTTTGCTCCCAGTGACGTACGGGCCGACCGCGAACGGGTTCTCCCCGCCGTTCGGTACGTACTTGTACTCCAGGAGGTACTCGACCGCGGTGAGGTCGCTGTAGCTCTCACCCATCGCCCGCGCCTGACCATCGCTGCCTGAGGTGAGGCCGGCGTCGGGGCCGCCGACCATGCGGTTGGAGATGGCGTGGGTGTACTCGTGGCCGATGACGGACATGTCGAAGTCACCGTCGACACATGGGGCGTAGAACGCCGCCGGCAGCGGCTGCCAGAGGTACATGTTGGTGATGCCGGCAACGCCGTCGTTCAGGGTGATCTGGTTGGCGTTGTCGCGCCCGAGGAAGCTGGGGAAACCACCGTCGACCGCGCCGGCCTGGGCACCGCCGATCTCCGGGTCCTTGTCCCCGAGGCCTGGCACCGCGCCGTTGGCGTCGTTGCCGAAGTTGGAGACCTGCATGTTGTAGTTGTTCTCGGTGAAACCGAGGAAGTACGACCAGTCGTGCATCCGGTTGTGGTTGGCGAACAGGCTGGTGATCGCAGCGTTGATGTCGTTGCGCCCAGACGTCGGGTCCTCCAACCCCGGGGTGCCGAAGACCGTCGGGCTGCACCGGCTGTTGCGCCACTGGTCAGTCCAGGGGTAGATGTACTTCCGGTCCGGGCTGGTCGGGCTGTAGTTGTCCCCCACCGGCGGCGCCAGCGGGCTGAACCACGCCTCTACGGAGCGGGCCGCGTTGCCGGTCGTCGTGAACGTCGGCGCGCCCGTGGTGGGGTCGACGTCCCACGGCAGCCGAGCCGCGGAGTTGCCCTCCTCCCGCTGGCAGTCAGCGGGCAGCGGCCGGTTGGCGGTCTGGCCGTCCGCACCGGTGAAGCAGCCGACGATCCGGGTGTCGGTGTCATTGCCGTTGAGCGGCGGGCTGGCGGTGAAGTACTTCCACTTCGGCGGGAACGGGAACGCGTCTGCAGCCACGTTGGACGTGACGTAGCTACCCACGTACGTGTAGGGTGGCGCCACCTGCGACTCGGCGTCGAACGGGCACACTTGGGCGCTGTAGGTGGTACCGGCCGGCTCGTTGGGGTCCCGGTCGTAGGTGCTGACCTCGGGGCTGGTGCCGCTGTCGCCCGGGCCGCCGACCTCCGAGCCGTTGCGCAAGATCTTGACCACGATGTCATTGGCCGGGTTGATGGCGGTGGCGAACACCTAGATGCTCTTGGTGTCCGCGTCGACGTCGATCGGGTGCTCGATGCCGCACTCGGTCGGGGTGTAGGAGCC
>JACCYJ010000275.1 GCA_013696555.1 Nocardioidaceae bacterium | reverse complement strand
TGTGAAAGGACGCAGTGAGGTAGAAGATGACCCGCCCGTGCTGTCGCGCCGCCACCCGGCGGGTGCTGAAGGAGCCGCCGTCACGGATGCGTTCGACGTCGTAGATGATCGGCACCGCGGTATCGCCACCACGCAGGAAGTAGGAGTGCATGGAGTGGACGGTGCGAGCCGGATCGACACTATGGCTGGCGGCCCGCAGGGCCTGAGCGGCCACCTGGCCACCGAAGACCCGCTGGAGCGTCGAGTGCGGCGGCTGGGCACCGCGGAAGAGGTCTTCCTCGATCTTCTCCAGCTCGAGGATCGACACCAGCTCGGCAAGCGACGTGGGCACGACTCAGTCGCGGTTGTCGCGCCGATCGAGCCCCGCGAGAAACTGCTCCACCTGGCGACCCAGCTCGTCGGCCGAAGGCAACGACCCATCCTCTGCGGCCAGGGCATCCCCTGCACCACGGGTGAACGCGTCGTACTGTTGTTCCAGCCCGGACAGCACCTCGGCGCCGTCCTGCTCGGCGATCTGGGCGTCGATCTCGGCGACCGCTTTGGCGGCGGCGTCGCGCAGTGGCTGCACATCGACGTCGAGGCCGGTACGGGCGGCCACCGCCTCCACGAGCGCGACCGCGGCCGCGGGGAACTCGACCTGCGTCAGATAGTGCGGGACGTGTGCGACGTAGCCCATCGCATCGTGCTCCCACTGGCCGAGGCGCAGTTCCAGCACCGACTGGGCGCTCGCCGGCACCATGAGCTGGCCCTTCCAGACGTTGGGACGGTCGATGAGATCCGGCCGCGTCGCGTGGGTGGTGATCATCGTGGGCCGGGTGTGCGGGACCGCCATTGGCACCGCTCCCATGCCGATCACCAGCTCCACCTGGAACCGGTCGACCAATGCCCTGACCGCCTCGGCAAACTGGTCCCAGCCGAAGTCGGGCTCCGGACCGGCAAGCAGGAGGTACGGCACGCCAGCGCGGTCAGCGAGCACCCGTACCGTCAACCGCGGTCCTTCGTAGCCGCTGTAGTGGTCCTGGTCGAAGACCAGACCGGGGCGGCGGGCGCGGTAGTCGTAAAGGCGGTCGATGTCGAAGCTGGCCACGACGCGCCCGCCGGTGCCGCCGAGGTGTTCCGCGGCCAGGCGCGGCGCCTGCCCCGCGGACAGGAAGCCGTCGAGTGCGTGCACCAGGACGGGGTGGGATGCACGGTCGAGCTCCGGAATCTCGTCGACAACGTGCACGAGCGGATGCGGAGGCGCATGTCGGGGCTCGACCCGCGAGGGCGCGGCACTGCCTTCGGGAGTACGACGAATAGTCCATCTCATGACGGCAACTCCAACGCCGGCGCTCGGAGGCACATTCCCGTGCCCTTGGTCTGTAGCGGTGGGCCGTTCAGGCTGGGGTGCGTTCCTTCGGGTTTTCGTCCTGCCGTCCGACCCGCGAGTGAGACCGAGAGTACGCAAAGTAGACGACGAAACCGATCGCCATCCAGACCAAGAACCGAAGCCAGGTCTCGACCGGCAGGTTCAGCATGAGGTACAGGCAGGCGAGCGAGCCCAGGATCGGAAGCAGCGGTACGGCCGGCACCCGGAACGGGCGCTCGAGATCCGGTCGGGTGCGGCGCAGGATGATGACGCCCACGGAGACCACGATGAACGCGAACAGCGTGCCGATGTTGACCAGCTCGGCCAGTGCCTCGAGCGGGATGAACGCCGCCATCACCGCAACCACCACGCCGACGCCGATCGTGATGCGGTACGGCGTACCGAAACGCGGGTGGACGCGCGACAGCGCCGGCGGCAGCAGATGGTCGCGCGACATCGCGAAGATGATGCGGCTCTGGCCCAAGATCAAGATCATGCTCACGGTCGTCAGACCCGCGAGGGCGCCGATCGTGATCAGCGTGGCAGCCCAGGACTGGTCAACGGACTTGAACGCCTCCGCCAGCGGTGCTTCGACGTTCAGCTGGCTGTATCGCTGCATGCCGACGACCACTAACGAGACCGCGACGTACAAGACAGTGCAGATGACGAGCGAGGCGATGATCCCGCGCGGCAGGTCGCGCTGCGGCTCGCGCACCTCCTCGGCCGCGGTCGCCACCACGTCGAACCCAATGAATGCGAAGAAGACGACGGCGGCAGCGGTGAAGATGCCGATGACACCGAAGTTCGATGGGGAGATGCCGAAGATCGTCTGGAGCATCGTCGCCTTCAACCCGGACGCGTCCTCGGCCGGCTCGGTCGAGGGGATGAACGGTGAGTAGTTGGCCGCCTTGATGAAGAACAGGCCGGCCACGATGACGAAGAGCACGACCGTGACCTGATTGCGACGATCACCATGTTGACCCGCGAGGACAGCTTGATACCGGCCATGAGCACCGCGGTCAGCACAAGCACCATGGCTGCCGCCGGCACGTTGACGTCCGTCTTCGGTCCACCGTTGATCGAGGCCGGCAGCGTCAGGCCCATCGTGTCGAGCAGGCTGGCGAGGTACTGCGACCAGCCCACCGCCACCACGGCGGCCCCCAGTGCCAGCTCGAGCATCAGGTCCCAGCCGATGATCCAGGCAATCAGCTCACCGAGCGTGGCGAAGGAGAAGGTGTACGCGCTGCCGGCCACCGGGACCGTTGAGGCGAGCTCGGCGTAGCTAAGTGCCGCCAGCGCGCAGACGATCCCGGCGGCGACGAAAGACAGGGCAACGGCGGGCCCGGCACTTTCTTTGGCGGCCCCGGTCAGCACGAAGATGCCTGTCCCGATGATGACGCCGATCCCGAAGACGGTCAGGTCAAGCGCGGAAAGATCCTTCTTCAGCTGGTGTTCGGGCTCCTGGGTGTCCTCGATCGACTGCTCGATCGACTTCGTGCGTAGGACGCTCATGACCGGGACCCTAGATCCAAGACCTCCTCGCCGTCTCTCCGCAGCGTGTCCACCGTGTCCTGCGCGATCACGTCGGCGGTCAGGCCGACCTCCGCGAGGATCGTGTCTCGGCTGTCGTGCTCGAGGAAGCGGTCCGGGATCGCGTGCACACGCACCGGTGTCCGGATGTGGGCCACGGCCAGGGCGGCCACCAGCGCTGCCCCTGCTCCCCCGGCGTGCACGTTGTCCTCGACACTGACGACGAGCGCATGGTCGGCCGCGAGCTCGAGGAGAGCCGGCGCCACCGGCTTGACCCAGCGGGGGTCGACGACCGTGACCCCGCAGCCCTCGGCTTGCAGCTTCTCGCCGACCTCGACACAGGTACGAACCATCGCACCGACACCCACGACCAGGACATCGCGACCGCCTTCGCGCACGATCACGTCCACGGTGCCGATCCGCTCGACGGCGTCCACGTCGTCGTGGACGGGGCTCTTTGGCCAACGCAGCGCGGTCGGTGCATCAGTGACATCGACCGCCTCGCGCAACAGCTCACGCAGCCTGGTGCCATCACGTGGCGCAGCCAGCCGTAACGTCGGGACGATGCCGAGCAGGGACAGGTCCCACATGCCGTTGTGGCTCGGCCCGTCATCACCGGTCACACCGGCCCGGTCCATGACGAACGTGACGCCGCAGCTGTGCAGCGCTACGTCGAGCAACACCTGATCCATGGCACGGGTGAGGAAGGTGGAATAGATGGCGACCACCGGGTGCAGCCCACCCAAGGCCATGCCCGCCGCGCTTGTCACCGCGTGCTGCTCGGCGATGCCGACGTCGAAGTGCCGGTCCGGGAAGCTTGTCGCGAACGCATCCAGACCCGTGGGGTACGTCATGGCAGCGGTGACCGTGACGACGTCCTCGCGCTCCTCACCGATGCGGACGATCTCGTCGCGGAACACTGAGCTCCATGTCGCGGGTGCGACGGTGATCGCGTCACCCGTCTCGGGGTCGAACGGCGGTGCCTGATGCATCTGGTCCGCCTCGTTGCGGATGGCGATGTCGTAACCGGCACCCTTGGTGGTCAGCACGTGCACCAGGACCGGTCCGCCGAACTTTCGTGCCCGCGCCAGGGCTTGTTCGACTGCGACCCTGTCGTGCCCGTCGATGGGTCCGACATACTTCAGCCCGAGATCTTCGAACAACCCCTGCGGAGCCAGGACGTCCTTGATGCCCTTCTTGATGGCGTGCAGAGCGTCATACGTCGGTGGCCCGACGACCTTGACCCGGTGGAGGCGGTCCTTGACGAGCTCGAGCGTCTCCTCGTAGCGCGGGTCGGTCCGCAATGCTGCCAACCGGTTCGCCAACCCGCCGACTGTCGGCGTGTACGACCTGCCGTTGTCGTTGACCACGATCACGACGGGACGATCGGCGGCAGCGATGTTGTTGAGGGCCTCCCAGGCCATGCCGCCGGTGAGTGCCCCGTCGCCGATCACGGCGACGACATGCCGGTCTTCACCCTTCAGGACGTACGCCTTTGACAATCCGTCGGCGTACGACAGGCTCGTGGAGGCATGTGAGTTCTCGATCACGTCGTGCTCGGACTCCGCCCGGCTCGGATAGCCCGACAACCCGCCCTTCTTGCGCAACCGCTTGAACGCTGGTGCCCGTCCCGTCAGCATCTTGTGGACGTACGCCTGGTGGCCGGTGTCGAAGAGGATGCGATCTCTCGGTGAGTCAAAGACACGGTGCAGCGCAAGCGTGAGCTCGACGACACCCAGATTGGGGCCGAGGTGACCACCGTTGCTGGCTACCGCGGTGATGATGCGCTGGCGGATCTCGGTGGCGAGCGCCTCGAGCTCGTCAACGCTGCGGTCGCGCAGGTCGCTCGGCGAGCGGATCGAGTCGAGCAAACCCATGCGCCAAGCCTCCGGAGTAAGTCGTAGAGCTTCGATCTTAGATGGCGCGGACACCGTCGGCAGGCGGCGGCGCGCAGATCACACCGGCGGCTCCACCCAACGACCGCGGCGGCACGGCAGACTGAGCTGATGCGGGTGGTGGTGTTGGGCGGCACACGATTCATCGGCCGCCGAATCGTCGAGCGGCTGGTCCGACGCGGGGACAGCGTGCTCGTGGTGCATCGTGGGCACTCCGAACCAGCCGGTTGGGTCGAGGTCGAGCATCTGCACGTCGATCGGGCTGAGCTGGCGCGGTTCGGCTCCGTCGTCGAGGCATTTGCACCGGATGCGGTTGTCGACACGTACGCGCTCACCGCCGGCGACGTCGACGCGGTACTGCCCGTGCTGCCTGAGGTCATCACCGTGGTGCTATCGAGTCAGGACGTCTACCTGGCCTACGACGGGCTCCGTCACGGCCGTCGAATGGCAGCGACAGAGATCACGGAACGCTCCCCGCTGCGCCGGCAGCGCTACCCGTACCGCGATGCCGACCCGGATTTGCGCGACTACGAGAAGCTCGACGTGGAGGATCGTTGGCTGCCGCGGGGGGCAGTGGTGCTGCGTTTGCCCGTCGTGTATGGGCCCCACGACGAGCGGGTCCGGGAGGACTTCGTCCTTCGCCGCGTCCGAGCTGGACGTCGGGAGATACCCATTGGTCCGGCAGATCTGCGCTGGAGCCGCATGCACGTTGACGATGCAGCGTCGGCGGTGATCGCCGCACTCGACTGCCCGGCTGCGAGGGGCAAGGCGATCAACGTCGCGGAGGCGGCGACCGACTCGGTGGGTGTGTGGATGCACCGCATCCTGGCCGCCGCCGGCAGTGACGCGACGCTGGTACGCGTCCCGGACTCGGTGTTGCCCGAGGACCTGTGGTGGACCCGCAGGCATCCCCAACACCTGTGCATCGACCCGGCGCGGGCATCCGCGCTGCTGGGGTGGACACCGGGCGAGCCCGCTGCCCGCGTGGCGGAGTCGGTCGACTGGCACCTCCGGCATCCGGCCAAGGACACCTGGACCAAGGAGGCAGCCCGAGCCGACGACGCGGCGCTCGCCAATGCTCGGCAACTCGCCGCGAAGCCCACACCCGCGTAGCCGGCGTGAGCTGCCTCTTCTGCGCGATCATCGCCGGCGACGAGCCGGCGTCGATCGTGCTGGAGACCGACGACGTCGTGGGTTTCCTCGACATCCGCCCGGTGTTCAAGGGACATGTCCTCGTGCTGCCGCGAAGTCATCACGAAACTCTCGTGGACCTTCCGGCGCCCCTGCTCGAGCCACTGTTTGCCCAGGTTCAGCGGCTCTCGCACGCGGTCCTCGACGGGCTCGACGCCCACGGCACGTTCGTCGCCATGAACAACGTCGTCAGCCAGAGCGTGCCGCATGCGCACGTCCACGTGGTGCCCCGACGTCGCAAGGACGGCCTGCGGGGCTTCTTCTGGCCACGGACCAGGTACGAAAACGCCGCCGAGGCGGAGACCTTTGCCGAGCGCGTACGCGACGCGCTCAAACGGTGAGGTAGCGCCCCCGCCGGACGAGCAAGGGGTCGGCGTCCGAACCGATCTCGACGCGTTCGACCGCCGCCTGAAGGAGCAACGACCAACCAACCTCGCGGGGATCGTCATCGACCCGGCAGCCGGCCCAGGCCACCGCTCCGATAAGCACCGGACCCCAGTCACTGGATTCCCAGTGCGCCATCCGAAAGGGTCCACCGGGCGCCGGCGTCATCCCGGCGAACGCTTCAGCGAGCGGTCGGTGCGACCAGGCCAACACGTTGACCACGAACCGCCCGGTGGCGGCAATGGTGTCGACAACGTGCGCCTCCGGATCGAGCAGTCCGAGCACCCGTCCCGGCTGCCCGGTCGCCACCAGCATCGACGACACGGTCAGACCCGTGGCGTCGTCGGTTTCGCCCGACGTCCACAGCGTCGCGGCCACTCCGAGACGCCCGCGCAACCTGCGTACCGGGTCACGCTCATCGTCGGACGGCAGGAACGGGTGCTCCGAGTGGATCGTCACCCGTCCATCCTGCCTGCCGCAGACAGGATCACAGCCGGGCCCGGAACCGGCGGCCGCGAAGCGCTTCCTCGACGAGCCCCACCGAGCGGCGCAACGCCACCAAGCGAGCCTCCTCGAGTGACCAGGTGGCGATCGCCCGCTCGACGACGTCCTCGTCCACCAGATCCTTCAACGACGTGCGCCCCTCGGCGAGACCACGTCGCGCCGCTGCCTGCATGGCCTCCACGTGCAACACCGCAAATCGCGCGAGCACGACGACGTGACGTCGAAGGCCGGTGTACGCCCGGAAGTCGGGTGGGCAAAGGTCGAGCAGCCACTTGGCGGCGATGCCCTCCCACCCCGGAACACCGGGCGGGAGCACCTGGGTCGGCCAACCCGGCGGCGCGACGCCATCACCCGTTCGGTCAGACATGGTCGAAGAGTGCCATCCAGGACCGACACCGGCCACCCAATGACTCCCCGTGAGCCAGACCTTTGCGCCGGAGAAGACGGCACCTGCAGGGAAGCTGCACCTCGGCTGGCTCATGCTGCCCGGACTGATGCTCGCGCTGGCCCAGACCTCGTTCATCGACCGCTCGTGGCAGGACTGCGAGGTGACGCGCCAGATCGACGTCACCTCCACGCAGCTGTTCGCGCTGGGGATCCCGGCGCTCACACTGCTCAACGCGGCGCTGATCGCGCTACCGGTCCTGGCCTACAGCATGCGGCGACAAGCGCCCGCCATGCGCATCTTCTTGACGATCGGGTCTGCGGTGATGCTGCTGGTGGCACTGTGCTTCCTGCTCGTGGTTTACGTCGCGACACCGCCCGGGACCACTGACATGGCTTGCTCTGGTGGTTTTCCGACGTGGTGGCCGGGCTGGCTAGCGAACTAAGAACTCAGCGCGCGGCCCTGACCTCCAGCCGGTCGAGGAGACTCCGCGTGGTGGCCGTGATGGCATCGACGGCCTCGTCGAAGGCTTCAGCGTTGCGGGCAGCGGGAGCACGAAAGCCGCTGACTTTCCGGACAAACTGGAGCGCGGCTGCCCGCACATCGTCGTCCGTGACATCTTCGGTGTACGGGGGGCGAAGGGTCTTGATGCTCCGGCACATGGCGCCGAGCCTACGCCGCGCCGCCGGGACGGATGATGAGGGATTGCGGCCGCCATGGCAGCCGCAATCCCTCATCATCGGGCGCGATCTCCGGATCCGCTCGGCTGGCAGCCGATCTCCCCGTGCCCCTGCGCCTCAGCTGCCGGACAGCCGCTCGGCGAGGTAGCGGATGGCCAACGGATACCGGTAGTCGATTCCCATGTGACCTGCGTCGAACAGTTCGAACGCGACGTCGGTGACTCCGGCATCGTGCAACGCGTCCCGGAACGCGAGCGCCGCCAGGTCGAGATAGAACTCGTCATGCGTGCCGGCGTCGAGCCAGATGCCCCGCAGCCCGCGCAGCGCGTCGGCGTGGTCGGGCACCATCCTGATCGGATCCCACGCCAGCCACCGTTGCCAGACGGCCTCGCGGACAGTTCCGCTGCGCGGGTCGAACGGCAGCACCGGCGTCCCGTCCTCCTCGGCGGAGAAGCATGCGGAGATGCCCAGCACCATCAGCAGGCTTTCGTCACCTTCCTTGCTGAACGCCGGACGGGTACAGAAGTCGTCCCACCAGCGATGAATGTCGGCGTCGTAGTCGCGGAGCAGGCGGACCGCCTTGCCGAACGCCGGCAGGTAATTCTGCTCGTACAGCCCGTCACCGGCATGGCTGGCCAGGCCACCGAACAAGTCTGGCCGAAGCATCGGGGTGATCATCGCCCCGAAACCGCCGCTGGACTTGCCGGCGATCCCGCGGTGCGCCGGGTCGTCAAGCGTGCGGTAGTGCTCATCGACGTACGGGACCACCTCGTCGCACAGGTAGCTGTGGTACCGACCGGTCCCCGGCGAGTCGACGAACTGCGACCCGCCGTACCGCGTGAACGCATCGACGAGCACGAGAATGCACGACGGAATGTCTCTGTCGGCAAAGACAGCATCTACGGCTTCGAGGAACGGCGGCTTGTACGGCACCCGGTTGAACCAGCCTTTGACCTGGCCGGTGTAACCCTGAATCACGTACACCACCGGGTAGCGACGAGTCGGCTGGTCGTCGTACCCGGGTGGGACGTAGATGTAGAGAGGTCGATCGGCGGGATCGCCGAGCGGGTTGCCCTCCAGGAGCCGCGAATGGAACGCCACCTCGCTCACACGACCCTTCAAGGCCAACGCCAAGCCATTCACGTGGTGCCTTCCCTCCGTTCAGCCGTCCGCATCGGGCGAACTGCAGGCAGCCGCGACCGTCGGGACGCTTCAACAGATGGACCGAGGGTACGAGGCGCCACGATCGACGGATGATGAGGGCTTGTTGGCGCTATGGCGACCCAAATCCCTGATCATCGGTCCGCCACCGGGTGCTGAGGGATAACCGCTCGTGTCCGTCATCGTCAACCAGTTGGCGTCGGACATCGAGGAACGTCTCGGACCCGTGACCCACCTGATCCGAGCCGAGGACATGCCTGACTGAGGGCCTCAAGTCTGCAGCAGCCCGCGCAGCACGAACTGCATGATGCCGCCGTGCCGGTAGTAGTTCGCCTCCCCCGGAGTGTCGATGCGCAGCAGCGCGTCGAACTCGATGTCGTCCGCGCGGACCGTCACCGTGCTCGGCGTCCGCCCGTCGTTGAGCTCCTCGACCCCGATGATGTCGAAGGTCTCCTCACCCGTCAGGCCCAGCGACTCCGCAGCCTGGCCCTCGGGGAACTGCAACGGCAGCACGCCCATACCGATCAGGTTCGAGCGGTGGATGCGCTCGTACGACTCCGCGATCACCGCCCGCACGCCGAGCAGCGCGGTGCCCTTGGCCGCCCAGTCACGCGACGACCCTGAGCCGTACTCCTTGCCGGCCAGAACGACCAGGGGTGTGCCGGCTTCTGCGTACGACTGCGCCGCCTCGTAGATCGGCACCACCGGAGCGTCGTCGCGCGAGAGGTCCCGGGTGAAGCCACCCTCGGTCCCTGGAGCGAGCGAGTTTCGCAGCCGGATGTTGGCGAACGTCCCGCGGATCATGACCTCGTGATTGCCGCGTCGCGAACCGTAGGAGTTGTAGTCGCGCTGCTCGACGCCGTGCTCGGCCAGGTAGCGACCTGCCGGGCTGTCCTTCTTGATCGCACCGGCCGGCGAGATGTGATCCGTCGTCACCGAGTCACCGAGCACGGCCAACACGCGGGCACCGGTGATGTCGCTGACCGGCTGGGGATCCGCGGGCATGCCCTCGAAGTACGGGGGCTTTCGTACGTACGTCGACTCGGGATCCCAGGCGAACGTGTCACCCTCCGGCGTCGGCAGCGACTGCCAGCGCTCATCGCCAGCGAAGACGTCTGCGTAGTCGTCGGTGAACATCTCCGACGCGATCGCGGACGTCACGACCCGCTGCACCTCGGCCGGGCTCGGCCAGATGTCGCGCAAGAAGACGCCATTGCCGTCGCTGTCGGTGCCCAACGGTTCATGGAAGAGGTCGACGTCCATGGTGCCGGCCAATGCGTACGCGACCACGAGCGGCGGTGAGGCGAGGTAGTTCATCTTCACGTCGGAATTGATGCGGCCCTCGAAGTTGCGGTTGCCCGACAGCACCGACACCACCGACAGGTCGTGCTCATTCACGGCGGCGCTGACCTCGGGGATCAACGGCCCGGAGTTGCCGATGCAGGTGGTACATCCGTAGCCGACAAGATGGAAGCCGAGCTTGTCCAGGTACGGCGTCAGGCCGGCTCGCTCGTAGTAGTCCATGACGACCTTCGACCCCGGTGCCAGCGTCGTCTTCACCCAGGGCTTGCTGGACAGACCGCGCTCGACAGCATTCTTCGCCAGCAGCGCCGCCCCGATCATCACCGACGGGTTGGATGTGTTCGTGCATGACGTGATGGCCGCGATCGCGACCGCGCCATGGTCGAGGTCGAACCTGGTGCCGTCCGCCAGGGTCACCGGCGTTGGCCGTGACGGCCGACCTTCGGCGGCGCCCGGAGCCCGCGGCACCCCGTCACCGTCGCCGGACATCCCGACGGCGGGGGGGTCAGATGCTGGAAACGACTGCGCAGAGCCCTCGTCGACGGTCGACGGCTGCCCCGACGAGTCGGGCACGAAGTCGGTTAACGCCGCCCGGAACGCCTCCTTCGCCTCGGTGACCGATACCCGGTCCTGTGGTCGCTTCGGCCCCGCGATGGACGGCACCACCGTCGACAGGTCGAGTTCCAGATACTCGGAGTACCTCGGCTCGGCCTTCGGGTCGTGCCACAGACCCTGCTTCTTGGCGTACGCCTCGACGAGCGCCACCTGATCGTCCGAGCGTCCGGTGAGACGCAGGTACGAGATCGTCTCGGCATCGATCGGGAAGACCGCGATGGTCGAGCCGTACTCCGGGCTCATGTTGCCGATCGTGGCCCGGTTGGCCAACGGCACGGCGGACACCCCGGGACCGTAGAACTCGACGAACTTGCCCACGACACCGTGCTGACGCAGCAGTTGCGTGATCGTCAGCACCAAGTCGGTGGCGGTGGTGCCTTCCGGCAGTTCACCAGACAGCTTGAACCCGACGACACGGGGAATCAGCATGCTCACCGGCTGACCCAGCATGGCCGCCTCTGCCTCGATCCCGCCGACCCCCCAACCCACAACCCCTAGCCCGTTGACCATCGTGGTGTGGCTGTCGGTCCCGACGCAGGTATCCGGGTATGCGAGGCCGTCGCGAGTGAAGACAACACGCGCCAGGTGCTCGATGTTGACCTGATGGACGATGCCGGTGCCAGGCGGGACAACCTTGAAGTCGTCGAAGGCACCCTGACCCCAGCGCAGGAACTGATAGCGCTCGCGGTTGCGCCCGTACTCGATCTCCACGTTCCGGGCGAACGCGTCCGGAGTGCCGAAGACGTCAGCGATCACCGAGTGGTCGATCACCAGCTCGGCCGGTGCCAGCGGGTTGATCCGGGCCGGATCACCGCCGAGGGCTGCCATCGCCTCGCGCATCGTCGCCAGGTCCACCACCGCCGGGACCCCGGTGAAGTCCTGCATGATCACCCGGGCCGGCGTGAACTGGATCTCCTTGCTGGGCTCGGCGGCGGCATCCCACGCGGCCAGCGCCCGGACGTCGTCCGCGGTGATGTTGGCGCCGTCCTCGGTCCGCAACAAGCCCTCGAGGAGGATCTTCAAGCTGTACGGGAGCGTCGCGACGTCCAGTCCGTCGCCGGCGACCACGTCGAGCCGGTAGATGTCGTACGACGCATCCCGCGTCCGCAACGTGCTCCTTGCTCCGAAGCTGTCTCTGCTCGACGCGCTGATCATCACGGCTCTCCTCCGTCGTTCGTCGGCCTGCGGCAATCCTGAGACCCAAAGTGTCTTGATGTCAAGATACATGGCGCCCGCTGCCTCCGTGCCCGATCGATCGTCGTTCGGCGGACTCCGGCTGCCGACACGCCGCGCACCGTGCCGCATAGCGCCAATCGATGGATCAGGGTGGGCGCGAAACAGTCGAGGCAACTCGGCGTGTCCGAGGAGGTCACGACATCGGCTCCAACAGCGCGACGCACTCGACGTGGTGCGTCATGGGGAACAGGGCAAACGCGCGCAACTGGCTCAGCCCGTAGCCCAGTTCGGCGAAGATTGCGACGTCGCGGGCCAGGGCCGCCGGGTCACAGGCGACGTAAACCACCCGACTAGGGCGCAGCGCCGCCACCCCGCGGACCACCCGCGCTCGTGCCCCCGTCCGCGGCGGGTCGAGCACCACCACGTCCGGCGCCTCCGACAGCGTCCTTTCGCCCAGCACCGCCGCAACTGGGGCGTGGCGGATCTGCACCTGCGGCAGGTCGTGAAGGTTGCGCCGGGCGTCCTTGACGGCCCTGCTGTCGGACTCGACCGCAATGACATGACCTTGCCGGCCCACAGCCGCGCCGAGAAACGCCGAGAACAGCCCGGACCCGGCGTACAGGTCGCAGACTGTGTCGCCGGGGCACACCTCCGCATAGCGCAGGACAGTGTCCACGAGCACTTCGGCCGCCCGCGGGTGCACCTGCCAGAACCCGCCGGACGAGCTGCGAAACTCTCGACCGTGGACGCGCTCCCGCAACCGGGTGCGGCCGGCGACCACCCGGCCGTCGGCGATCACCGCCGTGTCGCCGACACCGGAACAGACCGCCTGGACCGAGCTGACAGCAGCCAACGCCCGTCCGTGGACGGCGGGAAGATCGGGATGTGCGATGAGGCAGCGTTCGATGGGCACCACCTCGTGGGAGCGATGCCGCCGCAGGCCCGGACGGCCCTCGGCATCCACGGCGTAACTGACTCGAGTGCGCCACCCCAATCCGTCTCCGTCGTCGACCGGCTCGACGACGACGTCATAGTCGACACCAGCCAGCCGGCTCAGCTGCTCCCGCACCACCGCGGCCAGCAGCTCCCGCTGCGCCTGCGGCGCCACGTGCTGGAAGTCGCAGCCACCGCAGCCGCCTGGGTGTGCGTACTGGCACGGTGCAGGAACTCGCTGCGGCGCCGGCCGCACCACCGAGACCGCATCGGCCCGCAGGTAGCGTGCCGGCTCCACTCCTTCGGTGATGCGTGCCACGACCCGCTCCCCCGGGAGGGCATGGCGCACGAACACGGCTCGTCCGTCCCATCGGGCGACGCAGTGACCGCCGTGCGCGATCGGACCGATCTCGAGCTCGACGGTCCGGCCGACCAACGACTCGGTCGCCTCCGTACCGCTCACGACTGCGGGGGCTCCTCGGGCGGCTCAGGATCCTGGTCGGCACGTGGCGGCGCCCCGCGGCGCACCTCTCCTGGCATGTGCTGAATCCGCTCGGCCCGCCGATTCGCGGCGACCGATGACCGCAGCTGGTAGGGCACGCTGGTGACCATGACACCCGGGGTGAACAGCAACCGACCCTTGACCCGCAGCGCACTCTGGTTGTGCAGCAGCTGCTCCCACCAGTGGCCGACGACGTACTCCGGGATGAAAACCATGACAACATCGCGCGGCGATTGCCGGCGTACCTCGCGCACGTAGCGGACGATCGGCCGGAGGAACTCGCGGTAGGGCGAGTTGAGCACCTTCAGCGGCACCGGGATGCCGCGCTGGTCCCACTCCTCGAGCAGGCGTGCGGTCTTGTCCGCTTCCACCTCAACAGTGACTGCTTCCAGCGTGTTGAACCGGGAGGCGCGGGCGTACGACAGAGCCAGCATGGCCGGCTTGTGCAGCCGTGAGATCAACACGATCGCATGCACCCGCGAGGGCAGCGCGGTGTTGAAGTCCTCGACGACGAGCTCGCGGTTGACGAGGTCGTAGTGGCGGCGGATGGCCTTCATCAAGACGTAGAGAAAGCCCATCGCAAGGATGGCTATATATGCACCGAGGAGGAACTTGGTGACCAACACGACAACGAGGACGAGTGCGGTGACGCTCAACCCGAAGGCGTTGATGGCGCGGCTGCGCCGCATCGTCGCGCGCCGGGCCGAATCGCTTTCGGTGGCCAGTAGCCGGTTCCAGTGCCGGATCATGCCCGTCTGGCTGGCGGTGAACGACACGAAGACACCGACGATGTAGAGCTGGATGAGCCGGGTCACCTCGGCGTCGAAGGCGACGATCAGGATC
>JACCYJ010000245.1 GCA_013696555.1 Nocardioidaceae bacterium | reverse complement strand
CCTGGTCGGTCGGGGTGCCGGGCCGGCCGAAGTGCCGGGCGATGGCGTGCAGGGCCATGAACTCCCGGGTTGATCCGGAGATCATCTGCGGCCCGTTATCGGAGACGGCCAGCAGGATCGGGCGGGTGTGGGTGCCGGATATTCGGCGCGGGCGCGTTGACCTGCACGTTCAGCGCCGACCGGGGTGACATGATCATGCTTGTGGGGTTGCGTCTGGGGTACCTGATCGCCCGTGGTCTGGTCGACGGGCTGGTGTTGCTGACTCGGTCGGAGACGTCGAAGGACGTCGAGATCCTCCTGCTCCGCCATCAGCTTGCGGTGCTACGCCGCCAAGTGAGCCGGCCGCGGCTGTCGTGGACGGACCGGGCCGTGATCGCGGCGCTGGCGCTACGGCTACCGCCGACACGACGGCTGGGGATGCTGGTGACCCCGGGCACGATCTTGCGCTGGCACCGTCACCTGGTGGCACGCCGGTGGACCACCCGCCCGACGCGCACACCCGGACGGCCACCGACCCCGGCCGGTGTCCGAGCATTGGTGAAACGACTGGCGACCGAGAACCCCACGTGGGGGTACCGCAGGATCCACGGCGAACTCGCCGGCCTCGGATACACGCTGGGAGCTTCGACCGTGTGGGCGATCCTGCGGTCCGCGGGTCTGGACCCGGCGCCGCGACGGTCGGGCCCGACCTGGCAGGAGTTCTTGAAGGCGCCGGCCGAGGGCATCGTGGCCTGTGACTTCTTCCACCAGACCGTGACCCTGCAACGGCTGTACGCCTTCTTCACGGTCGAGCACGCCACCCGCCGGGTCCGCATCCTTGGTGTCACGGCCCATCCGGGCGGGGCGTGGGTGACCCAACAGGCCCGCAACCTGCTGATGGACCTCGACGACGCAGGCCGTCGAGTGAGGTTCCTGATCCGGGACCGGGACACCAAGTTCACCGACGCGTTCGACGCCGTATTCACCAGTGCAGGAGGCGACGTCATCAAGATTCCTGTGCGAGCGCCCCGGGCGAACGCGATCGGCGAACGGTTCGTGGGCAGCGTCCGCCGCGAGCTGCTGGACCGGATACTGATCGTCAACACCGCCCACGCCATGGCTGTGCTGCACGAGTACGAGAGCCACTTCAATCCCCACCGCCCGCACCGTGGCCTCGGGCAAGCCGCACCGCTTCGGCCGCTCCCGGCCACGCCCGCGGACCCAGACGCCCGCGTCCACAGACATGATCGGCTCGGCGGCCTGATCCACGAATATGCGCAGGTCGCGTAGGTGCTGCAGAGTTTCGGGCACCCACAGGCGACGACCCAGGGGGTTGGGCTCGAACAGGCCGAGCCGATCGACGTCAGGTGCGCTCGCGGCTCTGCGGGTGTTCCACCGACGCGTCCGTCCCGGGAAACACGAGCGCCTCGTGCCCGTCGTCGCGGCGCACGAGGTACGGCGGCGCCCCGTCTGGCCCCCGAATCTCGATGATCTCCGACGTCTGGTCGGGCGTGCCGACAACCCGGCCGTGCACGTGCAGCCGGTCACCCACTTCTGCGCGCATCACAGCTCCTCTCACGGGGTCCCTACCAGCAGCCTGCACCCTCCCGCCGGTCGGCGGAAGGGGGAGGTGCGCGCACCCGGCCGGTAGCCATCGATGCTCCGGCCCACCACACCTTGAGGCCCCTGTGCCGGAGGAGAGCGCGTGGTCGGTTCCGAACCGGTCCGGTCGGGTGACGTCGCAACCGACCAGATGACCGCTCGTAGCCGCGAGCCGTGCGTCCATAAAACAAGTAGCCGATGTGAATGGCCCAGGGCGTGGAGCCGTCTACCCCGGCGGCGCCGGCAACGACACCGCACGGTTCCCATCAGAAACCGGGGTAGGTTGCGTGCACCGAGGACTTTCCACACGCGAACCGCCGTGTTCTCGTCGCCCCGGTGAATGAACAGTCGGCCCGGCAGCGGTCGGAGACAGGACCATGCGGTGGGTGAACGCCCACAGACCAGCCAGGCCGATGGCCGGGTCGTGGTAGTAGTCGGCCAGGGCCAGTCGGTTCGAGCGATGGGCCAGAGCGTCCTGGAGGCGTCGGAGGGACGAGCCCACGATCTGGTCATCGAAATGCGCACAGTCGACCTCCGATCAAGCCAGGGGGTGGCACTGCTTCTGGGCGTGCGAGCCCGCCAACGAGCCCGGCAGCGAAAGCTGACGCTGGTCTGCGGCTCGGACTCCGCCACTGAGCAGGCGCTGTCCCACACCGGGACGCGCGGGAAGTTCACCACCGTGACGGAGATCTTCTAGGCCCTGCGCGATGCCAGGCATGCGCCGTTGCCCCAGCGGGCAGGGCGGCCCAGCTCAGTGACGCTTCGGGCGCCGTTGCGGCACGGCTCACGCCACACCGCATCTGACAGGAGCCACGTCATCGTCTATCGCAAGACCGATACGTCCGCTCAGACCTTCGAGTCGCGCGGCTCGGCCGATGTGGGTACGGCGCGGGGCCCGACGTGGCTCTGGCGATGACCCGAACCGTGCCGGGCTTCGGGCGCCCATCCGACCGACCTCACCTCGACTGCCTCGGGGTAAGCGTCGGTGGCGTGTCCAGGGCGTCGAGCTCGACCCCGGTTGCGGCGAGCACGACGTCACCGGCGAGGTGGACGGTGGCCCGCTGGCCACTGGCCAGGTCCG
>JACCYJ010000243.1 GCA_013696555.1 Nocardioidaceae bacterium | reverse complement strand
GCAGCAGGCCGTCGAGCAGTCGCAGCAGCTCCGCCGGATGCGGGTCCGGCGGCAGCAGCACGGCGATCCCACCCGCCTCGTGCACCTGGCGCACGTAGTTCATCGACAGGACGGCCGCCTCCTCGTCCCAGTACGTCCATCGAGCCCGCTCTACCGACGCGCAGATCCCGATCACCGGCCGGGAGCTCATAGCCGCTCGAAGCCCCGGAAGCGCTCCCAGTCGGTGACCGCGGACTCGAAGGCGCGCAGCTCCACGTCGGCGCAGTTGAGGTAGTGCTCGACGACGTCCTGGCCGAACGCCTCGCGCGCCACGTCGCTGCCCGCGAACAGCTGGCGCGCCTCGCGCAGGGTGGAGGGGACGTGGGGCTTGTTCGCCGTGTAGGCGTTGCCCTCCAGCGGCGGCTCCAGCTCCAGCTCCTCATCGATCCCGTGCAGCCCGGCGGCGATCATCGCCGCGATCGCCAGGTACGGGTTGACGTCGCCGCCCGCGACGCGGCTCTCCACCCGCAGCGACGGGCCGTCGCCGATCACGCGCATCGAGCAGGTGCGGTTGTCACGGCCCCACGCGACCGCGGTCGGGGCGAACGAGCCCTCCGCGTAGCGCTTGTAGGAGTTGATGTTGGGCGCCTTGAACAGGGTCAGCTCGCGCAGGCAGGCCAGCTGGCCCGCCACGAAGCGCTCGAACAGCTCCGGCTGCTCGGCGAACACCGGAGTGCCGTCCTCCCCGCGCACGGAGAGGTGGATGTGGCACGAGTTGCCCTCGCGCTCGTTGTACTTGGCCATGAACGTGATCGCCATGCCCTCCTGGGAGGCGATCTCCTTGGCGCCGTTCTTGTAGATCGTGTGCGTGTCCGCGGCGTGCAGCGCGCCCTCGTAGGTGAAGTTGATCTCGTGCTGGCCGAAGTTGCACTCGCCCTTGGAGTTCTCCACCACCAGCCCGGCACGCGCCATCTCGCGCCGGATCCGGCCGACCAGCGGCTCCACGCGCGAGGTCCCAAGGATCGAGTAGTCGACGTTGTAGAGGTTGGCCGGCTCGAGGCCGTGGTAGCGCTTGTGGAACGCTTGCTCGTAGGTGTCGCGAAAGATGATGAACTCGAGCTCCGTGGCGGCCAGCGCCGTCCAGCCGCGCTCGGCGAGGCGGTCGAGCTGGCGGCGCAGGATCTGCCGCGGCGATGGCGAGACCGGCTTGTCGTCGTGCCAGTGCAGGTCGGCCATGCACATCGCCGTGCCCTCGTGCCACGGCACCAGCCGCAGCATCTCGAAGTCCGGCTTCATCTCGAAGTCGCCGTAGCCGGTCTCCCACGAGGCCATCGCGTAGCCCTCGACGGTGTTCAGGTCGACGTCGACGGCCAGCAGGTAGTTGCACGCCTCCGCGCCGTGCGAGACGACCTCCTCCAGGAAGTGCTGCGCCACCAGCCGCTTGCCCTGGAGGCGGCCCTGCATGTCGGCGAAGCCGAGGACGACGGTGTCGACCGTTCCGGCGGCGACCGCCGCCCGCAGCTCGTCGAGCGTCATCTAGTGCGAGCCTGCGAGCTCGGACTCGGCGCGGGTGATCGCGTCGAACTCCTCCTCCGGCGCCGATGCGACCAGGTGGTGGCGGGAGTAGAACGCGAAGTACAGCGCGGCCGCCGCGTACACGCCGAGGGTGATGAGCGCGGCCGTCGTGTCGACCAGGAAGGTCGCCACGACCGCGGCCACGGCGAGCACGAGCGCGACGCCGGTGGGGAGCGTGCCGCCCGGCGTCCGGTAGGGGCGCTCGAGGTCCGGCTCGCGCGAGCGCAGCACGATGTGCGAGAGCATCATCAGCACGTAGGAGACGGTCGCGCCGAAGACCGCGATGTTGATCATCGTGGCGCCATCCTCGGTGATGGCGGCGAGCAGGAAGCCGACGGCCGCGGGCACGAGCAGCGCCAGCCACGGCACCTTGCGCCCGCTGGTGACCGACAGCGCCTTCGGCAGGTAGCCGGCGCGGGAGAGCGCGAACAGCTGGCGGGAGTAGGCGTAGATGATCGAGAAGAAGCTCGCGATCAGGCCGGCGAGCCCGATGTAGTTGACGAAGTCGCTCAGGAACGAGCCCTCGCCCTTGGCCTGGTCGACCGCCGCGGGCAGCGGGTTGTCGGACTCCTGGATCGTGTCCGCTCCGCCGGCGCCGGGTGCGATCGTCAGCATCAGCGCCGCGAAGACGAGCAGGATCAGCATGCCGGCGATCAGCCCGCGCGGCATGTCGCGCTTGGGGTTGCCGG
>JACCYJ010000105.1 GCA_013696555.1 Nocardioidaceae bacterium | reverse complement strand
TGTGGTTGCAGTTGTACTTCGGTTCGTGCGTTACGCCCGCGAAGTCTGACAGCGGGCGCTTTCTTGTTCTTAGGGGAATCTCCGGGAGCGGGGCGCCTCGTCGCGACCCGAGACGGTAAATGCGGTCTCGAAACGACACGCCAGAAGGAGAGCCCACGACATGGCTCAAGGCACTGTGAAATGGTTCAACGCCGAGAAGGGGTTCGGATTCATCGCCCCCGACGGTGACGGCCCGGACGTATTCGTCCACTACTCCGCGATCGATGCTGGCGGGTTCCGCAGCCTCGATGAGGGACAGCGCGTGGAGTTCAACATCACGCAAGGCCAGAAGGGCCCGCAGGCGGAGAACGTCCGCGGCGCCTGAACCACATCCTCGAAGGGGGGCGATTCCGGCCTCGGCCGGGGCCGTCCCCTTTCGTCGCTGCCGTACGTCGACGGGCATCGCCGGGTGCCACTGGCCCCGCCCAGTGCCGTTATCCCAGGTTGACCTGGTACGACTTCACTTCACCCGGCATGCACGCCGGGTGAAGTGCACTCATCCCAGGTGAACCTGGTGGCGGTTGACCAGATGTGTCGTACGGGGCGGTGCCGGCGGATGTCGGTCCGGCGGATGTCGGTCGCCAGTCGCCCTGTCAGTGGTCACCAGTCGCCATGGCGCCACCCTGTGCCGCTACCCCGAGGCGGAAGCCTGCGCCTCGTTCGGCTCTGGCAGCGTGACGGCATGGACCCGATCGCCGCCACCTCGTTTCGACTCGTACATGGCCCGGTCCGCTGCCGTCGTCCACTCGCGGGGATTGACCGGCTGCGTCCGAGTGGCGACACCGACACTGACGGACACCATGCCGTCGGTGTACTCGGCGACCCGGGACCGGATCCGTTCGCCGATGGCGTGCGGCTGCTCGGTGGCGTTGGGGGACAGGTAGGCCAGCACCACGAACTCGTCCCCGCCGATCCTGGCCACCACGTCCTCGTGGCGGCTCTCGCTGGTCAATGCGTGGGCGACCTTCTGCAGGTACTCGTCCCCGGTGACGTGACCCCGAGAGTCGTTGAGTGCCTTGAGACGGTCGAAGTCGATCACCAGCAACGCCGCGGTCTCGCCGACCGGGAGCCGAGCCGAAGCGCGCAACAGCGGATCCAGCCCTCTGCGGTTCAGCACCCCCGTGAGAGGGTCTCGCCGCGCCAGATCGTCGAGCTCTTGGCGCTGGGACTCGATCTCATCGTGGGTGATACGCAGCTCGAGGAGGTCGTGGGCGAAGTCGACCCGCTCGCGGTCCCGCTGCTCCCACAACCGAAGCAGGTGCCCGAGCTGTGAGCCCGGTTCTTCCAGCTCAGGGTGCTCGGTGACGGCCCGCTCCCACAGGTAGGCGATGCCGGCTGGCGACCGGTTGCGCGCTGCATCAACAGCCAGGCTCGACTCACGCTCGACGACTCGGTGCAGACGATCGGTGAGCCCGGCCCGGCGAAGCGCGTGCAACCGGGAAGCGGCACCCGTCAGCCGCATCGTGTGCAGGTGGGGGTCGCCCTTGTCGAGGATCGGATCGAGCAAGGTGACACCGTACGCAGCATCCCCGCTCCAGGACTGCCAGATTCCCTGCCAAAGCAACGGGTCGGCCTGCGCCACGACGATACCGATCTTGTCCGCCAGCCGATGAGCTTCTCCGGCGGCGTCGACCGCTTCCTCCAACACCTCGGTGTCGACCTGGAACGGTGGGACGCGGGCCGAGCGAAGCGCATCCCAAAGACGTACCTCCGCGGTGTTGTGCGCGATCGCAAGCCGCTCGACCGCGAGCAGCCGCTCCTCGGGGAAGCGGCGGCACAGACTCAGTAGGTGGTCGGCCCGCTCCCGGGAGTCGAGATCCAGGGCGCAGGCAAACAACTCCACCAACGCACCCGGCCAGGTACGACTCTCCTCGACCTGGTCGATGTTGCGGCGTAGCAGCGACTCCGCCTGACCGTACGAGTACAACGCCTTCAGGGGCGAGCCGGTGCGGTTGAGCAGCCGTGCCTGGGCGGCCAAGCCCAGGGCCACGAGGGCATCATCGTCTGCCATCCGGCCGGAGGCGATGATCTCCTCGACGGTGACCAACGCTTCTTCGCCCCGTCGGCCGACGAACAACGCAATGCTCTTGGCGTAGTTCCACAACGCCTGAATGTGGGGCGGTACCGAGACCTGGCCCTGGCGTTGCTCGATCTCCACGACGACACGGCTGTGATCACCGGTCTGGGCGCGTTGCAGCCAGTCCGTGTATGCCGCGATCCAGACCGGCTCCGACTCCCGTCTGGCCGGCACATCTTCGCCTGTGTCTTGCACAACCCCTCGCGTCTGCATCGTCGGAGAAACGCCGCCTCTGCGGTGTGCTGTACCCCGCCATCTCGGCTTGCATGAGAAGCGGGACAGAGGTGAGACCATCCTTCGACGTCACCCCTCGTGAGCGCAGCGTAAAGGTCGGGGCGGTGGTTTAGCGGGTTTTTGTCGGAGGTGTTTGCGCCTCGATACCCCACCCGTCCCCAGTGCCCCATGACGGCTCACTCACCTCAGGTTGCAGACCGTAGGCTGAGAGGCATGCCTCCCGACCTCGACCGCCGCCATCGCTGCGCCGGAGACGCTGCTGCGGGCGAGGACGAACAGCTGCTGGTCACCCGCCTGGACGACCTGGCCGACCGACTGAGCGTGCTCGAGTCGTTGCTCGTGGCCTTCAGCGGCGGAGCTGACTCGGCGTTCCTGCTGGCCGCTGCCGTGAGAGCTCTGGGTACGACGCGGGTCGTTGCCGCAACCGCGTACTCCGACTCCCTGCCGATGTCTGAGCGCGCTCCGGCGGGAGAATTCTGCACGGCACTCGGGGTGCGACACGTTACGCCCCGGACTCGCGAGATCGACCGTGCCGGTTATCGGACCAACGGCGCCGACCGTTGCTACTTCTGCAAGTCCGAACTGCTGGATGTACTGACGCCGGTGGCGCATGACCTCGGCCTGGCCGCAGTGGCAACCGGAACCAACGCCGACGACGCCGTCGCTGGCTTTCGGCCGGGGATCCGGGCGGCGGCCGAGCGCGGTGCCCTTACTCCGTTGCGTGACGCCGGTCTGACCAAGGCGCAAGTGCGTGAAGCATCACGGCGGTGGGGCTTGGGCACCTGGAACAAGCCGGCGGCAGCCTGCCTGTCCTCGCGCATCGCGTACGGAATCTCGGTCACCCCGAACCGTCTGGCCCGCGTCGAGCGAGCCGAGGTCGCGGTGCGCTTGGTTGCCACGGCGGAGGGCATCGCCTTGCGTAACGTGCGGGTTCGCGATCTCGGCGACCGGGCGCGGGTCGAGGTCGACTGTGCGGCGGTGGGCCGGGTGACGCGCTCGGCGAAGGTGCTGGCCGCAGTGCGGGCAGCTGGTTTCGAGAGCGTGGAGATCGATTCTCGCGGCTTCCGCTCTGGGTCGATGAACGAGTCGCTGCCTGGCGCTGCCCGCTACGGCTGAGGTGTGGTCCGGTAAGGCTGATGTGGCATCATTTCATCTGAGGAACGTGAGGTCATCGTGCCGACTGGAAAGGTCAAGTGGTACGACGCCGACAAGGGCTTCGGCTTCTTGAGCAAGGACGACGGCGGCGACGTGTATGTGCGCTCGTCTGCGCTGCCCGCAGGTGTGGAGACGCTGCGCTCCGGGGCCCGGGTGGAGTTCGGGATCGTCGAGGGCCGCCGCGGTGACCAGGCGCTCCAGGTCCGGCTGCTCGAGCCGGTGCCCTCGCTGGCCAAGAATCAGCGCAAGTCGCCGGAGGAGATGACCCTCATCGTGGAGGACACGATCAAGCTCCTCGACGGCCTCGAGGGCGCGTACCGGCGAGGTCGGCACCCGGATGCGGGCGCGGCCAGGCGCTCCGGCGCATTGTTGCGGGCGCTCGCCGACGAGCTCGAGGTCTGAGCGTCCCCGTCAGCGAACCGGCGCCGACCCGCGTTGCAGGGCACTGAAGCGCAAAACGACGACCGCCCAGGCGATGAGCAGAACCGCGGTGATGCCGAGGCCAAGCTGGGGCGGAGATAACGGGATCAAGATACCGAGGAACCCGCCGAGAACCCACGACAGCTGCAGCAAGGTCTCCGACCGCGCAAAGACGCTCGTACGCACCGACTCCGGCACGTCCCGTTGGATGAGGGCGTCGAGGCTGAGCTTGCCCAGGGACTGGCACAGGCCGACGGTGAGCCCGAGCAGCACTGCCGTGAGCAGGCCGTAGAGGAGCGCCGCCACCGCGGTGACGGTGGCGTCGAGGACCAGGACGACCAAGACGACAGCCTCGGGGTTGCGAGACCTCAACAACGCCCCGGCCGCCGTACCCACGGTGCTCCCCAGCCCGGCGGCGCCGATCACCAGGACGAGCAACAACGTGGTGCGCTCCTCCCAGCCGGAGAACGGGTACTGCCGGAGCAGGAACGCCATGAACATCGTCAAGAACCCGGACAAAAAACGAAGACCGGCGTTGCATCGCAGCGCGCTGACCACCACCGTGGTGATGCCGACCCTCAGGCCCTGCTTGCGGCCGCCCATCGCCGACATAGCCACCTGCTCCTCGCCAGAGGAGGAGTCGACCGCCGCGGGCAGCAGCACCGCGAGCACGGTGGCGACCACGAAGAGCACGAAGGCATAGCGCAGCGTCCACTCCGCGCCGATCATCGCGGCCGCGGCAGCGATCGGAGCAGACACCGCGGCACCGGCTGTGCCGGTCAGCGAGATCCGGGAGTTGGCTTTGACGAGCGTGACGCCAACAGGCAGCACTCGCGGAACCGCAGACGCCCGGGTGACGCCGTACGCCTTGGACGACACCAAGACACCCAGTGCGGCGGGGAACAGCACCGCTGACTCGTTGCTCACCGCCCCCGCCAGGACCCAGCAGCAGAACGCCCGGATCGCCATGGTCACGCCGATGGCCCAGCGACGGCCGCGCCGAAAGCGGTCGAGGAACGGGCCGATGAGCGGTGCGACGATGGCGAACGGGAGCATCGTCAGCCCGAGAAAGAGGGCGACCTGTCCACGCGCCTCGCCGGTCGGTACTTGGAAGAACAACGTTCCGGCCAGTGCCACCGCCACGGCCGCATCTCCCGCGGTGTTGAACGCATGCATCTCGAGCAGCCGCGACAGACCGCTCTCTCCGGCGCCTTGCGCATGGGTCAATCGCCGTGCGCCACGGACACTCCGGGCCGCCAGGCGCCCCGATGCACGCGCCGCCCGGCCCGAGGTTCCGGCGGCGCGTGCCGCTCGCGACGGCCGCGGTGACTGCGGTGGGTCCACGGTCCAATCCTGCCTCACCAGGGTCTCGGCAAGCCGTCTCCGAGAACGCGTTCGTTTGGGTCCGTCGCCTGAATGAGCGAGAATTCCCGGGTGCCGACTGCCACGCGCCACCCCCGTCCGGACGCCGTGTGCGTCGACGCCGTTGAGTCGGCCCACATGGCACTCATCGAAGCGGTCGACCCCAGGGACGTCGGTGCGCACCTCGGGCACGTCGTCGAGGGAGACCGCCTGGTGAGCCACCTGTTCGGTTGCGAACGGGCGGGCTACGGCGGCTGGCGGTGGTGTGTCGTCGTCACCCGGGCTTCACGGCAGCGCTCGGTCACCGTCAACGAGGTCGTCTTGCTCCCCACCGACGACGCAGTCGTCGCGCCGGCATGGATCCCGTACCGTGAGCGGCTGCTGCCGGGTGACGTCGGTCGGGGCGACCTCCTGCGTACCGAGGACGATGATCCGCGCCTGGTGCCCGGCTGGTTCGCGGGAGACGAGCGGACATCGCCGTTGCGTGACGACACCTCCGTGCGACCCGTGGCCGACGAGATCGGGCTCGGTCGGGTACGTGTTCTTTCCCTCGAGGGACGCGACCTGGCTTCGCAGCGCTGGTATGACGGCGAGCACGGCCCGGAAGCCGAGGTGGCGCAGGGTGCACCGGCGTCCTGCCACAGTTGCGGATTTCTCGTCCGCCTTGCGGGACCACTCTCGTCGGTGTTTGGCGTCTGCGCCAACGAGGTCTCGATCGATGACGGAAAGGTTGTCTCCTTCGACCACGGCTGTGGCGCGCACTCGCAGGTGATGACGGGCAACGCTCCCAGCGTAGAAGTGTTGTCTGCGCCGGCTCTCGACACTCTCAGCTTCGACGACGTCGAGCGCTTGTAATCTCAGCCAGCGGCACCGAAGCGGCTGGTCTCCACCGGCGAGCTCGCCGGGTTCCTACGGATGGCGTCACGTCGCCTGCGGCAGTAGACGAGCCCGAGGACCCCGAAGCCGAAGCCGGTGAGGCACGTCCACAACCACCACAGCCGGTCAGCGTCGCGCAAGCCCGCCGTGAACGGCAGCAGCGCAAGAAACGCCACCAACCACAGCACCGAGCCCACAGCCACCGTGTGCACACCGTCGACGTCGAGTGGTTCGAGGTGAGCGACGCCATGGCCAGCGGTGGCATCGGCGGCGGTATCGGCACCGCTGATATCGGCACTGGCGAGCTCCCGAGGCGGGTGCTCAGGTGGTAGCGACGTCACCGATCCAGGCTACGCCTGGCCGTTGCCATCGCGCACCGAGTGGCGGGAGCGGTTGCCGACACGCGGGCGGGGGCTTCGGCGGAAGGCGCCAATCGAGGAGGGCCTCGACGGTGGGGGACTAAGGCCGGCCGGCCAGGGTTTTGGTTAGCTTAACTAATGAGTTATGCTAACTAGATGCCAATCGAGCTTGCCCGGACCGCTCGTACCAGCTCCGGCCTACCCGGTGCGCTGGCGATGTCGGTGTCGCGGCTGGCGCGTCGACTGCGGCAGGAGCGGCACACGGATCTCACGGCCACGCAGTTGTCCGCCCTCGGCACCATCCGTCGCCACGGCTCCCTCACTATCGGTGCGCTTGCCGCGTACGAAAGGGTGCAGCCGCCGTCGATCACTCGCACCGTCAACTGCCTGAGCGAGCTCGGGCTGCTCCGCCGTGAGCCGCACCCCTCGGACGGCCGGCAGGTCATCCTCCACCTGTCAGAAACCGGTGAGAGCCTGCTCGCCGCCGAGCGGATGCGCCGCGATGCCTGGCTGGCACGCCGCCTGCGAGAGCTCGACACCGCTGACAGAGAGGTGTTGCGCCGCGCCGCGGTGATCCTGGAGAGGTTGGCGCAGGCGTGAGCCCGACGTTCCGCGCACTTCAGGTGCGCAACTACCGCGTCTATGCCGGCGGTGCGTTCCTCTCCAACGTCGGCACGTGGATGCAGCGAGTCGCTCAGGACTGGCTGGTGCTCCAGCTCACGGACAACAGTGGCACCGCCCTTGGTATCACCACCGGCCTGCAGTTCCTGCCGATGTTGTTGCTCTCACCACTCGCCGGCGTCGTCGCCGATCGCTTTCCCAAGCGCAAGGTGCTCGTCGCGACCCAGCTGATGATGGCAATCCCCGCCGTTGCGCTCGGAGTGCTTGCGGTCACGGGCACGGTCACCGTCTGGCAGGTCTTCGTCCTCGCCTTTCTGTTCGGGGTCGGACACGCCTTCGATGCTCCGGCACGGCAATCGTTCGTCATCGAGATGGTCGGCAGCGACGACCTGGCCAACGCGGTCGGTCTCAACTCCGCCTCGTTCAACTCCGCACGCGTCATCGGTCCGGCGGTGGCCGGGTTCCTCATCGCCGCGCTGGGCTCGGGGGTAACGGCGACGGGCTGGGCGATCCTGCTCAACGCTGTCAGCTACCTTGCCGTCTTGACCTCGCTGCGGCTTCTCGACACGTCGCGGCTACACCCAGCGACGCCCGCACCACGCGGTGGCGGAGCGGTCCGCGAAGGTCTCCGGTACGTCCGGCGCCGACCGGACCTGATGCTGCTCTTGGCCACTGTTTTCTTCGTCGGCACCTTCGGGATGAACTTCCAAATGACGACGGCGCTGATCGCCACCGAGGTGTTCCACAAGGGTGCGGGGGAGTTCGGCCTGCTGGGGTCGATCATGGCGGTCGGGTCGGTGGTGGGGTCACTGCTGGCGGCTCGCCGAAATAACCCGCGGCTTCGCCTGGTGGTGGGAGCTGCTCTCATCTTCGCCGTCGTGGAGATCGCCCTCGGGCTGATGCCCACCTATCTCACGTTTGCGCTCTTCCTGCCCATCGTCGGGTTGTGTGCACTGACCATGATCACCAGTGCGAACGCCACCATCCAGCTGACTGTGGCACCGGAGATGCGCGGGCGGGTAGCGGCGCTCTACCTGATGATCTTCCTAGGCGGAACCCCTGCCGGCGCTCCGGTAATCGGGTGGGTGGGAGAGGAGTTCGGTGCCCGGTGGACCTTGTTGGGCGGAGGCCTGGTAACCCTCGTCGGCACGCTGGTCGCCCTCGGTGTCTACCTTCAGCGGGGCGGTCTGGTGGTGCGGGCGCGAATCGGCCGGCCCGCTCTCTCCGTCTCGCCACGCAGTGAGGCCCACACCCGAGAGCGTGTCGAGGAACAGGCGGCGGCGCCGGATGCGACCGTCGCCAGCTGAGGTCGGACGGTGGCGGACCGGGGCTGACACTGTCGGCGGCCAGTGGCAGGCTGTCGACATGAGCACACAGACATCACAGCCGCCCCGTGCCGGGTGGCTGCGCTGGGACGATTATCTGCGAGTGCTACGCCTCGACGCCGCCCGGATGGCGGAGGTCGGGCGGATGGGACTGGAGCAGCCGGTGCCATCGTGTCCCGGATGGACCGTGGCCGATGCGCTGACACATACCGCCGCGGTCTACCTGCACAAGGTCGGGTGCATGCGACAAGGCGCCGAGCCACTATGGCCACCGGGAGACCTCGATGACAGCCTCCCACTCGCGTTGTTCGACGAGGCGACTCGTGCGCTGCTCGACGAGTTGGAGTCCCGCGATCCCTACTCGGTCCGCTTTACCTGGTGGCGAGACGACCAGACCGTCGGGTTCTGGTACCGCCGGATGGCACTGGAGACGGCGGTCCACCGAGTCGACGTCGAGCTCGCCCACGGCGTAGTAACGCCGATCGATGAGGAGCTTGCCGTCGACGGGATCGACGAAGTCCTCCGCATCATGCTCGCAGGGCCGTGTTCGGACGGTGACCAATCCGGAGAGCAGGCCGACGATCGCGTCAGGATCAGTGGCGGCGGCCGATCGTGGACCGTGTCGATGACCTCGCGAAACGTCCGCGTGACCGAGTCGGATGCCGGCGCGGTGGCTGTCGAGGTGGCCGGATCACCCGACGACCTCTACTTGTGGTTGTGGGGGCGCCGCAGCGACGAGTCGCTGGCGGTGACGGGAGACGCCGGTGTCGCGTCGGCTTTTCGGCGACGACTGGCCGAGTCGACTCAGTAAGACCTGTGATCGCGTGCCAAACTCGGGCGCGTGCGAGTGTTCGCTGCGATTTTCCCCCCCGACGATGCTGTCGATGACCTCGCCCACATCGTTGAGCCCTTGCAGGACATGTATCCGGACCTGCGCTGGACCCAGGCGCCGCTATGGCACCTCACTTTGGCCTTCTTCGGCAACATAACCCAAGCGGATCAGGTGCACCTCAACCGCGGGGTGGCCAACTTTGTGGCCGAACGAGAGGCGTTCCAAGTGCGGTTGGTCGGTTCCGGAACCTTCCCCGAGCCAAACGTCGCGCAGACATTGTGGGCCGGTGTCGACAGCCACGAGGATGCGCTGCTCAAATTGTCAGATGAGTTGGTGACGTCGGTGCAGCACTTCGGCTGGACGCTTGACCGCCGCTTCCGGGCCCACATGACCCTCGCCCGGGCACGGCCCGGCCAGGACCTGTCGCCGCTCGTCCATCGGCTCGCCGACTACAGCGGCCCTTTCTGGGACGTTCCGTCGATCGCGGTGGTCTGGGCCCGCCAGGCCGAAGACGGCGAGCCCCTTTACGAATTGCTCGGCGAGCACACGTTCCCACCCGCCTGAGCGGTGAATCCCCACTACCGCCGCTGGGTGATCCCGAGCCTGTTGTTGGCGTTGTTGGTCGTGGTTGTCGTGGCCGCCGCGCTGCGTTGACCCCAGGCCGCCGTCGGGAGCCTGATCGCCTGGCACGCTGGAGGAGTGTCCGAACTTCTCCAGACCGGGTTAGCGCAGGTGCGCACCCTGCTTCTCGACTCCGACACGCTGATCCGAGCGGTGGCATCCGGACGCCGACGAGCGACGCAACCCAGGTGGCGCCGAGTCGAGCTGCGCTATGTCGACCTGCGCTCGGGACGCCACCTGCAGATCACCGGCTACGACGACACCCAGGCGTTCACGCACAACGTACCTCTCGGTGAGAGCGCGTCTCACGCCGTTGACGACTTGCTCGCCGAACCGTTCAGCACCTGGCACGTGGAAAGACCGGACTCGATCACCTCCTTGCGAGTCACCAAGAAGGGCCACGGCCAGCTGCAGACGGCTGGACGGCAACCCAGCTCCGACCGCGGCTCCGAGCACCGCGAACACGACCGGGTGAAGCCCCGGCTGCTGCCCGCTGACGACGCCTATCTTCGCGCGGTGGGCATCAGCGACTCATCCGGACGGGTGAAGCCATCGATGCAGGCGAAGTACCGGCAGGTCGAGGAGTTCCTGCGTCTGCTCGCGGTCGCGGTTGACGAGGCTCTCGCGACCGACCGCATCCGGGAACCAACAACCGCCGAACCGCTGCACATTGTCGATCTCGGCTGTGGCAACGCCTATTTGACCTTCGCAGCTTTCCGCTATCTCAGCGTCACCCGAGGGCTCGCGGTACGTATGACCGGCGTCGACGCCAAGGCGCAGGCACACGACCGCAATGCCGCTCTTGCCGAACTTCTGGGCTGTGGCGACGCGTTGCGGTTCCGGCAGGCGTCGATCACCGACGTGGTCATGGACGCAGGCGTCGACGTCGCGCTCGCGCTGCATGCTTGCGACACCGCCACCGATGACGCTCTCGCCCGCGCGGTCGAGTGGCGCACTCCGCTCGTCCTGGGGGCACCCTGCTGCCATCACTACCTGCAGGCGCAGCTCCGCCGGGTGTCCCCGCCGGAGCCCTTCGGGTTGGTGACGCGGCACGGGATACTCCGCGAGAGGTTGGCCGACACGTTGACCGACGGGATGCGCGCGGCGCTCCTGCGGCTGCACGGTTACCGAGTCGACGTCGTCGAGTTCGTGGCGAGCCGGCACACGCCTCGCAACACGATGCTGCGAGCGTTGCGTACCGGCGCCCCCGTCGACGCCACGGTCCGCCGCCAGTACGACGAGCTGGTCGCGATGTGGCAGGTGCAGCCGAAGCTCGCCGAGCTGTTGGCGGATGCATGATCTCTACCGGCTGGGGATTGCTGCTGCTGTCGTTGGTCGTCACAACGGGTGGCCCAGCGGTGGCGTTGGAGCGGGGTCCTCACCGGGTAGGCGTCATCCGCGACGCGCGCATCCCCGAGTCGAGTGCCCTGGTGTACAGCACACAGCATCCCGGGATGGTCTACACGATCAACGATTCCGGTCATGACGCGATCGTCTTCACCGTCGAGGTGGCTTCGGGTCGGGTGCGGGGGACAACGACTCTTGCCGGGGTGGACGCCACCGACACCGAGGCACTGGCGATCGGTCCCGACGATCGGCTCTACGTGGGGGATATCGGTGACAACGAAGGCAACCGGGAAGCGACCGCGCTGTATGCGCTGGCGCAGCCGGGCCGCACCGATTCGATGGTCCGGCCGACTACTTATCCGGTGCGCTATTCCGACGGACCGCACGACGCGGAGGCATTGGTCGCTGTGCCCGGTACGAGCCGGCTGGCGATCGTCACCAAGGGACTGTTCTCGGGGGCTGTGTACTTGCTGCCAAGCGACCTGTCCCCCGATGGCGCCAACGTGGCGAAGCAGGTGGCCGGTGTGACGGTCCCGGGATTGGTGACCGACGCCGGAGTCCTGCGCCGGGCAGTGCTGCTGCGCACGTACACCGATGCCGTTGTGTACCGGATGCCGGAGTGGCGTCGGGTCGCCATCATCCCCCTCCCGCGCCAACGCCAGGGTGAATCGCTCGCTGTCCACGGGTCGACGCTGCTGGTCGGCACCGAGGGCCTGCCCTCACCGTTGATCGAGCTTCCACTGCCTCGATCAGTGAGGGAGCGCCTCCGCTTCCCGCCCGCGAGCGCCCGGACACCGTCCCCGACTCCCTCACCAACCGCCGATCTGACGACCGGTGCTGGATCGGGGGCGAACGAGTCCGACCTGGATTGGCCGGCGTGGGCTGTCGGCGTGAGTACGTTGGTCCTGGGTGGTGCCTGGTTGTTGCTCAGGCGGAGTCAGCGCAACCGTTCCACCACATAGTCGACGCACCGGGTCAGTGCCGTCACATCCGCGGGTTCGATCGCCGGGAACATCGCGATCCGCAGTTGGTTGCGGCCGAGCCTGCGGTACGGCTCGACGTCGACGATGTCATGTGCACGGAGGACGTTCGCCACCGCCGCCGCGTCGATCGTGTCGTCGAGGTCGATGGTGCCGACCGTTAGTGAGCGCTGCGCGGGTTCGGCGACGAACGGGGTCGTGTAGTCGGTGGCCTCCGCCCACTCGTACAACCGGCCCGCCGAATCGGTGGTCCGGCCGACACCCCACTCCAAGCCACCCTGGTCGTTGAACCAGTCGACCTGCTCGGCCATCAAGAACAACGTGGCGATGGCCGGCGTGTTGTACGTCTGGTCCTGCACCGAGTTGTCGATCGCCGTCTGCAGGTTGAGGAACGCCGGAATGAAGCGCCCACTGGCGCAGATGCGACCCGTCCGCTCCACGGCGGCCGGTGACAAAAGGGCCACCCAAAGACCGCCGTCAGAGCCGAAACCCTTCTGCGGCGCGAAGTAGTAGGCGTCCACCTCGCGCAGGTCGACGGGCAGACCGCCAGCTGCGGAGGTGGCATCGACCAGCATCAGCGCCTCAGCGTCGGTTTCGGCAACCCGGCGTACCGGTGCCATGACGCCGGTCGACGTCTCGTTGTGAGCCCAGGCGTACGCATCGATACCTGTCTCCGGTGTCAGCTCGGGGCAGGTGCCCGGAGCGCTGACCACCACCTGGGGAGCCAACAGGAACGGTGCCCGTGCCGCGGCTGCGGTGAACCGCGCCGAGAACTCCCCGAAGGACAGGTGCTGGCTGCGCGAGTCGATGAGCCCGAACACGGCCAGATCCCAAAAGGCCGTGGTGCCGCCGTTGCCGAGAATCACCTGGTAGCCCTCCGGCAGGGAGAACAGGGTGGCCAGCCCCTCCCTGAGCCGACCGACCAGCCGCTTGACAGGTGCCTTCCGGTGCGAGGTGCCCATGAGCGCAGACCCTGATGCGGCGAGAGCCTCCAGCGCCTCGACCCGCACCTTCGACGGACCCGAGCCGAAACGGCCGTCACCGGGCCGCAGATCCGGGGGGATCACAAGGATCTCATCCACGCGGGACTCTCCGTCGTTGCGCCGACCGGTACCGCCGCGCGACGCTGTCGGCATCTAGGGTGTGGCCTCAAGTGTGGCAGCGACATGGCGGCGGGGAGCCGCCGGAGGGACTGGATGACCACCGACGATCCCGGCTTTCACTCCCAGTCGGCCCGGCGGACGACTTTGCGGGGAGTCGGTGCCGTCGCGGTGTTAGTCGGACTGGTGCTCGTCGGGATTGCGCTGGTCGACTTCATCTCCGCGATGGCGTCGCAGGACATCGACGCCCGCCCCGGAAAGATCTGGATGTTCTTCGTCGGCGTTCTGCTGCTCGTCGTCGGTGGCCTCTGCCTCAACGCCGGCCGCGGGGACATCCGGAAGCGGCACACCGCACCCGAGGCAGCGGCGGGGTCGGCCGCCGCGGTCCGCTGCCCGAGCTGTGGTGTCACGGCAGACGAGGGTGCCCGTTTCTGCGCCAGCTGCGGCCAGCCGTTCGCCCGCGCACGCACGAGTTGACATGGACGATGTGCTGGCCCGGTTGCGAACGGAGTACGGTGCCCGAGGCCTGGATGAGGACGAGGCGGGCGCCGACCCGCTGGTGCTGCTCGCTCGCTGGCTCACGGACGCGATCGGGTCCGGTATGCATGAGCCAAACGCGATGGTGCTGGCCACCGCTGGCAGCGACGGCGTTCTTTCCGCGCGAATGGTGTTGCTCAAGGGGGTCGAGGCCACCGGCCTGACGTTCTTCACCAACTACGAGTCCCGCAAGGCCGACGATCTGGGAACGAGCTCCCAGGCTGCGCTGGTGTTGCCGTGGCACCCACTGCAGCGGCAGGTCCGCGTCGAGGGTCCGGCCGCGCGGCTCACTCGGGAAGAGAACGAGGCGTACTTCGCGAGTCGTCCACGCGGCTCACAACTGGGTGCTTGGGCATCTCCCCAGTCAAAGGAGGTGCCGGACCGAGAATTCCTGCAGAAGCGCTACGAGCTGATGGCGGCCCGCTTCGCTGACACCGAGGCGGTGCCGTGCCCGGAGCACTGGGGCGGTTATCGGGTGGAGCCGCAGACCGTGGAGTTCTGGCAGGGACGTAGCAATCGGATGCACGACCGATTGCGCTACCGCCGGGACGGCAAGAGCTGGCGCCGCGGGCGGCTGGCGCCCTGACCGGCTCGGACATGGGTCGGCCCGCAGGGTTGTGGTCTGGCCACGGCCGAGCGGACTGGGCTCGGCCCCCTGCGGGCCGGGTGGCTGTCGGGGATTCGCCGGCCGCTCAGCAGCGGTCGAAGTCCCGATAGCGGCGGCTAGCGGACAGCCACCTCACAAGTCCTATGACTATGCATCTACTGGACCACCTCCTTCCCGTGTACCGACGACGCTACGTTGTGCCGGGGCCGTCGGCAAGGTGATTGGCGCCGTGCCATGATCGCGTTTCGTGTCTGATGCGGGGCGACGTCAGCGTCGGTGGGCCCGTGTCGTCACCGACATCCGGCCCTTACGGGAATCCGCCGATTTCCGCCGATTGTGGTTCGGGCTGACTGTTTCGCAGCTCGGCCAACAGATGGCCGCGATCACCATCGCCTATCAGGTCTACACGATGACCCGTTCCTCCTTCGCCGTCGGGCTGGTCGGGTTGTACGCACTGGTGCCGCTCGTCGTCTTCGGGTTGTACGGCGGCGCCGTTCTCGATGCGATGGATCGGCGAACTGTGGCGCTCATCGCATCGGCAGGTCTGTGGGCGGTGTCGATGGCGCTTGTCCTGCAAGCGGTCCTCGAGGTGCGCTCCACGAGCCTGCTGTACTCGATTGTCGCGTTGCAGTCGGCCTGCTATGCGGTCAACAACCCGGCTCGCTCGGCGATTATCCCGAAGTTGCTGCCGGCCGAGCTGATGCCGTCCGCCAACGCACTGGGGATGGCGTCGTTCAACCTCGGATTCACCGTAGGCCCGCTGATGGCTGGGGTGATCATCGGGTGGCGTGGCGTCGCGTGGGCCTACGCCGTCGACGCCATCTTGTTCACCGCCGCCGTTTACTCACTCGTCAGGTTGCCGTCGATGCCGCCGAGCAACGCGACGGGTCGTCCTCCGGGCCTGGCCGCGGTGCTGGAGGGTCTGCGGTTCCTGCGCCGGTCACCCAACCTGCGCATGACGTTCGTCCTCGATCTGTGCGCGATGGTCTTGTCCCAACCACGGGCGTTGTTCCCGGCTCTTGCGCTCACCGTCTACGCCGGCAATGCCAGCACTCTTGGGCTGTTGCAAGCGGCCCCGGCGATGGGCTCGCTGGCTGCGTTTGCGCTTTCCGGCTGGATCAGCCGGATACACCGCCACGGCATCGCGATCGCGGTGGCGGTTGCCTGCTACGGGGCATCGGTCGCCGGCGCCGGGTTCGCCGCGATCGGGTTGCCGGGTCTGTTGTGGCTCGGCGTCACGTTCCTGGCGTTGTCCGGGTCGGCCGACATGGTGAGCGCGGCTTACAGGTCCACGGTCTTGCAGGTGGCGGCACCGGATGAGATGCGGGGGAGGTTGCAGGGTGTCTTCACGGTGGTGGTCGCCGGCGGACCTCGGCTGGGTGACTTCGTTGCCGGCTCCGTCGCCGACCTGACCTCCGACACCTCAGCGGTCGCGATCGGAGGGTGCGCGTGCATCGTCGGCGCCACCATCGCCTGTCTCGCCCAGCGCCGCTTCCTTCGCTATGACGCCCGTGCTCCCCAGCCGTAGGCCGCCGCGTACGTCCCACCTTCCCCAGGTGAACCTGGTATCAGCGCACTTCACCTGGCACCCACGCCGGGTGAAGTGCATTCGTACCAGGTTCACCTGGGATAGCGACGCGTGCGCTTCAGGCGCGGAGCCAGGCGGCGGTGTTGGGAGCGAGGGTGCCGCCCCGAACCGCATCCGGTCCGCTCATCAGCAAAGGGTCGCCCAGGTCGGAGACGTCGACTGCCACCCTGCCGCAGTTGAGGACGCACATCAGTGGCGAACCGGCTCCTGAGCGGGCATACGCCAAGACATCGGGATCGCGATCGAGCACTTCGATGCCGTCGCCCAGCGACGAGAGCAGGTCATGTCGCAGCCGAAGCGCAGCGCGTACGAGCAGCAGCGTCGAGCTCGAGTCGCGCTCCTGTCGCTCGACCGTGAGTGCGGACCACTGGGGCGGTTGCGGCAGCCACGTCGCGGCGCAGTCTGGCGCGAAGCCGAACGGCGGCTGCTCACCGCTCCAAGGCAACGGCACCCTGGCGCCGTCCCGGTTCGGGCCGCCGCCGCGCAGCCACTGGGGATCTTGACGCGCCGCGAGTGGGACATCGACCTCCGGCAGCCCCAGCTCCTCACCCTGGTAGAGGTACGCCGACCCTGGTAGCGCAAGCATCGCCAGCAAGGCAGCGCGTGCCCTCGCCAGCCCGACCGCGCCGTCTCCGTACCGCGTCACCGTGCGCCGCACATCATGGTTGGAGAGCACCCAGGTCGGCGATGCACCGACCGGTTCGACGGCGGCGATCGTGGCCGCGAGGACCTCCCGGAACTCATGCGCCGACCACTCCGCTTCCAGCCAGTGGAAGTTAAAGCACTGCTGGAGCTCATCGGGGCGTACGTACCGCGCCATCGCCTCGGGCGTTTCCACCCACGCTTCGCCGATCGCCATCCGGTCACCCGGGTACTCCGCCAGGATCGCGTGCCAACGGCGGTAGATGTCGTGGACCGCCGGCTGGTCCCAGTAGGGACGGTCGGTGCGATGAAGTGCCTCGTCGTGGCGGTCGTCTGGTTGGAGAGCCGCCACATCCGGAAGACCGGGAGCTTTGACCATCGCGTGCGCCACGTCGATTCGGAAGCCGTCGACGCCGCGGTCGAGCCAGAAGCGGAGGATCCGCTCGAACTCGTCACCCACCTCAGGGTTGCTCCAGTCGAAGTCGGGCTGGCCGGTGTCGAACAGATGCAGGTACCACTGCCCGTCTGGGACCCGCGTCCAGGCCGGGCCACCGAACATCGACTGCCAGTTGTTCGGGGGTGTTTCGCCGCTGGTTCCCAGCCCGTCGCGGAAGATGTAACAGGCTCGTTCGGCGCTACCGTGCCCCGCCGCCAGCGCCGCCTGGAACCAAGCATGCTCGCTCGAGGAGTGGTTAGGGACCACGTCGACGATGACCTTGATGCCCAGACCGTGGGCCTGTTCGAGCAAGGCGTCGAAGTCGCCCAGCGTGCCGAACAGGGGGTTCACGTTGCGGTAGTCGGCCACGTCGTACCCGTGGTCGGCCTGCGGCGAGGGATAGAACGGTGTCAACCAGATGGCGTCGACACCGAGCTCGGCGAGATACGGCATTCGGGCACTGATGCCGGGTAGATCCCCTACCCCATCGCCGTCGGAGTCGGCGAAGCTACGGACGTAGATCTGGTAGCACACGGCGTGGCGCCACCATGGAACCTGCGTCATCTCGGTCCTTCCGGGCAAGAGGTCGGGTCAGCCGAAGTTCGCCGGGTCGACATGGATCCAGGTGTGCCGGGCGCGACCGTGTACCCGACCGTCCGGGGCGTACACGGTAGTCGCGGTCCACGTCTTGCGGCCTGCGGTCCCCAGCCACTGGCCGACGACGACACAGCGATCGCCGGCGTGGACCGGCGAGTCGACACTCGCGGTAATCCGGCCGAGCACCATCGGTCTTCCCTGAAGGTCGCCCGTCCAGCCGCCCGGGCAGTCCATCGCTGCCCAGACGTACGCGTTCCCGACCACTGACCCGGCACTGGTGAGACTCTCGTCGGCAGTCCAGGTACAGGCCGTGCGCCCGCCCGGCAGCCGACCGGGAGTCAACCGCAGCCCGTCGCCGGGCGTACGTGCCGGGCCGCACACGAAGCATTCGGGGAACGGATGGCTCACTGCGCCGGCGTAGGCGTTTTCGGCGGTCCGTGCCGTGGCGAGGTCGACCGCCTGGACCGGCGGCCCGAGCGAGTCTTCCGGCACGGTGAGTGCATCGGCGATGACATCACCTGCGTTCAAGAGCTCGATGCGCTCCGGCCCGGCGTCGCGGACCGCAACGTCGATGTCGAGTGGCGGCGGCCGATGCAACGTCACCTGCACCACAGCTGTCGAAGGTAGTCGAGCGGCGAACAACCCGGCCGTGTAGCCGCCATTGCCCGACGAGGCCGGTCCGCGAAAGCGCCGATCTATGCGGATCATGGTGTGGCTCACGAAGGCACCAGTGCCTCGGCTGCGACGACCAGATCGCGCACGAGCCCGGCGAATGTGTCGTCTCGGTCGGGGGCTCGTAGGACCGCCGACGGATGAATCGTCGCCATCAACCAGCCGGACTGGACCATTGCCGGATCAGGCGCCTGGGTCGCTCTCGGGAAGAGGATGCCGCGCTGGCGGGTGACGCGGAACTCCGGGCCCAGCAACGACCGGGCGGCAGTGGCTCCCAGGCACACCACGATCTCGGGATCGACGACCGCTAGCTCGGCCGTCAGCCATGGACGGCAGGCTTGCAGGTGCACCAACTCCGGAGTCTGGTGGAGCCGCCGCTTGGGCGTCGCCGTGAAGCGGAAGTGCTTCACGGCGTTGGTCACGTAGCAGTCAGCGCGGTCGAGGCCGGCGGCGTCCAAAGCCCGATTGAGCAGCTGTCCCGCAGGTCCCACAAACGGAGCACCCTGCCGGTCCTCCGCGTCGCCCGGTTGCTCTCCGACCAACGCTACCCTGGCCAGCGCAGACCCCGTGGAGAAGACCGTCTGGGTGGCAGCGACATGCAGCTCGCAGCCTTCACAGCCGGCCGCGGCCTCTCGGAGCGCGTCGAGGCCGGCCCCGGTAGGCACCCACTTCTGCGCTCCCGGCCGTTGCGCCACTCTCGAAACGTCCTCACTCCCGACTTGTCACGCTCGGATCAGGCTATGACCTGGAACGGCGGTGAAAAGTCCAGGTGGTTACGGGTCGCGGATCGCCTCGTACCTGGAAAGCGCGACGCGCCGCTGCTCAGCATGATTGACGATCGGGGCGGGGTAACCACCGGGGATGCCGCCGGACAGCCGCCACGGTCGGTGCACCGCTGCCCCCGCCACACCGACCAGCTCTGGCACGTATCGACGAACGTAGTCGCCGGCAGGGTCGAATCTCTCAGCCTGGGTGACCGGATTGAAGACCCGGAAGTATGGCGCGGCGTCGGTACCCGAACCGCCGACCCATTGCCAACCGTGAGCGTTGGACGCCTGGTCGCCGTCGACGAGCCGCGCCATGAAGTGGCGCGCTCCGTGCTGCCACTCGACATGCAGGTCCTTGACCAAGAAGCTGGCCACGATCATCCGTACCCGATTGTGCATCCACCCCTCCGCGAGCAGCTGTCGCATGCCCGCGTCGACGATCGGGAAGCCAGTCCTGCCCGCACACCACTGGTCGAACGCAGGACCGGGTGGCTCGAACGGCATCGCCGAGAACTCGGGCCGCAGGTGCTCGCGCGCCGACTCGGGATGGTGCCACAACACGTCGGCGTAGAAGTCACGCCAGGCCAGCTCGCGGCGATACACCTCGCTTCCCTTGCTGCGATGGCGCGCGAGGTCAGCCAGCAGCGTGCGGGGGTGCACTTCGCCCCACTTCAGGTGCACAGACATCCGCGAGGTGGCATCCAGGTCGGGGCGGTTGCGGGCCTCGTCGTAGCCGGCGAGTCCGGTATTCAGGTAGGCACTCCAGCGGCGCAACGCCGCCGCCTCACCCGGCTCCGGCAGCGTCATGGGCGCGACCCCCGGGAGAGCCGGCAGGATCGCCGGTTCCTGTTCCACCCAGGGCACCCCCTCGGGCGCCGCCACCGGCGGCCGCCAACCATGCTCGCGCCAGGCTCGGGCGTAGGGGGAGTAGACGCTGTACGGCCGGCCGTCGGACTTGACGACGCGCCCCGGCGCCACGGCGTACGGCGAACCCGTGCGCACCAGCTGGATGCCATGCCGCTCCAGCGCCGTTGCGACGGCGGTGTCACGCGTCGAGCCGTAGGGACCGTAGTCCGCGGCAATGTGGACAGTGTGCGCTCCGGCCCTTTGTGCCGCTGCGAGCACCTCGTGGACCGGGTCGCCCCGGCGGACGTGCAGGCGACCGATCCGGTCGCTCAGATCTGCCAGGCTCGAGATCAGGTACGCCCGTCTAGCTGGTCCGGCAGGCGCCCAGAGACGGTCGTCGAGGACGAACAACGGCACCACGCCATCGGTCCCGGCGCGCACGGCCTCCAGCAACGCGGGATTGTCCGCCAACCGCAGGTCGCGACGGAACCACATCAGCGCGGTGCGGGACATGTCCCCATGGTCGCCTGGCTGGCCTCGCACCGCACGCCCGTGGCCAAGGGCGCCTTGCCGGATGAGCCACAATGGCGGTTGTGAGTGATCTCATCGACACCACCGAGATGTACCTCCGCACGGTCTACGAGCTAGAGGAGGAGGGCATAGTCCCGCTGCGCGCCCGCATCGCGGAGCGATTGCACCAAAGCGGACCTACCGTGAGCCAGACCGTCGGCCGGATGGAACGCGACGGGCTGCTCAGCGTGGAGGGTGACCGCCACCTCGAGCTGTCCGACGAGGGCCGCCGGCTGGCCATGCGCGTCATGCGTAAGCACCGGCTGGCCGAGCGCTTGCTGACCGACGTCATCGGGCTGGACCTCGAGCTGGTGCACGAGGAGGCTTGCCGGTGGGAGCATGTGATCTCGGAAACCGTCGAACGCCGACTCGTCGAGCTGCTCGGTCATCCCACCTTGTCGCCGTACGGCAACCCGATTCCGGGACTGAAAGAGCTCGGCGAACCCGACTCCGACGAGGAGTTCCTGACGGGGGTGGTGCCGCTGACGCAGGTGGTCGCGGCGACGGCGGAACCCGTGCTGGTGGTGGTCCGCCGGATCAGCGAGCCGTTACAAAACGACACCACGGTGATGTCGGTGCTGCGCCGTGTCGGGGTTCTGCCCGAGCAGGAGGTCCTCGCCTCCGGAGGGCCCGTAGGAGTGGTCGTTGCCCGCGGTCAGGAGACGGCCGAGATCGACGACGAGGCCGCTGCGCACATCTTCGTGCGCGCCCGCTGATCCGTTCTCCTCCTGTCGCAGGACAGTGTCATAGGACATCCGGTAGGGCCACGACTTGTGCTCCGGCACCGGCACGGTGCAGCACGTTCGACCAGAAGTCGGTCATCACCTCGAGCACCTGGACGATCCGGTCCGGGCTCAGCTGGCGATGGAACCATGGCTGCGCCCCCGAGGTCGTCGGCCTTCGCCGACATGCGCGGGGTGATGCCGAAACTGAACCTGTAGAGCAGGTGCCGATCGCTCGCGTTCGGGTGGCTAGTCGCGGATCACAGTGGCTGCAGCCATCGCCACCGTCAGCAGGCCTCATCTTCGCGTTAGAACGCAGCGGAGGTATATACCTACCGTAGGCGTGACTTTACTTGGAGTAAGTCGTTGACAGGGCATTAGCGGATTAGCCTCGTCAGAAGCACCGTACGTCGGATGGCTAGGGATGCGACAGGGGGCGCCGCGAGGACTTCGGCCAGAGCGCAGATTCGCCGCCGAGCGGGAAGACAGGACGTTACTCTGTGGAGCGGATCAGTGGTGATTTGTCACTGAGTGTGAGGAGGTGACCGCCATGGACACCGTGCAGCCACGGGCGAGCCGCATCTTCGACCGCACAGTGGTGGCGGTCGGAGTGGCGCTGGCACTTTTCAGCGCCACTATCTCGGTCGCTGGCGGCCTCGATTTCCCGCCGGCGATCTGGCTGGCAGCACCGCTGATCGGGGTCATGGCCCGCTTTCCGCTGATCTTCGAGCGGCCCTCTGGCGCCATCGAGATCGGGTTCGAGTCGTGCGTGCTGGTGTTCTTGGTGACGCTGCTCGAACCCCACGACGCGATGGTCGTGTGGGCGACCGGGACCGTCATATCGCAGGCGATGTCGAACTTCCGCAAGGTCGCGAAGATCTTCAACATGGGCGTCACGCTTGTCGGCGGCGCCGCAGCGATCGCCATCGTCGACCTGCTGCGGGGGAACGTCCGCGCGACGCCACACGAGCTGGCGGCCGTGGCACTGGGCTGCACGGCGTACTTCCTGCTCGACTACGCGATCTCCGAGGTGTCGATCGCCCTCGAGGAGGGCGTGCCGGTCCACCGCCAGCTGCGCCAACCTGACGTGGCCATCGCGCTGGCGTGCATCGTTGCCGTCGACTCGCTGGGCTACCTGGCCGCGCTGGTTGCCCGGACCATGCCGGTCTGGTCGGTAGCGCTGCTCGCCGTCCCCATCGTCACTCTTCTCGTCGCCGTCAAGTCGGTGGCGCGGGGACGAGAGACTGCGCGGCGCATGGGAGTCCTGTTCGACGTGTCCACGCAGGTCCAGGCGTTGCAGACCGAGTTGGGCGTGTTGGCCGCAATGGAGTCGGGTGGCCGCCGGTTGCTCAAAGGCTCGCGGTTGGAGATGCGCTCGGAGCCACCAGGCGTGGGGGAGGTCGGCACCCGCGTGAATCGCGGGACCGACCAGCGGTGGCTGGTGACGCCGGGGCGGAGGCGAACGCGCGCGACACCCGCATCGGACCAACAGAACCTCGACGCGCTGGCCCTTGTGGGCGATGAGGCACTGGCCCGCCTCCACCTGACCCGGGAGATGACGCACCTGGCTCAGCACGATGCGCTGACCGACCTGGTCAACCGCGCTTCCTTCCTCCGCCAAGTCGATGCCGCTCTGGCCAGCTGCCGGATGCGACCGGGACAGGTAGCCGTCCTGTTTTGCGACCTCGACGGCTTCAAGACGGTCAATGACTGGTTCGGGCATGCCGCTGGCGACGCCCTGCTGGTCGAGGTAGCTCACACCCTGCGTGACTGCATCGGGCGGCGCGGGACGGTGGCGCGACTGGGCGGCGACGAGTTCGCCGTGCTGGTGGAGGCCGCCGAGACCGTCGACGACCTGCGCGCGCTCACCGACGGAGTGCTGGAGGCCGCTGACCAGCGGTACGAAGTTGGCGGCCGGTGCGTGGAGATCACGACCAGCGTGGGTGTGGCGTTCTCCGACGGAGCGCATAGCGCCGACCAGCTGATTCGCAACGCCGACATTGCCATGTACGAAGCCAAGTTCGCCGGCCGGAACCGCGTCGTGGAGTACCACCCTGCTCTGGGGCGCGAGCGAGTTCGCTCGTTCGAACAGGCCGAGGCGTTGCGCCAGGCTTTGGAGGACCGGGAGCTGACCGTGGTCTATCAGCCCGTGGTCCAGAGCAGTACCGACCGCATCACCGGAATCGAGGCGCTCGCCCGGTGGACACTGAACGGGCAGGCGGTCCCGCCCGACGTCTTCATCCGGGTTGCCGAGGAGGCTGGCCTGACCAGCATCCTGGGTGAGCTGGTCCTCGAGATGGTCGCTGCCGACGCGCCGGCGATGCGAGCGGCCTCCAGCGGTGAGCTCTTCATCAGCGTCAATGTCTCCGCGCAGCAGCTTCGGGCACCCGGTTTCGTAGCGTCCGTGCTCCGGGCACGAGATGCTCTCGGTGAGCTGGCGTTGGTGCTGGAGATCACTGAGCGTCAGGTCGTCGGCGACGACCCGATGGTCTCGTCGGTGATCGGGCAGCTAGAGGCCAACGGCATCCGCTTCGCTCTCGACGACTTTGGGATCGGATACTCCTCCATCGGATACCTGCAACAGCTCGCCGTGCACGTCCTGAAGACGGACCGGCTCTTCTCCGCGCATATCGACACGGATCCGCGCTCGATGAAACTTCTCGTCTCGATGGTCGAGATGGGACGCGCCCTGGGTCTTGACGTTGTCATCGAGGGAATCGAGCGGGCGGCCCAGGTGGACGAACTGCGTCGGCACGTAACCTTCTCCGACAACCTGTTCTTCCAGGGATACCTGCTGGCCGTGCCCGCCCCCGTAGATGAAACGGTGCGCCAGCTGGAAAGTGCTGAGAAACAACCCGTCCTGCGCGCTGTCTGAGCGGTCATAGACGACCGTTTGACATGCTGACCACAGCGGCGGACGCCTGGAGGTCGGTGTGCCGAGATTGCGCAAGACCTGGGTCACGCTGCTGGGCTGGCTCCTGACGCTGACCGGCTTCGCCGCGCTGGTGCTGCCAGGCCCGGGCCTGCTGATCATGCTGGCTGGCCTCATCGTGTTGTCACAGGAGTACGACTGGGCCGAGCGTCGAGTCGAGCCGTTGAAGAAGAAGGCGTTCGAGGCAGCAGCCACCGGTGTGGAGACTTGGCCACGCATCGTCCTCAGCGCTTGCAGCGCGCTGGGCCTCGTGGCGATGGGTGTGGTGTGGTGGTGGGAACCGGTCATCCCGGAGTTCTGGATCGTTGGCCCGCAGCTACCGTTCGCTGGTTGGCCAACAGGGTCCAGCCTGATCGTGTCGGGCGTGGTCGCCGCCGCGCTGTTGGTCTACAGCGTGCGGCGGTTCCGGGCCTCTCCGCGAACGGATCGGGCCGATGCCTGACGCGCCGGTCCGTACGTGAGCGCATTCCTCAGGAGCGCCCTCTACGCTTCGGTCATGAGAACACTCATCATCATCATCATCATCGTTGTACTGATCGTCCTCGTCCTCGGGTTCCTGCGTCGACGCTGAGCCTCCGTACTACAAGCGCTGCGCGTCCACGACGGCAGTGACCTCGCCACGGCCCACCAGGGCCACCCGAGTGTCGTCCAGCGGCAGCATCCGACTGCGATGGCTCGGGCCTGGGACCGTGGTTGCTCCGGCGCGCCGCAGTTCCCCGGACGGGGTGATGTGCAGCGCCACCACGATGGTGCCGTTGCGCCAATCCGACACTGGGATCAAGGCGAGCCGTTCCCCCGGCAGGTAGCTGAACGCTCGGGCGTCACGTTCGACTGGGCTGAACCCGGAAACGGCGAGCGCCACGTTGTCGAGCTGGCGCGGCTGGCGCGCGTCGGACAGGTCGAACGTCGCCCCTTGGGGGCCGCGGGTGTTTCCCGATGCGGTCGCATCTTGACCGATCCCGAGCAGGATGTCGTCCCCGAGTGGATGCAGGTACGCCGAGTAACCGGGAATCTTGAGCGTTCCCGTCACTCGCGGGTGCTGCTCGTCCGACAGGTCGACGGTGTAGAGCGGGTCCACCTGTCGGAACGTGACGACGACGGCCAGGTCACCGAACCACCGCACGGCCTTGAGTTGTTCATTGACCCCTAGACCGCCGACCCGGCCCGATACGACGAGGCGGTTGCCCTCTTCGCGCAGGACACTGATCACAGTCTGGGTTGGTCTCCACCCGTTCCCCTGTGTGGCAGCGACGCGCAGCAGGCCTTCGTGCTCGCTGAACGACCAACGGTCAGCCACCGTCCCCCGGATGCGACCGGTGGCAACGTAGGCCGTCTGGGTGCCGGTGATGTCGAACGCGTGGATCTGGCTCGTCGCCGGCCGCCACAAGGCCGTGTCTATGGAGTCGATGACCGGGCCCCACACAAACGGATCGGCCGCGGTGGCGACGTACATCCGGTCGGCGGAGGCATAGACAAGGTCGGAGTCGGCGGCCAGCCCGGTCGCGGCGAAGCCGTCTGGATCGTCGGCGTCCAGTGTCAGCACCGTCACCACGCCGAGGGTTGACCGCGCGCCGGGACGAACCACGTCTGCGCAGTCGAGAAGCGGGCGCTTGCCGGTGCGACCAAGCGTTGAGCGCAGCGGCAGCCAGTCCTGCGCTGTCGCGTTGCGGACGATCTCCCGGTTACGCACCAGCGCCTGCCGGCTGCTGCGGTGTCGTCCGGGCGTCACGAACGGCAGCTCCGGCGCCGCGCTCACCACCACCCGGACTGTTCCGTCATGTTCGCGGGCTGTCAGCAGCTCGCCCTCCACGCGCTCGAGGCGGTCGAGGACGGGAGTTGTGGGATCGCCCAGGTCGATGATGGCCATCAGGGTCCGGGCAGGTCCTGACGCCGCCGGCGCGGCGATGCGGCTCAGGTTCGAGCCGCTGGCGACGCCGGAATACAGTCTGCGCGCCGAGCCGAGCACCACCGCCTTGTCACCGTCGAGCAGTAATTCGCCCGAACGCAGCCGCGGTGGGAGCGCGAGGCGCCCCAGCTCCTGCGGCACCGAGCCGCTCACATCGGTGACGACCAGATCGCGGCCGTCGATCAGCACCACCAGCTCACCGTCGGTCTTGGCGACGTCGGCCTCGTCGACGTCCTGTTCCTGCAGGTTGGTGCCACTGTCGCCATTGCCGACCGCAGCGAGTGCGTCCGTCCTGGCCGCCGCCACGAACCCCATGTCTGCCGCGAAGGCATACGGCTGCTCGAGGCCCCACGCAGTGACCCGGGGCAGTGCAGCGCGGACGTACCACGCGCGAAGATCAGCACAGGAGTCGAAGATCGGCGCGGCCTGGGCGGACAACTCCTGTCCGGCCGGCGCAGTAGCGGGGCTCACCCCAGAGCACGACGTCAACGCAGCTCCGCCGCCCAGCGCGAGCGCGGTGACGACAGCCATTCGACGTCTTCGATGGGTGGACATGGTTGGGCTCCCGACCTTGGCTGGAGGTGGGACGCGGCCAGCGCGGGGCTGGTTCCGCCGTGGACGAAACTTACGTCTTGGTCTCGACAGATCGGCGGCTGGCTGCTTTTCCGGGTCGCCCCGACGGTCAGTCCATGCGTACGACCGTGATGCCAGCCCGGCTCACGGGCTGACTCATGGCGACCAGTGCGGCGCCCGCCTCGTCCAGTCCGATCACCTGCCCGACCAGCAGGTCCGGTCGCAGGGATCCGGAGTCGACCAGCTCGAGGAGTGCCGGATAGTCGTTGGCGGCCATGCCGTGCGAGCCGTGGATCTCCAGCTCCTTGGCGACGACCCGGTCCATGGGCAGTGGGGGAGTTGAGTGTCTGCCAAGCAGGAGGCCGATCTGAACGTGCCTTCCTCGTGGTCGCAGGCATTCCACCGACGCGAGCGCGGTGGCCGTCGAGCCGGCCGCGTCCAGGGAGACATGGGCGCCTCCGCCGGTTACCTGCACAACTCGGGTGGTGACCTCGTCACCCCCTGAGACGAGCACCTCGGCGCCCAGCTCGCCCGCCCGCCGCAAGGCCACCGAGGACACGTCGACGGCGACAACGTGTGCGCCCAGTGCGATGGCAATCAACACCGCGGAGAGCCCGACGCCGCCGCATCCATGGACCGCTACCCAGTTGTCGCGCCGCACCCTGCCATGGGCGGTGAGAGCTCGGTACGCCGTGGCGAACCGGCAGCCGAGAGAGGCCGCGGTCACGAAGTCAACGGAGTCGGGGAGCGGCACAACGTTGAGGTCGGCCGCGTGAATTGCCACCAGTTCGGCGAACGAGCCGGGTCCGGTGAATCCCGGCTGAGTTTGCCGCGGGCACACTTGTGCGTCGCCGGCGAGGCAGAACTCGCATCGTCCGCAGCCACAGGCGAACGGCACAGTGACCCGCTCGCCGACCTTTCGACGCGTCACCTCAGGCCCGATCTCGATGATCCTGCCCGCGAGCTCGTGCCCCGGAACATGCGGCAGCTGCACCGGGTCATGGCCCTGCCATGCGTGCCAGTCCGACCGACACACGCCGGTGGCACGGACCTCGATCAGCACACCATCGGGCGGGCAGGAGGGCTCCTCCACCGATACGAGCGTAGGGGTGGCACCGTACTCGATGAACTGGACCGCCCTCATCTCGATCATCGTAGGGACGGCGGACGTGCTGACGCTTCGCGGACCGCTACGCCGGCTTCTCCCAGACCGATACATGTGTGGTGCTGGCGCTCGTGAACGGCTCCCGATTCCAGCCGCTCCAACGCTCGCGCAACGTCATCCCGGCGAGGCGAGCCATCAGATCAAGCTCGGTTGGCCAGACGTAGCGGAACGGCGCCGAGAAGAACTCGAGCTGACCGTCCACGACCGAGTAGTGGTGGGAGTACAAGATCTGCGCCGCGATGTCGTACTCGTCGAAGCCGAGTCTGGTCGGGCTCACAGTGAACGCCCGAACGGTCTCGCCAGGCGGGAGCCGCTGCAGATCAGGGATTCCGACCTCGATCACGAAGCAGCCGCCGGGTTCCAGATGTGCGGCGACGTTGCGGAAGCACTGGACCTGCTCGTCCTGCGTGGTCAGGTTCATGATGGTGTTGTAGACGAGGTAGACAAGCCTGAAGCTCCTGCCCACATCGGTGGTCGCGAAATCGCCGATCGTCACGTCGATGTCATGCGCACCGGCTTTCGCCCGCAGCCGCGCGACCATGGCCGAGGACAGATCAATCCCGTGCACCTGAACGCCGCGCTGGCTGAGGGGCAACGCGATACGGCCGGTGCCAATCCCCAGCTCGAGGGCTGCACCGCCGTTGGCGAGATCGGCGAGGAAGTCGACTGTCGGATTGATGACCGCAGGCTCGAACCTGTCCGCTGAGGAGGCGTCGTACCGCTCCGCCACCGGTTCGTCGAAGTAGTTCCTCGGCACTCCTGGACTGTGTCAGGCAGTCTCATGGCGTGGCGACTCAATTTTTCTGATCGGCGGTGGGTCCGACGCTGTGGGCTCAGGCTGGCCTCGGCAGCTAGGCGGCGTTGAGCAGGTCGCGGAGGTGTTGTTCGATCACGGAGTGCTGCTTTGTTCTGTGGTGTGTGGGTGAGGCTCGTTCGGGTGCGCCGGTCTGGCCGATGACTGGTGGTGGCCGGCTGTGGTAGCGGTGCCCTGTGGGTGTGATGGTCTCAACGACCCGGTCGGGGTGGAGGATCGTGTGCCAGCCGGGGGTTTGTTTGGTGTAGTTGCACGCTTCGCAGAGTCCTTGACTATTCGCTGCGGTGGTCTGTCCGCCTTGGGCGACGGGGAGGGGGTGGTCGAGGTGGCGGATCGGGGCGTCGCACCAGGGAGTACGGCAGCGCCGGTCGGCGCTGATGAGGAATCGGCGGAGTTGGCCGTCGAAGCAGCGCCGGTTGGAGTCCATCGCGATCAGGTGGCCGGTGTCGGGGGCGGTGTAGAGTCGGCGCACCCACATCTGGGCCGCCTCGGCCAACCCGTGCCCGTCGTCACCTAGCTGGTCGTCGTCGCCTCGCAGCCAGCCGCGGACCAGCGGGGCGGGCAGTGGGCCGTACCCGTCGAGCTCGACTGGTTCAGGGTCACCGGCGAGCAGGGTCCGGTCGGTCATCACCAGCTGGATCTGGACCGGGACCGCACTGGCGCTGGCTTGACCGGTGAGGCGTTCGACCAGGGTGTTGGCCATGATCTGGCCCCGGCCCCGCTCGTCACCGTGGGGGCGTCGGGAATCGGCATCCTTGGTCAACGCCGCGTAGGCGGCGACTCCGTGGGCGGCGGGCAACAGTGCACCCAACCAGGTCATGGCATCTGGTGCCGGGCGCAGACTGACCCGCCGTTCGGAGGCGGCCTTGGCGGCCCGGTCGGTGACCGCATACGGATCCAGCCGGTAACCGACCCGGCGGGCTTCAGCGGCGATGCCCCGGTCACCCATCGCGCCCATCCCGCCGGGGCGGGCGGCGAGCTCGGCGTCGACCTGGCGGCGGTGTTCGACAGATAGGCACGCGGTCTCCCGGGCGATCAGCGTGGCCCGCCACTCACTGATCTGCCCAGCCGCCAGGGCGGCCAACGTGTGCGGCAGCTCACCGGTCAGCGCCACCGCCAATCTCAGGTGTTGCCCACCGCGGTGCGGGCTGTCCCGCCGCGCCAACGCGACCTGCGCGGCCACGCCCTTGCCCACCTCGGTGCCGGGACCCCCGCCGGGTCGAGCGCGTCAGCCGCGGGCCACCCGCTTCACCAGGCGGGTCAGCGCGTAGACGACAACAACGCCGAGGAAGCTGCCCACTGCGAGGAAGGCAGCGCCGATGGGCCAGAGGTTAGCGTCGGTGGAGTTGTCCCCCGCCGCATCAATGGACCAGGCAACGGTGAGCACCACAGGGATGACGACGACCGCTACCCATCCACGCCCAACCCAGGTAACTACGACGGCAAGTAGAACCAGAGTCACCGCCAGACCGATCACCTGCCAGGGATCGTAGGGACCCTCGAAACTTGAGGTTCCGGGGATGCGGGTCTGGCGCTGATCCCAGGCTAACCACCCGAGGTAAGCCACCAGGGTGATCACCACGGTCGCGGCCAACACGCCCCATACGCTCGCTCGCGGGTCTGTCGAACGGACCCCTGGGCTAACGTCGGTCACCCTTGGTCCCCTTCTGTCATGGGCGTTGGCCTGCTTCCGCCCTCGAAGCACAACGGGCCTACGGTGCCGACGGCCGTGCCGACCCCCGGTGCTGGGAGAGCTTCTCCTTCGGGTGGGCTCACCGCGCCTCGACGGCGACTCGCAGCGCGAACGCGACGCGCACACTCATCGCGGTCACCAGCGAATCCATCACCACAGCATCATCTCGAACGCCCCCAGCTGCAATGAGGGCTGCCTGACCACTAGCGGGAACGCCGTTTCCAAGCTGCCGGAGAGCCGGCATTAACGTGGTCGTGTGCCGACCGCGCCCTCACCAGTACAAGAGCGTCAGCGGGTGGCTGTGTATGGCCTGCGGTTCAGGATCAAAAAGTCCTGTTGACACGCGCGTCCGGCCTGTCGATGTTCCCGGGCCGCTGGTGGTTGCCGGGTGGCGGCATTGAGTTCGGAGAGGCGCCGATGCGGTGTCTCGTTCGAGAGTTCATGGAGGAAACAGGTCTAGACGGTATGGAGTGACCGCTCGGTGGTGGGTGGTTGCGGGTCGGGGCCTCACTCACAGAGATTCGTGGGTTACCGAGAAGGGGCCGCCTGCTCGGCCTATCCGACAGTTGTGGGAGGCCCCGGTGTTCACCGAGCGTAGGAGTGTGGGGCTCGACGTGCACGCACGATCGGTCGCGGCAGCAGCGATCGATGGCGTCACGGGCGAGCTTGTCCAGTCCAAGCTGACCCCGTCATATGAGCACATCCGGTCGTGGATCGCTGACCTACCAGGTCCGGTGGCGGTGACCTATGAGGCCGGCCCGACCGGGTTCGGGTTGCAGCGCGTGTTGAGGGCGGCGGGGA
>JACCYJ010000216.1 GCA_013696555.1 Nocardioidaceae bacterium | reverse complement strand
GCTGCTCACCGTCGAGCGCGGATGGTCAGCCGACCGCTACGAGCGCTGGCTGGCCGACACCTGGTGTCGCCTCTTGCTGCGTAACACCTGACGCGCCGAAGGGTCTGGTCAGCTCACGGCGTGCGTCGCTTGAGCGCCTCACGGCAGGACAACGGTGAGAGCGGCCAGCCTGACCGTCGCATCCGGAGCCAACGTCAAAGCTGTTCAGCAGATGCTCGGCCACGCTTCCGCGCGGGCGTCATGGGGCCCAGCGTCGACCCTAACCGGCGCGTTCGCTCGCATCCTGGCTCGCAAGGAATGCCTACTACTGCCACGACCGACCGCCCAATCGCCCCAGCGCAATGCCATGGATCGCCGGCTACCGCCGCTACCTACGAAGGCTCCATGGCCAAGCTCCACGAGACCAGCGATACTGGAACCACCGCCGCCATCAACAGCGGCGAATAGGAACCGAGGATCACCTCAAAGCCCACCACCCCGCGGGACGCTGCCCTACCGTGAGCGCCAGGCCGCATCCAGGCCGCAGGAGGCCGCAAAAAGGCCGCGAGAACGGGAGAGACCCCGAGAGACCCTCGCGGAGGCCGGAATCCTTTTGTTGTCAAGGGTTCTGGGACGTCCCGGGCCGGTCAGCGAACGGTGCCCTGAAAGGCCCCGTTTTCGCCCTCTCAAGGCGGTAGCGCGGGTTCGAATCCCGTCGGGGCTACGACGTGAGGCCGCACGCAAGATCGCAGACCCTCGACCGCTCGGTGGGCGTCCGTCGGCACGGCGGCAGCCACACCTCAGTGGGTCAGCTGCTCGAGCTGGGGCTCGCCGCCGCCGTGACGCAGGGCTCGCCCGTACAGCGCGATGGCCGGCGCGAGCAGCACTGCGCCGGCCACTAGTGCGGAACGCAGCGACACCAGCGCCCCGAGCGCGCCCACGCCCGGTCCACCCAGGATCTGGCCGAAAGCGTCCGACTGCCCGTTCATGGACACCACCGTCGCCCGCACCCGCGAGTCAGTGATCTGCGCGTTGAGCCAGGTCCGCTGGACCGGCGACTCGACCGACCTGCTCATGCCGTACGCCAACACCGCCGCGGCGGCGAGCCAGAACGGCCCCGCGAGCGCAAATGCCAGGACGACGGCTACCTGCAGTACCGACACCGCGAGCAGCCATCGGGCGAGTCCCTGCTGCCCGACGCGCTCGAAGCGACGGACGACGTACTCGGAGCCGAGGATGCCCAGCAACGAGATTCCGGCGCGCAACAAACCGAACCACAGCACCGGGTCGAGCGACCCGAACGACGGCAATCCCACGTCTCGGATCAGGTGCGCCTCCCATAGCCGGTCGAAGCTCTCGGTCGACGATCCGGCAAAGAACGTGATCGCAAAGATGAGAAGCAGCAGCGGGCTGGCTCGAACGACTCGGATACCCGCCTTGGCAGTCGTACGCATCTGGCCGGTGGCACTGGCTGCCCGCGCTCTCACCCCCTGCGGCCCGCCGGTGTCGGACGTGGGCCGAACCCACTGCGTCTCCGGCAGCAGCACAGGTGCCAGCAGGCCGACAGCAATGCACACGCCCCCGCCGATGACGACCGCGGCGCCGAGGTCCCAGGTGGCGATGGCGACACCGAGACCGACCCCGGCCAGCCCGCCGACGTACCCGAACTGCTGGCCACGGGCGAAGACGCCGCCGACCCGATCGGCGCCCACTTCGTCGGTGATCCACGCATCCTGCGCCCCGCTGGTGAACGTGTATCCGAGGCCCCACAGTGACCAACCCGCCCAGACCGCAAGGACTGACTCGATGGACCCCGCCAGCACCAGGCCGGCACCCATCACAACCCAGCCGACACCGAGCGAAAGCCGCCGCCCGTACGTGTCGGCGACGACCCCGGTCGGCACATCGAACACCAAGATGGTCAGCTCCATGACGGTGCCCACCATCACCAGCTCGAACGGGTTCATTCCCACGTCGACGACGAAGTAGATCCCGGAGATGGTGAAGGCGGAGTCGAGTCCGAGCGATATCAACACCTCGACGATGTAGTACGCGTTACGCGCCGAAGGCCGAGTCACATGGGACAGCCTCAAGCCGGGTCATGGTGACCGTCCAACGGTTTAGTCCCCATTGGACGCGGTACATGTCCGATTCCCGCCAGAGTTGGTCGGAAGGATCAGACAGGATCAAGTCATGACCACACGTCTCGTCTCCGCCGATGCCGAGCGCTGCTACCGCGCTGTGCGTAGCCGCGACGCACGATTCGACGGAGTGTTCTTCACCGGGGTGCGGACAACCGGCATCTACTGCCGGCCCTCGTGCCCCGCGGTGACGCCGAAGCAGACCAACGTCGTGTTCTTCGCCACCGCCGCCGCGGCGCACGGAGCCGGCTTTCGTGCCTGCCGGCGTTGCCGACCGGACACCACGCCCGGCTCGCCGGATTGGAACGTCCGCGCTGACGCCGTTGGCCGGGCCATGCGTCTGATCCGCGACGGTGTCGTCGAACGCGACGGCGTCGGCGGACTGGCGTCCCGGCTGGGCTACAGCCGCCGCCACGTCCAGCGGCTGTTGCACACCGAGCTCGGTGCTGGACCCCTTGCGCTGGCTCGCGCACAACGGGCGCACATAGCGCGCACGCTCATCGAGACGACCCGGCTCCCGTTCGCAGACGTAGCCTTCGCTGCTGGTTTTGCGTCGGTGCGTCAGTTCAACGACACCATGCGCGAGATCTACGCCCGCTCGCCGCAGCAAATGCGAGCCCTCCGGGCCACGTGCGGCACTGACGCCTCCGGTCATGGCCGGTTGCGGTTGAGGTTGGCGGTGCGTCAGCCCTTCGACACCGAGGCAGCCGCAGAGTTCCTCGCCGTGCGAGCGGTTGCCGGCTTGGAGCACTGCGACGGCATGACGTACGTCCGTGCTCTACGACTGCCGCACGGCGACGGCCGCGTCCAGTTGCAGTTGCACGACGGGCATGTCGACTGCCAACTCGATCTCGACGACCTGCGTGACCTCGCCGGTGCGGTGCAGCGTTGCCGCTCGCTTCTCGACCTGGATGCAGATCCCGATGCCATCACCGAGGTGCTGGGCGCCGATCCAGCGTTGGCACCGCTGGTGTCGGCTAGGCCGGGGCTACGCGTACTCGGTCACGTAGATGGTTTCGAGCTTGCCGTGCGAGCCGTTGCCGGGCAGCAGGTCACCGTGGCTCGGGCTCGCACTGTGCTGGCTGACCTGGTGCGCCGGTACGGTCGGCCACTCTCCACCGACTACGGCAACGATCCCGCACGCGTGACGTCGGTGTTTCCTACCCCGGAAACACTGGCCGAGGCAGATCCGACGGCCTTGGGTATGCCCGCCGCTCGAGGCCGTGCTGTCGTCGCGCTGTCCGAGGCGGTGGCGGCTCACGAGTTCGACCTCGAGCCGGGGGCTGACCGCGAAGCGACCGTAGCCGAGCTCCGACGGCTACCCGGAGTCGGTCCGTGGACAGCCGGATACATCGCTATGCGTGCGCTGGCGGACCCCGACGTGTACCTCGAGGGCGATGTCGTCGTTCGCAAGAGCATGTCCAGACTCGGGCTGCCCAGCAGCGCCGGAACCGCGGCGAAACACGCGTACACCTGGCGGCCGTGGCGGTCCTACGCCGTCATGCATCTGTGGCGCCATGCCTCGGATCGTGCAGCCCCAGTCTCACGTCCCGTCCCCCCCGTCGAAGAAGGTCGATCATGAACGCCGCGTGGACCACCATGCCGTCACCCATCGGTGATCTGTTGTTGCAGACCGATGGCCAAGTACTCACTGCCATCTCGTTTCATCCGTTCGAGCCGCCGAGCGGGGACAGCGAACCGACCGCACCGATACTCGTACAGGCACGGCGTCAGCTCGACGAGTACTTCATGGGTCAGCGATCCGACTTCGACGTCCCGCTGTCGGCGTCAGGGACGGCTTTCCAGCAACGCGTTTGGGAGGCGCTGCGGGCGATCCCGTACGGCCGGACCGCTTCGTACGGAGAGATCGCCCGCCGACTCCAACTGCCGCCGGGCGCATCGCGGGCCGTCGGGGTGGCCAATGGCGCCAACCCCATTCCGATCATGGTGCCGTGTCACCGTGTCATTGGCAGCGACGGCTCCCTGACAGGCTACGCCGGTGGCTTGGCCCGCAAGCAACGGTTGTTGCATCTCGAGATACCAGGGTTGTTCTAGGGGCACGATTGTCGTTACTGGACAGCGTTCTACGCTGCATTCGCACCGAGGAACACATCCACCTGCAGTCAAGGATTGTCCCTGCTCGGCGGATTACCCTACGGTTCGTTGCAGTCGAGCGCGGGCTCGGCCTCGTTCACGGAAAGGAAGCAAGTGAACAAGAGTCAGTTCATTGAGGCCCTCGCAGCCCATTACGAGGGTGACAAGAGGGCAGCGTCCAAGGCGCTCGGCTCTGTGGTGGACATGGTCACCCGCCAGGTCGCCAAAGGTGAGAAGGTCGCCATCACGGGGTTCGGGGCGTTCGAGAAGACCATCCGGCCATCGCGGATGGTTCGCAACCCAGCCACCGGCCAACGAGTGCGGGCAAAGAAGAGTGCGGTGCCGAAGTTCCGTGCCGGGGCGGAGTTCAAGAATGTCGTCTCCGGGGCCAAGAAGCTGCCCAAGCTGAGTGCGGCGTCCGCGAGCACCCCCGCGAAGAAGGCTGCACCGTCCTCCAGGGGCACGGCGAAGAAGTCCGCTGCCAAGCGCACTGCTGCCAAGACCAGCCCGGCCCGTCGCACCGCCAAGACATCACCGGCCAAGAAGACGACTGCGAAGAAGACGCCTGCCAAGAAGGCTGTCGCGTCGCGGTCCAGTGCCAGGAAGTCGACGGCATCGAAGTCGACGGCGAAGAAGACTGCGGCGCCGAGGTCGGCCTCGAAGTCGACGGCGAGGAAGACGGCTCCGAAAAAGAGAACTGCCAAGAAGAGCTAGTCGGGACCGTCGGGGGCGGAGTTGGCCAGGACGCAAGACGTGTGCCGGCCGACACCGAGGTGGACGGCCGCGCGTAGGTGCGCTGGCTCGTCGACGTCGCGCCGCAGCCGGTCGAGGCCCGGCCCCTCGACGAGCGCAGCACCGGAGGCTAGGTGGGCGGCCAGTGATCGTGGGCCGAACGATGGCCGCGGGGCTACTCCTGCACGGGCGGTCAACGCGGTGGTGCCAACCTGTTCCAGGTCCGGCAAGACGGCGCGGTCATAGCCATTGGCGAGCTCAAGGAAGTGCTGCGTGGCTGCTGCCGTCGCGCACGGGAGATCAGCTGGGAAGACGGCCAGCGATGACTTGCCATGGTGGCGTCGACACCACGCGACTCCGGTCATGACCGCCTCGTTCATACCGCGTTGGACCTCCACCACAACGATCACCGAGTCGCTGTGCCACGACACGGACAACACCGGATCGCTGGTGACCACGACCACCAGTCCGATCGCCGGAGCGGAGCTCAACGCAGCCACCGTGTCCAGCGCGAAAGCACGGGCGAGATCTACGCGCCGAGTAGGGGACTCGCCCGTCAGGCGCGTCTTCGCCCGCGTCGCATCCTTGACCGGAACGACCGCAACCCATGGCTTCCCGGGGGAGTACGGCACTCGTCGATACTGCCACCACCGGGCCTTAGGCTCGTGGCCATCAACGATGAGAGGTACCCACGTGGCAGCGCGAGATCGGGGACGGGTCATGACCGTCGCCGTCGCCGTCGTACGACCGCTGCTGATGTTGCTCACGCATCGCGACTGGAAGGGTGCCGAGTTGTTGCCCGCAGAGGGATTCGTCCTTGCTGCCAACCACATCTCGCATGCAGATCCCTTGCTGCTGGCACATTTCGTCCACGACTCCGGGATCCCGCCACGGTTCTTGGCCAAGGCGAGCGTCCTGGACTTCCCGATCATCGGGCGCGTCCTTCGGGCGACTGGTCAGATTCCGGTCTACCGCGAGACTGCAGCCGCGCATGATGCGTTGTGGGCGGCCGTTTCTGCGGTGCGCCGCGGTGACTGCATCATTGTTTATCCCGAGGGGACCCTCACGCGGGATGCGGCGCTGTGGCCGATGACGGGTAAGACCGGAGCCGCGAAGATCGCGCTGACGACCGGTTGTCCGGTGATGCCGGTGGCACAGTGGGGAGCGCAAGACATTCTGCCTCCCGATGCTCACCTTCCTCGGCTGTTTCCCCGTCGCGTCAGCCGTGTCAGGGTCGGACCCGCCGTCGATCTCGACGACCTGCGCCAACAAGACCTGACGGGTCAGGTGCTCCGCGAAGGAACGGAACGGATCATGACCGCCATCACTCGACTGCTGGAAGGACTGCGTGACCTGCGAGCACCCGGAGCGCGCGGCCGCCACGACGAACCGGAGACGTGCTGATGGCCACAGTTGCGGTGATGGGTGCCGGAACCTGGGGCACGGCGTTCTCGCTCGTCTTGTCCGACGCGGGCAACGAGGTGTCGCTATGGGGGCGTCGGCGTGAGTTGTGTGCCGCGATCAACGAGACGCGCCACAACGCCGACTACCTCCCAGGGGTGAAGCTCCCGGATGCGATATCAGCGAGCCATGACCCGGTGGAGGTGCTCGAGGGCGCCGAGGTTGTGGTGCTCGCGGTTCCGTCGCAGACTCTGCGCGCAAACCTGGCTGACTGGGCGCCGAAGATCCCCGAAACGAGCATCCTCGTCAGCTTGATGAAGGGCATCGAGCTGGTCACCCAGAAGCGCATGAGCCAGGTCATTCTCGAGCTCACCGAAGCCGGTCCGGAGCGGGTGGCCGTCGTGACCGGCCCCAATCTCGCTCGCGAGATCGCGGCCCGTCAACCCGCCGCAAGCGTTGTCGCTTGCACGCACGAGCCGACCGCCAGGCAGCTCCAGCTTCTGTGCCACACCCGAGCGTTCCGGCCGTACACCAACGTGGATGTGGTCGGCTGCGAACTGGGCGGCGCGACCAAGAACGTCATCGCCCTCGCGGTTGGGATGACGGAGGGTCTGGGCTTCGGTGACAACGCCAAGGCGTCGGTGATCACCCGTGGGCTCGCCGAGACGGCACGGTTGGCAACTGCGATGGGGGCCGACCCGATGACCCTCGCCGGGCTCGCCGGCCTCGGCGACCTGGTCGCGACGTGCACATCACCGCTGTCGCGCAACCGGAGCTTCGGCGAAAAGCTGGGCAAGGGGATGAACGTGGCGGACATCTTGTCCTCCACCCGGCAGGTGGCAGAGGGCGTTCGATCGTGCGAGTCGTTGTACGCGCTGGCCCGACAGCATGGCGTCGACATGCCGATCGTCGAACATGTCGCTGCCGTCGTTCGAGGTGAGCTTGGTGCCAAGGAGCTAGTCGCCTCGGTCGTGTCCCGTACGGCGAAGCCGGAGCGGCACTGATCGGGTCAAGCGTGCGCCAGCCCGTCCAACGCGCGTGACAGGTCGGCCCACAGGTCCTCGACGTCTTCGACGCCCACCGACATCCGCACCAGGTTCTCCGGGATGGTGGCCTGCTCGGACTGCCACCGGCGGCGGCGCTCGAAGGTGGACTCCACCCCGCCGAGGCTGGTCGCGTGCACCCATAACCGCGTTGATCGCGTCAACAGATCGGCTGCCGGCGCCCCGCCTCGCACCTCGATCGCGATAATGCCGCCGAACCCGGGGTAGCGGACCTGGTCGACGGCTCGGTGCGACTCGAGCCTGGGCAGCAGTGTCCGGGCGTTTTGCTGCGCCCGCTCGACGCGCAGGTGCAGGGTCCGCATGCCGCGGACGGCCAGCCACGTTTCGAGCGTTCCCGGGATCGAACCCAACAGCCGGCGCTGACCGTCCAACGCAGCAAAGGTTGCATCGTCGGTGGTCACAGCGGCGCCCAGGACGGCGTCGCTGTGACCCGCGAGGTACTTCGTGGCGGAGTGCATCACGATGTCGGCGCCGAGGGTCAGCGGCCGCTGGAGCAACGGCGTCGCGAAGGTGTTGTCGACCACCACTCGGGCTCCCGCCTCGTGTGCTCCGTCGACCACTGCCGGGATGTCCGCGACCTCGAGCGCTGGGTTGGTCGGCGATTCCAACCACACCAGCGCCGCGTCCTCGCAGGCGTCGAGGACCGCGGCGGTGTCGCTGACGTCGACCATGCGTACCTTCAGCTGCCCGCGCTGCTCCTTGGTGGCCAACTGCTGAAGGGTCCCCAGATACGCGTGTCGCGGTGCGACCACGACCTCGCCGGGTGAGACCAGGTCGATGATCGCCGCAACGACCGCCAGCCCCGAGGAAAAGGCCAACGCGCGGCCTCCTTCGAGGCGCCCCAGCACCTCCTCGAACGGTTCCCAGCTCGGGTTGCTGTAGCGGCCGTACTCGCGATCGCCTCCGGCGACGAAGACGCTGGCCGGAGTGAGCGGAAAGTTCAGCGGCGCGTCCGGTTCGCGCGGCGGCCTGCCGGCGGCCACCGCGATCGTCGCCGCAGACAGTGTTGCAAGGTCCTCGTCGTCGCTGTGCATGTCGTCATTCTGCCGCCTGGCTGCGGCGGTATCGTCGCCGCGATGACCGAAGCTGTTGCGCCACAGCCTCCGGCTCGACCTCGGGTCGCCGTGGTCTTCGGTGGCCGCTCCAGCGAGCACGGCGTGTCTTGCCTCACTGCGGGCCAAGTCATCGCCGCCATCGACCGGGAGCGTTACGACGTGATCCCGATCGGTATCACCGCGCAGGGGCGATGGGTGCTTGAGTCGGCGCAACCCGAGCGGTTCGCGATCAGCGCCGAGGGTCTACCGCAAGTGGACGCCACGGGCGCCGACGTGGTGTTCACCAACGACCCGGCCAGCCGCGAGCTTGTCGTCCGCGAGCCGGGTCAGGTTCCCCACACCCTTGGCGAGGTCGATGTGGTGTTGCCGCTGTTGCACGGGCCGTGGGGGGAGGACGGCACGATCCAAGGCCTGTTCGAGATGGCAGGCGTCCGCTACGTCGGCGCCGGCGTCCTCGCCAGCGCAGTGGGCATGGACAAGCAGTACATGAAGCTCATCTTCGCCGCCGCCGGGCTCCCGGTCCTGCCCTACGTCGTGGTTCCTCCATCGCAGTGGGACCAAAATCCTGACGCGCTACGTGCGTCGATCGAGGCGCTTGGTGCTCCGTTGTTCGTCAAGCCGGCTCGTGCCGGGTCCAGCTTTGGGATCAGCCGCATCGAGGATGTCGCGTCACTTGACGATGCGATCGAGGTCGCCCGCCAGTTCGACCCCAAAGTGCTGGTCGAGTCGGCAGCGATCGGTGCTCGGGAGTTGGAGTGCGGTGTGCTGCAGGGACTCAATCAAGGCCCGGCCGAAGCCAGCGTGGTCGGCGAGATCGTGCTCCAGAGCGACAGCGGCCACACGTTCTACGACTTCGAGGCGAAGTACATGGATGGCGGCGGCATGCCGCAGGTCCCGGCCGATCTGCCTCCGAGGGTGGCCGAAGGTGTCAGGAGCAGCGCCGTACGCGCCTTCGAGGCAATCGGTGGCGAGGGCTTGGCCCGGGTCGACTTCTTCCTCATGCCAGACCAACAGCTGGTGATCAACGAGATCAACACCATGCCCGGTTTCACCCCGATCTCGATGTTCCCCTCGATGTGGGCGGCCTCCGGACTCTCCTACCCCGCGCTGGTGGACAGGCTGCTCCGGCTCGCTCTGGAGCGCCCGCTCGGGCTGCGTTGAACCGGGATCACACGCACCGGTGACGCCGCGGGATCGTCTCCGTGATGGCGCCGGCCAGGTCGATCAGCGCATCAGCCTCGGGCGCGTACGCACCGGGAACGGTGACCTCCACAGGGACCGCTCGACCGATCGTCGTGAAGCGGTACGCCTCGCCGAGCGCCTCGGTGTACCAACCGACACCGTCGACGACCTCGCAGCGGGAGGTGGCGTCGAGGCCAACCGCGTCCGTGACGCCGCAGCGCAACACGATCGCGGGCGCACCCCAAGCCGATGCGGCACCCTCGGTGGTCACTTCACGGCTCGCCTGAC
>JACCYJ010000091.1 GCA_013696555.1 Nocardioidaceae bacterium | reverse complement strand
GGACTACGCGGTCGAGCTGGTGGAGATGGTGCGCAGTCTCGGCGACTTCAGCGTCGGCGTCGCAGCGTTTCCGCAGATCCATCCGGAAGCGGCGGACCCCGACGCCGATGCCCGTGTGCTCGCAGCCAAGGCGCGGGCAGGCGCGGAGTTCGCGGTCACGCAGATGTTCTTCGACGCCGCCGACTACTTCGCCCTGGTAGAGCGGGCAGCGAGCTTCGGTGCAGACATCCCGGTAATTCCCGGCATCATGCCGATCACGAACCTCTCGCAGGTCTCCCGCTTCGCGGCGCTTTCCGGCAGGCCGCTCCCTCGAACCGTTGTGGACCGAGTCGCCCGGGTGGGCGACGACGCCGCAGCGGTACGAGCCGCCGGCATCGAGATTGCATCGGAGCTGTGCGACCGGCTCCTCGACGGCGGCGCCCCCGGGCTGCACTTCTACACGCTCAACCGGTCGACGGCGACGCGCGAGATCTTCCAGAACCTCCGCGTCCCCACTGGCTGACCAGCCGTCACTTCGTTCCCACGTTCACGTGGGATGGGGTCACTTCCAATGGGGTCGAACCCACTGGAAGTGACCCTGAGCCATTGGAAGCACACCCACGACCTCGCGCCGAAACCGCCTCAGGCACGCTGGTGCCAACCCCCGGCTGGGTAGCCGCCATCGATGCAAGCCCCATATGCCGGATGCGAGCATCGACTGAACGGGTGATTTCGATACGACACGGCGCGACGACGCGTCATCTTCGATGCCCCGCTGCCATCCTGACTGCATGAGCACGCGGCAACGGGTCAGGCGCACGCTGTACGCAGCGATCGCCTGCGTGTGTGGCGCAGTATTCATCACGTCGGCCGGCTGGTTGACGATCGGTGGTTTTTCCGACGTTGATTCCCTGCTCATTGCGGTGTGGGGCAGCGGCCTTGCCAGCTTGGGATTCGTCGTCGCCGCTTGCGGAGTCGAGGACGACTCGACCGACGACCCGGCGTACTTCACCTCGATCGTTCAGGGCCTTCGCGAGGAGTGGCAGCGCCTCGGCGGCTAACCGATCGACAACGGTCTAGACCCATATGAAGGCAAGCACCTAGTCTGCTGCGGTGGCGACCACCGCCGGGAGTGCCCGACCTACGGGCCTGCCGGCACGGGCACGCGTGGTCATCATCGGTGGCGGAGTGGGTGGCGCCAGCGTGGCGTTCCATCTCGCCGAGCTCGGCGAGACCGATGTGGTCCTGCTCGAACGGGACGAGCTGACCAGCGGCTCGACGTTCCACTCAGCCGGCCTGGTGGGTCAGCTCCGGGCCGATCCCACGCTGACTCGCATGAACATGCATTCGGTGGCGCTCTACCGCCGGCTCGAGGAAACCGACCACCCTCCCGGCTGGGTCGAGGCGGGCGGCATCAAGCTTGCCTCGTCGGCGGAGCGGCTGGGGGAGATCCGCCGCCAGATCAGCTGGGCCAGGACGTTCGACCTGCCGCTGCACGAGATCTCCGTCGAGGAGGCGCAGCGCAAATTTCCGCTCATCGACACCGACGGTGTCGTCGGTGCTGCGTACCTGGAGTCCGACGGTTACGCCGACCCGGCGCAGCTGTGCCTCTCCTTGGCGGCGGGAGCCCGGGCAGCCGGTGTCGACATCCACACCAAGACTCGCGTGCTCGGCATCGACGTCGTCGACGGGCGCGTCACCGGCGTACGTACCGATTCCGGTCATGTGGAGTGCGAGGTCGTCATCAACTGCGGTGGCATGTTTGCCGCTGAGGTGGCCCGGATGGCGGGCGTACGAGTCCCGGTCGTCCCGATGAGCCACCAGTACGTCGTCACCGAAGCGTTTCGCGACGCTGCCGCCGACGCGCTGCCGACGTTGCGCGACCCGGACCTGTTGGTCTATTGGCGCCCCGAGGTGCAGGGGCTCGTGATGGGTGGGTACGAGCGCAACCCGGCGCCGTGGTCAGTCGATGCGCTGCGGTACGACGACATTCCCGCCGACTTCAACGGGCGGCTGCTGCCTCCGGACTGGGACCGGTTCGAGCAGCTCGCCGAGAACGCCACCCGGCGAGTGCCCTTGATGGCGCAGGTCGGGTTACGCCAACTCATCAACGGCCCCGAAGCCTTCACTCCCGACAACGAGTTCTGCCTGGGCGAGACGGAGGTCGCGGGACTGTTCGTGGCCGCAGGTTTTTGCGCGCATGGGATCGCCGGTGCCGGGGGCATCGGACAGGTCATCGCAGCGTGGGTCGTCGCCGGCGAGGCGAGCATGGACGTGTGGCACATGGACGTTCGCCGCTTCGGCTCGGCTTACCGATCGCCGACGTACACCCTGGCGCGATCGGTGGAGATGTACCAGAAGTACTACGACATCGCTTACCCGCATGAGGAACGCGATGCCGGCCGACCGCTTCGGCTCAGCCCGGTCTACGGCTGGCACCGTGACCATCGAGCCAGCTTCGGCGAAAAAGCGGGCTGGGAGCGCGTCAACTACTACGAGTCCAATGCCGACGCGGGCGATGTCGAGCTGCGCCCGGACGGATGGGCCGGGTGGCACTGGTCACCGGCGATCGGCGCTGAGCACGCTGCCACCCGGAGTCGTGCCGGGTTGTTCGACCAGACCTCGTTCGCCAAGATCCGGGTAGCAGGGACGGCTGCCGCGGCGTTCCTCGACTGGGTGAGTGACAACCGGGTGGCTCGTGCGGTCGGCTCCGTCACCTACACCCAGGCCCTGAACTCGCGCGGTGGCATCGAGTGTGACTTCACGGTGACCCGCGTGGCCGAAGCGGAGTTCTTGGTCGTCACGGGAACCGCCTTCGGCAGCCACGACCTCGGCTGGCTGCGATCACAGGCCCAGGCCCGTGGTGTGGACGTCACCATCGACGACGTCACCGGCTCGTCCGTCTGCTTCGCGCTCTGGGGGCCCCGTGCCCCCGACGTGCTCAGTCGATTGACCGCAACGGACCTGTCCGACGAGGCGTTCCCGTTCATGACCTCGCGTCAGATGACGATCGGGTCGGTCCCGGTACGCGCCCAGCGAGTCACATTCGTCGGTGAGCTCGGCTGGGAACTGTACGCGTCGACCGAGTTCGGCCTGTCCCTCTGGCGAAGTCTTATGAACGCTGGTGAGAACCACGGTCTGATTCCGTGTGGGTATCGCGCGATCGACAGCCTTCGGCTCGAGAAGTCCTACCGGGTATGGGGTTCCGACATCGGCCCGGAGACCAACCCATATGAAGCCGGACTTGGCTTCTGCGTCAAGCTCGACAAGCCGGGCGGTTTCCTCGGGGTCGAGGCGCTACGCCGGGCTCGGGATGAGGGTACGAAACGCATGCTGCGATGCCTGGTGCTCGACGACCCCCATCAGGTCGTGCTCGGCCTCGAGCCGGTACGTGTCGACGGTCGGATCGTGGGGCGTGTCACCTCTGGGGGGTACGGCTACACGGTCGAGAAGTCTCTGGCGTACTCCTACCTGCCGTGCGGCTGCGACGAGCCTGGCATCCGGGTCGAGGTCGACCTGTTCGGCAGCTGGGTCGGTGCCACCGTTGTCACCGCCCCCGACACCGCCCCGCGATCCGCCCCGCCATCGCCCCCTCCCCGTCGATCGGCGGACTCCGGTTGACGACACGCCGACGGATGCCGCCGCAACGCGCCGAACGATGGGCGGTGGAGGGGCGCCCAAGGCCCCGCTCAGGCGTGGCCGCCGGCGCTGGTACGCACCGTGATCCGGATGCGGTCAGGCCGGAACAGGTCACGGGCGAACTCCACCGGGATCCCCGAAGAGCTGTAAGCGGTCCGCTCGATGAGCATGAGCGGTGTCGCAGGATCCACCCGAAGCAGCGCCGACTCGGCCTGGCTCGCCTTCACCGGCTCGAGGAACTCCCGCGCCGTATGTGGCGCCGAGTTGTACTCGCGCCGCAGCAACGTGTAGAGCGAACCGGTCAGCCGGTGGCCGAGCAGCCCGGGGAACTGCTCGGCCGGGAAGTACGACCGCTCGAGGGCCAAGGGGGACCGCCGGGCAGACCGGACACGGACCACCTCGTAGGCCGGTGCCTCCGGCGCCAGCCGGAGCGCCCGCGCGACCTCCCGCGAAGCTGGCAGCTCGCGAGCGCTCACTACCCGCGCGAAGGCCCTCACCTGCCCCCGCCGCAACTGCTCGGTGAACCCAGCGAGCCCGGTGATGTCGCATTCGATCTTGGGCTCGACGACGAAGGTCCCGCCGTAGCGGCCAGGCATCCGCTCGACGACCCCTCGGGACTCCAGCCGGCCGAGGGCCTGCCGCAACGTCATCCGGCTGATCCCCAACCCGGCAGCCAGATCCGCCTCCCGTGGGAGCTTGTCACCGGGCACCAGCTCCCGGCGCTCGATCAGGTACGTCAGCCAGTGCTCGATCTGCGCGTGCGCCGGTGCTCCGCCGTCACGGTCGAGCGACGGTGCACCGGCCAACAACCGCTCGAGCACGGCTCATCGCTCGTCGAAGGCCTTGACGACTTCGGGGTCGATGTTGGACTTGGGACCGGTGAACCACTTCTTCGCCGACAAGTGCCAGCCCAGCCACAGCAGGAGAAGCGCGCTCCCAGTGACAATCGGGGTGTAGTTGACGAACTTCCAGGAGAACGGGACCTCGTCGGTGCCCGGAGCGCCCAGTATGTCGCGCAGGAAGCCCGGAGCACCGGCGGGCGTGAACGGCAGGATGAAGTAGACGGAGGTGATGGCGATCTCGGCCACCGCGATCGGTGCCATCCATCGCCACTTGGATCCGAGGTTCCACGACCCTTGACGGAACGAAGTCCCCGCCCGCCACCGGAGCCAGATGGGAATGGCAAACGCCAGGTAGAGGCCGATGACGCCGATGGAGACCACGGCAGCGAAGGCGTAGTTGACGATGATGGGCTCTTCCGCGGAGCCAATGTTGATCTCGATGAGCGCCGGTAGCGTGAGGATGGCGGCGACCAGTGCCGCGAGGAGCACGGCGTAGACGGGCACTCGGTTTGAGTTGAGCTTTGACCAGTACCGAGCTCCGGGGACTGCTCCGTCCCGGCTGAACGCGAACAGCATGCGCGTGGTCGAGGTCAAACACGCCGTCGAGCAGTAGAACTGACCGCTGGCTGCGATGAGCAGGACCAGACCACCCCAGTTCGAGCCGAGTGCCTGGTCGAAGATGACTGAGACGGCACCGCCGCCGGCGGAGACGCCATCAGGGTCCTGCACCGCGAAGAGGAATGCGAGCAGGAGTATCCAGCCACCAATGGCTGAGTAGAAGATGGACCGCCAGATACCCTTGGCCGCACTGTCTGCCGCGCCGTGGGTCTCTTCGGAGAGGTGCGCCGAGGCGTCGTATCCGGTGATCGTGTATTGCGTGAGCAAGAACCCGAGCGGGATGACGTAGAACCAGAAGCCGAACCCGGTGTTCTCGCCGCCAAACAGCCCGCCGGTGTTGTTGACGCGCTCGGTAAAGACGAACGACATGCTCTGGTGGTTGTCCGGAACGAGAATCAGGATGAGGACGACCAATGTCGCGCCGGCGACGTGCCACCACACGGAGATGTTGTTGATGATCGCGAGGAGGTGGCTGCTGAAGATGTTCAGGGCAGAGATCAGCACCAAGACGATGAGGAACTCGATGAAGACGCGCTGCAGCGAGTAACCCGCCGCCCAATCGTCGCTGAAGAACGAGAACGCGAGGTCGAAGAAGTACGCGCAGCCGTAGGAGACGGACGCCACGATGGCGAGCAGGCCAATGAGGTTGAGCCAGCCGGTGTAGTAGCCGGCCTTGGGGCTGCCGAGCTTGCTGGCCCACCAGTAGATGCCACCGGAGGTGGGGTAGGCCGAGACAAGCTCGGACATGCACAGGCCAATGATCAGGATGAACACGGAGATGATCGGCCATCCCCAGGAGACCGCCACCGGACCGCCGTTGTTCCACGCCTGAAAGAACGTCGTAAAGCAGCCGGCGAGAATGGAGATGATCGAGAACGAGATCGCGAAGTTGGAGAAGCCCGACCAACTGCGGTTAAGGTCCTGCTTGTAGCCCAGCTCGGCGAGGCGGCGTTCGTCCTCGTTCATCGGCGTCGTCTGAGACATTCGACTCCTCCAGTGGTTAGTCCGGGCGCTGCGCCGCGGACAGCAGTGCGTCCAGCTCGTCGCCGGCGAGGGTCTCGACGGCGCGGTCGTACTTCTCCATCCCCCAGGACCAGAAGTCAAACTCGATGCCGCTGGTGGCGGCCTGGATGCTGGCCCACAACATCCAGCCGTACTGCGCCATCGCCCCCAGCAACCGGGTACGCGCTATCTTCGCCGGCCGTTCAGCGTCGAAGTACGCCGAGACGAGCGCGGTCAGCTCGGCCACGGATAGGTTCGACTCGCTGGCCAGGTTGCCGAGCTCGAAGCAGGGATCGTTGTTACCGGCGTACTCGTAGTCGATCAGCCACAGCCGGGTGCCGTCGTCGATGACGTTGGCCGCAAGCAGGTCGTTGTTGCACGGCACCGTCGCCACCTCATCGGCGGCGAGCGCGACCCGGATGCGGTCGACCGTTGGACCCAGGTCCAGGTAGCCGTCGGGCAGCTTGAAGCCGTGCTCCAGCACGGTGTCGAGGTACCGGCGCTGCACCTCGAACATGTCGAAGTCGGTGACGAACCGCGGTCCCGCGTGCAATTGCCGACAGACGGCGGACACGCGTGGCAGGTTGCCCGGGTCCCGCATGTCATCGGCATCGAAGGTACGTCCAGAGACGTACGCAACCACGAGCAGCGAGTGCTCCGGCGAGTACTCCAGCACCGCTGGCGCCGCACCGGACGCTGCGGCCGCGCGGGAGTTGGCGTGCTCGGCGGACCGGTCGATCGCGAGCAGGGAGTCGTCCTTGTGGGACACCCTTACGACGACATCCCGTTCAGGTGTAGTCACGCGGTAGTTGCGGTTGGTCAGCCCACCGTCGAGCGCCACGACCTCACGCGGTTGGTCCCGCAGGCAGTCGAGGGTGTCGAAGAGCGCGTCCAGACCCACCACCACCTCCTCGACGTGCTGGATGCTATTGGACAGCGAAGGTCAGGTCTAGACTCATAGCCCATGACGCGCCCGGAGTTCCCCCTGCCGCTCGAACGACTCCGGAGCCAGGTGGAGAGCGGTGAGGTCGACACCGTGGTCGTCGCCTTTACCGATATGCAGGGTCGGCTCCAGGGCAAACGGATCCACGCGCCGTTCTTCCTCGACGTGGTGGCCGAGCACGGCACCGAAGGTTGCAACTATCTGCTCGCTGTTGACGTCGACATGAACACTGTGTCGGGCTACGCGATCTCGTCGTGGGAGCGCGGATACGGCGACATGGAGTTCGTCCTAGACATTGACACGATGCGGACGATCCCCTGGCTGCCTGCCACCGTGATGGTGCAGTGCGACTTGGCCTGGCTGGACGACGAGCACAGCGTGGTGGCGCAATCCCCCCGCCAGGTGCTGAAGGCCCAGGTGGAGCGGGCCCGCGAACGCGGGCTGGTCGCCATGGCCGGGACGGAGCTGGAGTTCTGCGTCTTCGAGGACACGTATGAAGAGGCCTGGGACGCTGGATACACCGGTCTCACACCGAGCAACCAGTACAACATCGACTACTCACTGCTGGGCACCAGCCGCGTCGAGCCACTGCTGCGTGACATCCGCAACGGCATGTACGGCGCGGGCCTGATCGTCGAGTCGGCAAAGGGGGAGTGCAACCTGGGCCAGCACGAGATCGCGTTCCGGTTCTCGGAGGCGGTTGCGAACGCCGACGCGCATGCCGTCTACAAGCACGGCGCCAAGGAGATCGCCTCGCTGCACGGCAAGGCCCTGACCTTCATGGCCAAGTACAACGAGCTTGCGGGCAACTCCTGTCACATCCACATGAGCCTGCGCGGGACCGACGGCAGTATGGCGTTCGACGAGGGCAACGGGCCGACGCCGCTGTTCGAGCACTTCGTCGCCGGCATCCAGGCCACGCTGGCCGACATGACCTTGCTGTACGCACCGAACGTCAACTCCTACAAGCGCTTCGCGCTCGGTTCGTTCGCACCCACCGCGATCGCCTGGGGCCACGACAACCGCACCTGTGCGCTTCGCGTCGTCGGTCACGGCCCCGCACTGCGCGTGGAGAACCGCGTCCCCGGCGGCGATATCAACCCCTACCTGGCGCTGGCGGGGATGCTCGCCGGCGGCTTGTACGGCATCGAGAACGAGCTGGATCTCGAGCCGGCCTTCGAGGGCAACGCGTACAACTCCGACAAAGCCCACGTGCCGCGAACCCTGACCCAGGCACGCGAGCTGTTCGCCAACTCAACGGTGGCCCGTAAGGTCTTCGGCGACGAGGTGGTCGACCACTACGTCAACGCCGCCGACGTCGAGCTGGCTGCTTTCAACGCGGCGGTGACCGACTGGGAGCGGATACGCGGGTTCGAGCGGCTGTGACGTACACGGTCGAACGCTCGTCGACAATGCACACGATTCTCGACCCGGCCACCGAGGAGGTCGTGACCGAGGTTGCGGGTACGTCGGCGGAGGGGACCGACGCTGCCATCGCCACGGCGCGACGGGCGTTCGACTCCTGGCGCGGAGTCGCCCCGGCCGACCGTGCCCGCCTGCTGCGTCGCTTCGCCGATGCCGTTGACGAGGCGATCGACGAGTTGGCCGCTCTCGAGGTGCGCAACTCCGGACACACGATCACCAACGCACGCTGGGAAGCGGGCAACGTTCGGGACGTCCTGCACTACTACGCCGGAGCTCCCGAGCGGTTGTTCGGGCGTCAGATCCCGGTGTCCGATGGCGTCGACCTGACGTTCAAGGAGGCACTCGGGGTCGTCGGGGTGATCGTCCCGTGGAACTTCCCGATGCCCATTGCAGGTTGGGGGTTCGCGCCCGCGTTGGCCGCCGGAAACACGGTGGTGCTCAAGCCGGCGGAGCTGACGCCGCTGACCGCCATCCGGCTAGGTGAGCTCGCCTTGGCGGCCGGACTGCCCGAGGGAGTGCTCACCGTGCTCCCCGGTAAGGGGTCGGTGATCGGGGCACGCTTCGTCACCCATCCCGACGTCCGGAAGATCTGCTTCACCGGCTCCACCGAGGTCGGCAAGCAGATCATGGCCGGCGCAGCCGACCAGGTGAAGCGGCTAACCCTCGAGCTAGGCGGCAAGAGCGCCAACGTCGTGTTCGCCGACGCCGACCTCGAACAGGCCGCTGCGACAGCGCCGTACGGTGTCTTCGACAATGCCGGCCAGGACTGTTGTGCCCGCAGCCGCATCCTGGTCGAGCGCAGCGTGTACGACCGGTTCCTCGAGCTGTTCGAGCCCGCGGTCCGCCGTGTCAAGGTCGGCCCGCCGTCGGAGGCGGACGCCGAGATGGGTCCGCTCATCAGCGCTCAACAGCGGGAGCGGGTCAGCTCGTACGTCGAAGGTGACGGCGCGGACGTGGCGTTCCGCGGGGATTCACCGCAGGGTCGCGGCTACTGGTACCCGCCGACGGTCGTGCTGCCCAGCGGTGCCGACGACCGGGTCTGGCGCGAGGAGGTCTTCGGACCGGTCGTCGCGGTGCTCCCGTTCGACGACGAGGCCGATGCGGTGGCCAAGGCCAACGACAGCGAGTACGGTCTGTCCGGCTCGATCTGGACCCGTGACATCGGCCGGGCGCTGCGGGTGTCGAGAGCCGTGGAGGCGGGCAACCTGAGCGTCAACTCCCACTCCTCGGTCCGTTATTCGACGCCGTTCGGCGGGTACAAGCAGTCCGGTTTCGGTCGCGAGCTGGGTCCGGACGCGTTGGACCCGTTCACCGAGGTCAAGAACGTCTTCATCAGCACGGAGGGCTGACGTCATGGCAGCAGGTCGCCTCGAGGGGCGTACGGCCGTGATCACCGGTGGCTGCAGTGGCATCGGGTTGGCGACCGTACGTCGGTTCGCCACCGAAGGCGCCCGGGTCGTGATCGGCGATCTCGACGACGCCCAGGGCAAGGACCTTGCTACCGAGGTGGGCGGCGCCTTCGTGCATTGCGATGTCACCGACGCCGACGAGGTCGCAGAGCTGTTCGCGACCGCGCAGCGGGAGTTCGGCAGCGTCGACGTGGCGTTCAACAACGCCGGCATCTCACCGCCCGACGACGACTCGATCCTCGATACCGGGTTGGCGGCGTGGCGGCGGGTGCAGGACGTCAACCTCACCAGCGTTTACCTGTGCTGCAAGGCGGTGCTGCCGTACATGCGCGAGCAGGGCCGGGGTTCGATCATCAACACCGCCTCGTTCGTCGCCGTCATAGGCGCCGCCACATCGCAGATCTCGTACACCGCGAGCAAGGGTGGCGTCCTGGCGATGAGCCGAGAGCTCGGCGTGCAGTTCGCCCGGGAGGGGGTCCGGGTCAACGCGCTGTGCCCAGGACCGGTGGACACCCCGATGCTGCGGGAGCTCTTCGCGACCGATCCCGAACGGGCCGCCCGGCGCCTCGTCCACGTGCCGATGGGTCGATTCGCGAGGGCCGAGGAGATCGCCGATGCGGCGCTGTTCCTCGCTAGTGACGAGTCGAGCTTCATCACCGCGTCGACTTTCCTCGTCGACGGCGGAATCAGCGCCGCCTACGTGACGCCGCTGTAGTCGCCGGTGTCCACCTCACGCCCCCTGATCGGGATCACCTCGTACGTCGAACCAGCGTCGTGGGTGGTCTGGCGCAACATCCCGGCCGCGCTGGTGCCGCATCGGTACGTGCGCCAGATCCAGCAGGCGGGCGGGATCGCCGTCCTCATACCCCCCATGTCGGAGCCTACCGAGGCGGAAGCGGCAGTCGTTCTCGAACGACTCGACGGGTTGCTGCTTGCCGGCGGGGTCGACGTCGAGCCGTCGCGGTACGGCCAGCAGCCCGCCCCGACCGTCCAGGCGCCACGACCCGAGCGCGATGCCAGCGAGCTGGCCCTGGTGCAGCGGGCTGTCCAGCTCGACCTGCCGCTGTTCGGGGTGTGCCGCGGCATGCAGGTGATGGCAGTCGCTGCCGGCGGGGCGTTGGTGCAGCACCTGCCCGACAAGATCGGCTCGACCGATCACTCACCGGGACCGGCGTCGTACGGCCAGACCGCCATCCGCATCGCGTCCGACAGCCGACTGGCGTCGGTGCTGGGGGAGCGAGTCGATGCGTGTTGCTACCACCACCAGGGGGTGGCGACACATCCCGGCTACAACGCCATCGCCTGGGCGTCCGACGGCACCCTTGAAGCGATGGAGGCGCCCGACGCCCGGTGGCGGGTCGGGGTGCAGTGGCATCCGGAGGTCGGATCCGACGCACGACTGTTTGAGCGACTGGTGGCCGCGGCCAGGGACTGAGGTGGAGTTGTCACTGTCAGAGCAGGTCCCGACCGGATTTGACAGTGACAGGTAGCTGCCGAGCTGGGACGCCTCCAGATCCGTCAGCCGGCGGCGCTTCCGGACAGCCGACGCTCGTTCCGGCGGCGCCAACCCTGGCGGACCCAGCGCAGCAGCAGCACCACGATGACGATCCCGAGAACCAACAGGGTCGCGGAGATCCCGAGTGCCCACCACGGATGGAAGACCACCAGCGTCACGACACCGGCCACGGTGACGTCCTCACCGAGACTCACCGAGACGTTGCTGACCGGCTCCGGCGATCCGTTCACAGCCAACCTGATGCCGGCCTTGACCAGGTGCGAAGCCAGCGCACTCCCGCCCCCTACGGTCGCCATCGTCGCCTGCTCGACCGAGGACGCGTCGCCGGCGAGGAGTAGCCCGATGATCGCGCCGACCGTCGGCCTGATCGCCGTGGAGACGGTGTCCCACAGCGAGTCGACGTAGGGGATCTTGTCGGTGACGAACTCGATGGCGAACATGGCACCTGCGGCCACCAGAACGTCGGTGCGCATCAGCGCGTCGGGGACGGCGTCGGCCCCAGTGGCGCGCCCCCAAAAACCCAGCGCCAGCACGACCAGATAGGCGTTGACGCCGCTGGCCCATCCGCTGCTGAAGACCGCAGGCAGGAGCTCCACCACTCGACAATAGGTCGTGAGCAGGAGCACGATGCGGACATCCCTCGGTGAGGAGCGCCCATGTCCGTGTCCATCCCGCGCTTGGCAGCTTCCACAGCAGGTCTGGGTCTCGTGTGCTCGATGGCAGTGAGTACGCCTGGGTCCGCAGCCACCAGCGAGGCAGCTTCTGGTCTCGTTCGTTGCGCCGCAGCTGCTAGCCGGCAGGGCGAATTCGCCGCCGCAAGTCGGGCCAGCGGTGTCCCACGGTCGGTGTTGCTTGCGGTGTCCTATTTGGAGTCTCGTTGGCGTGACCATGCCGGCGCACCCAGCACGTCCGGCGGGTACGGACCGATGCACCTCACCGACTTGCCCATCGACCTCAACGCCACCGGACGGGGCGACGGCGTGATCAGGCAGCCGCTGTTGTCCGCCAAGACGCTCCGGCTGGCGTCGAAGCTGACCGGGCTGAGCGGTGCCAGGCTGCGCACCGACCCTACCGCCAACATCTGCGGCGGTGCCGCCGTGCTCGCGTACTTCCACAAGTCGGTCGGTGGCCGATCCGATGCTCGACTCGGCGGCTGGTCGGCGGCGGTTGCCCGCTACTCCGGCTCGGGCGATCCTGCCACCGCCGGTCGGTTCGTGCGCCAGGTCTACTCGGTGCTGCGCAGTGGCGCTGCGGCCCGTACTGACGACGGCCGGGTACGACTCGCCGCCCGTCCTCGCGCGACGCCGACCCGGTCAACGGCACCGTCATCGACCGGGTCGCAGCAGAACATCAACGTCGACTGCCCGGTGGCGCTCGGCTGCTGGTGGATCCCCGCCCCGTACGAGTGGTACGGCGAGCCGGACCCGTATGCCTACGGCAATCACGACCTCGCTGACCGACCCAACGACATCTCGATCGACTACATCATCATTCACGACACCGAGACGTCGTTCCAGGGGACGCTGGACCTGGTGACGGACCCGACGTACGTGTCCTGGCAGTACACGCTGCGCTCCCGTGACGGTCAAATCGCGCAGCACGTCCCGTTGGACGACGTCGCCTGGCACGCGGGCAACTGGTACCTGAACATGCACTCCATCGGCCTTGAGCACGAGGGTTTCGCCGCTGAAGGGGCCAGCTGGTACACGGAGGCGATGTACCGCACCTCAGCCTCGCTGGTGCGCTACCTGACCGCGAGGTACGACATCCCGCGCGACCGCGCTCACATCATCGGGCATGACCAGGTGCCGGGCATCACCCCGGAGTACGTGGCCGGGATGCACTGGGATCCGGGACCGTACTGGAACTGGGAGCGCTACATGAACCTGATCCGGTCGCCGATCGGTGCGGACGGGGCGCTGAACGGGCGCATCCGCGCCGGCGACGTGGTGACCGTGCGACCTGGCTTCGGCGGCAACCGGCAGAAGGTGACCGGGTGCGAGACGGCGGGGCAGCCGTGCGCCACGCAGGGCACCAACTTCGTCTACCTGCGCCAGCGGCCGAGTTGGCGGGCGCCGCTGGTGACCGATGTCGGTCTGCACCCTGATGGCAGCCCATCCACAACGGAGGTCGCCGACATTGGTGCCCGTGCGGTCGCTGGGCACGAGTTCGTGGTGGCCGAGCGTCGGGGCAGCTGGGTGAGGGTCTGGTGGCTGGGGAGGGTCGCTTGGTTGCGCAACCGCACCCCCGCTGGCGATCCGGTGCTGGTTCGCACGGCCGGCCTGAAGGTTCGTGCCGCCCCCGGTCAGGCCCCCGCTGCCATCTACGGTCGGGCGTATCCGGAGGAGTCGGCGTACCCGGCTGAGATCCCGTACCAAACGGTCACGCCGTTGCAGTACACGCTCAAGGGCGGGCAGGCGTACTCGTTGGCCGACTCAGCGGTGCCGACGGACTACTACTACGCCCAGACCTTCGACTACTCACTGCCAGGCGATCACACGGTGGTGCGTGGGCTCGACCGCTACTACCAGATTTGGTTCGGGCACCGAATGGCGTTCGTACGCGCGGACGAAGTGGTGATCACCCGCTAGCGGCCGCTCGCGCCAGCGCAGTCGTCGTTGAGCGCGATCAGGCTGATCACAACGGCGTGTCGGCAACCGCATGGCGACGAACGATGGCCTGAACGCCGGTATGGAGGTCCGCATGGCTGACAAAGTGGCCACGCTTCAGGTCGGGCAACAGCGAATCGCATACCGCCGGGAAGGCGACGGACCAGCGCTCGTCCTGCTGCACGGCGCGGTCAGTGACAGTCGGGTGTGGCGCGGGTCGATGGAACGGCTCGCGGACGAGTTCACGGTCGTCGCCTGGGATGCACCGGGTTGCGGTCAGTCCTCCGACCCGCCGGAGACCTGGCGTTTGCCGCAGTACGCTGATTGCCTCGGTGGGTTCCTCGACGCCATCGGGGTCGCCGACGTACATGTGCTCGGTCATTCATGGGGATCGGCGCTCGCACTCGAGCTCTACGGTCGGCGCCCGACCCTCGCGAAAACGTTGCTGCTGGTTGGTGC
>JACCYJ010000135.1 GCA_013696555.1 Nocardioidaceae bacterium | reverse complement strand
GCGCCGGTGAGGCCGTAGGCAGTGTTGTTGGCCTCATCGACGGCTTCGGAGAAGGAGGAGACCCGGTAGAGGGCGCTGATGGGCCCGAAGAGCTCGTCGCGGGCGACAACTGAGTCCCTCGGCGGTTGCTCCAGCAACGTGGGGGCGAGGTAACACCCTCCCGCGTAGCCCGTCCCGGTGAGCCGGGAGCCACCGGTGAGGACGGTCACTCCCGCGCTCCGGGCCTGGTCGATGGCGTCGAGCATGTGCCCGAGTTGGCGTTCACTGACCACGGGGCCCAGGTCGTCATCCGGTCCGCTGCCTACGTTCAGTCTTTCCACCCGCGCTAGCAACAGCTCGCAGAATTGCTCATACACCGCGTCCATGACGATCAGCCGGCTACCCGCGGCACAACGCTGCCCTGCGTTGCTGAAAGCTGAGAGGCTTGCAGCATCAGCGGCTCGTTCGAGGTCGGCGTCGTCGCAGACGACGAGGGGATTCTTCCCGCCGAGCTCCAGGCAGGTCTTGACCAGTCGCGCTCCGGTGGATGCGGCGATCTGGCGGCCCACTGCGGCGGAACCGGTGAAACTCAGCAGGTCGATCTCGCCGCCGGCGAGCGCAGACCCGGCAACGTCTCCATGTCCCTGGAGTAGGCCAAGCACTCCGGCGGGCACCCCCGCTTCGTGCGCAAGCTCCACGAAACGGGTAGCACTCAGAGGGGTGTTCTCGGAGGGCTTGAGAACCGCGGCATTGCCACAGAGGAGTGCCGGGAAGACCTTCCACGCGTAGTTGGGAAGCGGAGTGTTGGCAGCCACGATGAGGCCCGCGACACCGATCGGCACGCGATGCAACGACACCGACTTGTGCGGCACCGCGCTGGTCATCGTGCGACCGTAGAAGCGGCGCCCCTCCCCAGCGATGAAGTAGCCCATCTCGACGGCGGCCCCGAGCTCGCCGAGCCGGTCGCGGCGAGGTTTGCCAGTCTCCATCCCCACGAGGTCGACCAGTTCGTCGGCGTGCTCGTCGAGCAGCTGCGCCAGTCGTCGGAGCACGTTGCCGCGGTCGACAGCGGTGCGCGAAGCCCACGCCGGAAAATCCCTTCGTGCGACGGTGACAGCAGCCTGGACGTCAACCGAATCGGAGAGGGCGAACGTGCCTATGCGGCGCCCGTCCGCGGGTGAGTAGCGGACATCGACGCCGGCGGCACCTGCGAGCCGGTGTCCGTCGATGACGTTGGGTGCGTCTGGCAGGCCCTCCGGCGTTGACGTTTCGGACTGTCGGTCACCAAGCAGTGAATCCACCGTCCACCTTCAGGTCGATGCCGGTCACGTAGGAAGAGTCGTCCGACGCGAGGAACAGAAGGGGACCGACCAACTCGTCCGGTCGGGCCAGGCGGCCGAGGGGCACTCGAGCCGAGAACTTGGACAAGAACTGCTCATCCTGCGTGCCCATCACTCCGCCGGGACTCAGGCTGTTGACGCGGACACCGTGCGGCGCAAGATGGGTCGCGAAGTAGCGGCTGAGGTTCAGAAGGCCAGCCTTGGAGGCGCCATAGGCCGGCGGCTTGAGGAACGGGGGGTCTGTCTGGAGATGGTCGTACATGCGCATGTCCGGCGAGACCGTCGCGTAGATGGAACCGACGTTGACGATGCTCCCGTGGCCTGCGCGCGCCATTGCGGCCCCGACGACCTGCATCGCCTGGAAAGCGCCAACCGTATTGACCTCGACAATGCGCAGGAAGGTGGTCGCCGAGATGTGCTCCAGCAGCTCGCCGGCACCGGGCACCGGCGGCTGGTCGATGCCGGCGTTGTTGACAAGGACGGCGGGTGGCCCTCCCTTGCGCTCCATGTGGACAAGCGCTGCCTCGAGGTCCGCCCTGGACGACACGTCGGCGACAAGAATATCGAGCGAGCTGCCGTACTGATCCGCGAGCTTCGCCAGGCCTACGTCGTCCTGGGTGTCCTCGAGCACCAGCGCGGTGACGTCGGCGCCAGCAGCTAGGAGCGCACCCACCCACACCGGTCCGAGCTTGCCGGCCGACCCGGTGACAACGGCACGGGAACCGTCCAGTGAAGCGCGCGTCACGCCCGCTGCCGGTCGGAGAGGATGTCCCAGCTCAGTGCCTCGTCCATAGCAAGCGACGTCACAAGTGCCTTTCCGAGGACGTCGCCCAAGTGGTAGGGGGAGATCCCGTCACCGGGGGACTTCATCGCCACGTCACCGGGCTGAAGTACGCGCCCCGCTGGCAGATCGTGGGCCGCTAACAGCTTCTTTCCCATCTTCTTCGAGGGCTCGATCTCGCTCTCGAAGAAGTGCTTGCTCCCGTCCCCGAGGGCCAGGGTCGCCCTGCTCAGGTCGCGCACAAGCTTGCGCAACCCATCAGGTTCGAGCGAGAAGGCGTGGTCGGTACCCCGAAGGGCACGATTGAGTGTGAAGTGCTTTTCGATGATCCGGGCGCCGAGGGTGTAGGCGACTGCCGACATTGCGATGCCGCTGTCATGTCCGGAGAAACCGACGACGACATCGGGGAACCGTTCCCTGTACGTCTCGATCACCCTGAGGTCGAGCTGGCCGTACTCCGGCGGGTAGGCAGCCGTACATTGCAGAAATGCGATCTGCTGGTTGATCGGCATCACTGCGTCGTAGGCACGCTGCACGTCCTCGATCGTCGACGCGCCAGTACTCATGATCATGGGTTTGCCGATGCGTGCCACATGCTGTAGCAGCGGGATGCTGCGGAGGTCGCCGGAAGCCATCTTGTACGCGGGCATGTCGATCTCAGCAAGCAGGTCGGCACTGGCGAAGTCGAACGCTGTGGAGAAGAAGGTGATGTCCAGGCTTTTCGCGTACTGCTGCAGCTCGAGATAGTCGTCCCGGCTGAACTCAAGGGCTTCCCGGTGGGTCCCATAGGTGGGCCCGTAGGCGTTCTCGCTGTTGTAGGGGGCCTCGAACGCGGCTCTGGTGAACAGCGACCGGTTGTCGCGCTTCTGCAGCTTGACCGCAGATGCTCCCGCCATGCGGGCAGCGTCGAACAACCGCTTGCAGTGCTCGACGTCCCCTTGGTGATTATGTCCAATCTCGGCAATGACGTAGCAGTTGGTGTCGTCGGCGATTCGTGTGCCGTCGATGACGAGTTCTCGGCTCATGAGGTCCCGGATCGCTTCGATGGTGTCGGCTCGGCGGATGAACGTCAGTCTTGGCCCAGCTGCGCGGCCGGTCGGTCCCGAAGGAGTCTAGCCGTGATGGCGCAGCGAGCATCGACGGGAAGGTCGGGCCGCGTGGGCCCGTGTCGTATGCTCAATTTGGTGAGAGGACGGCACGTGCTCAGGCGGCCGTTCGGCACGGCGATGCCTCCTGGACCGGCGACCACGGGCCGGCGGTGGCTTGAGCTCCTGGGTGGCTCCCCGCGCTGGCGCTCAGCGCGCGCCGCGGCAGCCGGGCCCCGTGTCCTCGTGGCCACCAACCTCGGTGGCTTCCAGCAGGGCACGGTCCTCGAGTCCCTACTGGCGGTCGCTCTGACGCTTCGGGCCGCACAGGTGGAATTCCTGCTGTGTGACGCCGACCTGCCTGCCTGCCAGCTGACGAAGGTGGCGAAGATCAGTCCGCGACGAGTGGCCCGTGTGGGCACCCGTCCGCTGTGCGGTACCTGCGTGGCATCGGGTCGCGAGGCCTACGCGCCGTTGGGCCTGAAAGTGCGTCACCTGGGCGATCAGCTCGCCGCCGACGACCGCCGCGCGCTGCATGCCCGGGTGCTCTCCGCCGACCTCGGAAGCGAGACCGACGTCGAGGCCCTGGCCGTTGCCGGAGTCCCCGTGCGAGAGCACGCCTGGGCAGGCGCGCTGCGGTATTACGGCCGCGGTGACCTGGCCGGCGAGCGGTACGGCGACGCCATTCTGCGACACTATCTTGAGGCCGCGATGTTGACGGCGCTGTCCACAAGGCGGCTGCTCGACAAGGAGCAGTACGACGTCGTTGTCTTCCACCACGGCATATACGTCCCGCAAGGCATTATCGGCGACATTTGCCGCGACATGGGAGTGCGGGTAGTCAACAGCAACCCTGCGTACCGAAAGCAGACGTGGATCTTCAGTCATGGAGACACGTACCACAAGACCATGATCGCGGAGCCCAACCAGCGCTGGCTCGAGCGAGGCTGGACCACAACACAGGATCGCGAGCTCGAGACCTACCTTGCATCACGCAGGTCAGGGGTCGGTGACTGGATTCACTTCAACAAGGAGCCGGTCGAGGCGAGTGCAGCGGTGCTGAAGAATACCGGACTCCAGCCCGGAAAACCGATCATCGGCCTGCTGAGCAACGTTGTCTGGGACGCTCAGCTGCACTATGGCGCCAATGCCTTCCCCGACATGCTGGCGTGGGTCATGCACACCATCCGTTGGTTCCAGGCCCGACCTGGCCTACAACTGCTCATCCGGGTACATCCCGCAGAAGTGACCGGGTTGGTGCCCTCGAGGCAGCCCTTGTTGAGCGAGATCCGCTCCGCCTTTCCGACGCTTCCCCCGAATGTCGCCGTTATCCCGCCGGAGAGCAAGGTCAGCACCTACGCCGCGATGGACCTGTGCGACACAGTGCTCATCTACAACACCAAGGCAGGTATCGAGCTGGCCGCAGCCGGCATCCCAGTCGTGGTCGCCGGAGAGGCGTGGATCCGCGGCAAGGGCTTCTCGACCGACGTCACGACCGTGCGGGGCTACGAGGACGTACTGAGCTCGTTTCCCCGAAACTCTCGGATGTCAGCCGCGGAGGTAGAGCTCGCGCGCCGTTACGCCTACCACTTCTTCTTCCGCAGGATGATTCCCTTGCCCTTGATCGTCTCTCCGGCACAGTTCCAGTTCGACCTCGAAGTGCAAGATCTGGCGCAGCTGGAGCCTGGGTCCACTCCGGGGCTGGACATCATCTGCGACGGAATCCTGTCGAACTCACCTTTCGAGTTCTCGAGCGGTGAGCTCCGAGGCGAGGACCTCGCCTCGTGACGACCAGCGTCTCCACTGCCACCCGACCCTTGCGAGCGGCGCGTCGTCTTCTCGGAGAGTCGCGGGTGCACCGCCTCGGACGCCTCCTTCGGCGAACCCGCATCAGGCTTGGAGTTCGACGAGTCACCTTCCGAGGTGTCCGGCTCGAGCTCGACCCGCACAGCGCGAACAGCGAGTCGGTCCTCGCTGGACGGTTCGAGAGGGCACTGCTGGATTTCGTCATTCCTCGGGTTCCCGCCGGTGGGTTCTGCGTCGATGTCGGGGCGCATGTCGGGTACTGGACGGTTCCACTCGCGGCGGCGGTCGGACCAACCGGACATGTCGTTGCGATCGAGGCACATGAGCCGAACGTGCTGAGGCTGCGTCGTAACCTTGACCTGAACGACTTGACCAACACCGATGTTCTGAACGCCGCTGCCCAGGATCGCTCCGGTCAGGCGCAGCTGGGGGTGAGCGGCACGAGCTCGAGCTGGAACTCCTTGGTCAGCTCTGGCACGTACTTTCAGGACTCGGTGTCGGTAGTGACCGTTCCTGCCGTGTCTCTGGACGCCTTGACCCTTCCTGAAAGCATCGACCTGCTGAAGATCGACGTGGAAGGAGCCGAGGACAGCGTTCTGGCAGGAGCGGCCACGGTCCTGCCCCGGTGCTCGATGCTCGTTCTCGAGATAGGTGGCCTGCGCGTCACGTCCGAGAGTTACGTCGCCTCGGTGACCCAGAAGCTCTTCGACTCCTTCCCTGAGGTGCACGCAGTCGACAAGTCGGCAGATCGGCTCGTGCCCGTGGGCAGCGTGGCCGACCTGCGGACGCGATGGATCGACAGGCAGGACGTGACCAAGGTGGTGGCTGTGCGTCGGGACGCTCCCGCCCTTTAGGTGCGGCCGGTGCTCCTCAGCGCCCTGAGCTGGCCATGCCCGAGGAGGAGCAACGCTGTGAGCGCGAGCGGGACGATCACGGCAGGCGGGACGTCGGGGGCCATTGCGGAGACCAAGAGAGCCGTCACCGTGACGAGCAGGGGACCCGAGACGGGCACGAGGAGTTGTCGGGCGAGCCACGTAGGTCGCACAGCCAGTCTGCGCCCAGCCTGAACGAGCGACACCGGAACAAGCAGGAGAGCGGCCAGGCCGGCACCCCAGGCCGCTCCTACGAGCCCGGCGGTCACCGCCCCGACGACGAGCAACGAGAGCATGACCACGGCATAGGCGAGACTCCAGACCAGCAGCCCTCGGCTGTGCCGGGTGGCCTTCATCAGCTCGCCGCTTGTGCCGAAGACACAATCCGCGAGAGCGACCAGCGTGAGCACCTGGGCAGCCACAGCGGCGCGGGTCCACTCTTCGCCGAAGACGAACGGGACGAGATAGGGCGCCGTGAGCACCATCCCCGCAAGGGCCAGCGAGGTGAGTCCCAGCAGGCTCTTCGTGGCCCGAACGAATCCGCCGACCAACGCTGCACGATCATCCTGGTGCCGAGACAGGAAGGGAAACAAGAAACCCCCTAGTCCAGCACGAAAGACCGCTGTTGTCTCGACCGACAGCTTGTAGCCGAGCATGTACAGGCCTAGTGCGTAGGGTCCGAGCACCGCGGCCACAACCGCCCGGTAGCCCGTCTGGAGCCCTGCCTTGATCACCTGGAACGCCGTGACCTCACCGCTGTATCCCGCATGCAGTCGCATCACCGACCAACGCGGGCGCCCCAGGCCCACGTACCGGTGTTGTGACTGCCAGACAAGGCC
>JACCYJ010000107.1 GCA_013696555.1 Nocardioidaceae bacterium | reverse complement strand
GGCGATGGCGGAAGGACTGGGGCTTGTTGCTGAAGAGGCGGACAGCCGTGGGCGAACCTCGTTGTGGCCGCCCACCGCCCGCCAATTCCTTATGCCGACCTCACCGCGTGTCGTTCTTCGACCGGTCGTTGGTCATGTTGGCGCTGAAGTCGTGTGTGGCACCACCAGGACCATCCCTGGTGAAGTCGCGGCTCTTGTCACCCCGGCTGCGGTCACGATCCCGGCTGACGGCGGAGTGCCTGCTGCCAGTCCTGTCTCTCGAGCGCCCACTGCTCTCGCGACTGTGCTGCGTGCAGTTGGAGAATCGGCTTCGCGTATCGTCGTCGTCGTCATCATCGGAGTCGGAGATGACCCACTCCTTGGCGTTGTCCTCGCGCTTGGCGAACCCATTGTCCGGACCGGCCGCGGCCGTAGCTGCCACGCCCCGTGGCGAACGTCCCGGCTCCCACGGTCGCCGCCAATGTTGTGATCCCATAACGAAGCGGTGCCTTCATCGCTCACTCCTTACCTAGTCGGGGCTTGGTGATATACCACTTCAACTGGTTCCACGATGCCGTCGGAGCATGAGGGACGAATGAGCCATGCATGAGATCCCTCTCATGGGGCGCCGGGGAGCAGGCACTTCGTGTGGTTCTGGCACTCGAGTTGACCGAGTGCTAATCAGCCTCTAGATTCGGAGTTGGCACTCTCGCCACGAGTGTGCCAACCAAGCCCAGCGCACGACCCCCGCGACGGCGTGCGTGACGGCCACATCGCATCTCAATGCTCATCTGTGTGAAAGGGGAGGTCGACAAGTGTCGGTCACCATTAGGCCGCTCGAGGACCGCATCGTCGTCAAAGCGCTGGAGGCAGAGGAGATGACGGCCTCGGGCCTTGTCATCCCGGACACCGCCAAGGAGAAGCCCCAGGAGGGCGAGGTCTTGTCAGTGGGACCCGGTCGCATCGACGACAGCGGCAACCGCGTCCCGCTCGACATCTCGGTCGGCGACGTCATCATCTTCAGCAAGTACGGCGGCACCGAGGTGAAGTACTCGGGCGAGGATTACCTCATCCTCTCGGCGCGCGACGTTCTCGCAGTCGTAGAGAAGTAACAAAACCGTCGTTCGATTGAGCTAACCGACATCGCCCCGGTTGCCCACGAGGGGCACCGGGGCGAGGTCATGAGAGAGGGACCAACCCATGCCGAAGATCTTGGAGTTCGACGAGAACGCCCGCCGCGCGCTCGAGCGCGGAGTGGACGCCCTCGCCAACACCGTGAAGGTGACGCTCGGCCCCCGTGGCCGCTACGTCGTCATCGACAAGAAGTGGGGGGCGCCGACCATCACCAACGACGGCGTCACCGTTGCTCGGGAGATCGAGCTGGACGACCCGTTCGAGAACCTGGGTGCCCAGCTGGCCAAAGAGGTCGCCACCAAGACCAACGACATTGCAGGAGACGGCACTACGACGGCCACTGTGCTGGCGCAGGCCATGGTCCACGAGGGTCTGCGGGCCGTGGCCGCTGGTGTCAACCCGATGAGCCTCAAGCGCGGCATCGACGCCGCCGTCGGGGCAGTCTCCGATGAGCTGACCAAGGCGTCACGAGACGTCGACGACAAGCAGGACATGGCGCATGTCGCAACCATCTCCGCTCGTGACGATCGCATCGGTGACCTCATCGCAGAGGCGTTCGACAAGGTCGGCAAGGACGGCGTCATCACTGTAGAGGAGTCCAACACCCTGGGCACCGAGCTCGAGTTCACCGAGGGCATGCAGTTCGACAAGGGCTACATCTCGCCCTACATGGTGACCGACACCGAGCGCATGGAGGCCGTGCTCGACGACCCGTACGTCTTGCTCCATCAGGGGAAGATCTCCGCTGTGAGCGACCTCTTGCCACTGCTCGAGAAGGTAGTCCAGGGTGGTAAGCCGCTGTTCGTCATCGCCGAGGACGTCGAGGGCGAGGCTCTTTCGACGCTGGTCGTGAACAAGATCCGCGGCACATTCACCTCCGCCGCCGTTAAGGCGCCGGCCTTTGGTGACCGACGCAAGGCCATGCTGCAAGACGTAGCCACCCTGACCGGTGGACAGGTCGTCTCACCGGAGATCGGCCTGAAGCTCGACCAGGTCGGGCTCGACGTACTCGGCTCCGCCCGCAGAATCGTCATCACCAAGGACGACACCACGATCGTCGACGGCGGTGGAGATGTGGCCGACGTCAACGCGCGGGTGGCGCAGATCAAGACCGAGATCGAAAACAGCGACTCCGACTGGGACAAGGAGAAGCTGCAGGAGCGGCTGGCCAAGCTGGCCGGCGGCGTCTGCGTGATCCAGGTCGGCGCTGCCACCGAGGTGGAGCTGAAGGAAAAAAAGCACCGCATCGAGGACGCTGTCTCCGCGACGCGGGCCGCGATCGAGGAGGGAATCGTCGCGGGCGGCGGCTCGGCGCTGGTGCATGCCGCGTCGGCGCTGATCGACGGGCTGGGCATGTCCGGTGACGAGGCCGTCGGAGTACGGGTCGTCCGTCGCGCGATGGACGAGCCACTGCGCTGGATCGCCGAGAACGGCGGCCAGCCAGGCTACGTCGTCGTGGCGAAGGTTCGCGAAGGCAAGGTGGGGGAGGGCTACAACGCCGCCACCGAGGAGTACGGCGACCTTGTTGCCCAGGGTGTCCTAGACCCGGTCAAGGTGACCCGAGCCGCGCTCACAAACGCCGCCTCCATCGCCGGCATGCTGCTCACCACCGAAACTCTGGTGGTCGAGAAGCCGGCCGAGGAGGAGCCAGCCCCCGCAGGCCACGGGCACGGGCACTGACGCAGCGACAGCTTCCAATGGCTAAGGGGCACTTCCAATGGGTTCGAACCCATTGGAAGTGCCCCTTTCCCACGTGAACGTGGGATAGGGATCACGGCATGGATGTCAGTGCACTGCGAGCCCAGACGCCCGGCTGCGCCCATCGGGTGCACCTGAACAACGCGGGCGCGGCGCTACTGGCCCAATCGACGCTGGACGCGATGACCGATCACTTGCGGCTGGAAGCCGAGATCGGCGGCTACGAGGCCGAGGCGGCGGTGCAGGAGCAGATCGATGGGACGTACGCCGCACTGGCTGAGCTGCTCGGAGGCCAACCTGACGAGGTAGCCCTCTTTGACAACGCCACCCGTTCCTGGAACGCCGCGTTCTACTCGATTCGGCTCGAGCCGGGAGATCGCATCCTCACCGGACGCAGTGAGTACGGCAGCAATGTGCTGGCCTACCTGCAGGTCGCACAGCGGACGGGCGCCGAGGTGGTGGTCGTCCCCAACGATGAGTCCGGTCAGCTGGACGTCACGGCTCTCGCCGCATTGGTCGATGAACGTACGAAGCTCATCGGGATCAGCCACGTACCGACCAGCGGAGGGTTGGTCAACCCTGCGGCCGAGATCGGCCGGATCGCCCGCGACGCGGACTTGCTCTTCCTGCTCGACGCTACCCAGTCCGTCGGCCAGTTCCCGGTCAACGTCAACGACGTCGGTTGTGACATGTTGACCGGAACAGGTCGCAAGTTCCTGCGCGGCCCCCGAGGGACCGGGTTCTTGTGGGTACGCCACAGCGCCCTCGAACGGTTAGACCCGTACGTCGCGGAGGTTCGCTCTGCCACCTGGGACGGGAGGCGCGGCTTCGCGTGGGTCGAGGGCGCGCGCCGGTTCGAGTCGTGGGAGAACAGCTACGTCAATGTCGTCGGGCTCGGTGCCGCTGTCCGCACGGCGCTCGACCTCGGCATGGAAGCGATCGGCGATCGGACCCGCACGCTCGGCGCTCGACTGCGAGACCAGCTCGAAGCACTGCCCGGAGTCTCCACGCATGACCTCGGACGGGAGCGCTGCGCCATCGTTACCGCCAAGGTCAACGGTGTCTCAGCTGATGCGGTGAACGCCGCGCTCGCGGCGGCCGACGTCAACGTGACGACCACCATCCCCGCGCACAGTCAGTTCGACACCGAGGACCGCGGCATCCACCCGCTCGTACGGTTGTCCCCGCATTACTACAACACCGAGGCCGAGCTCGACCGCGCTGCCGCGGTGTTTGCCCGGCTGCGATGACCCTGACGGTCAGTGCGCCAGTCAGGCAGTCGTGTTCGTACACGGCACGCCCAGCCGATCGGTGCTCTGGCGCACCGTCGCCCCGCTGTTGGCAGCACACTTCACCGTCTACGTCTTCGACCTGCTCGGCTTCGGCGAATCCGAGACATACGAGGCACAGGAGGTGTCGATCCGCGTTCACGGTGAAGTGCTCGCTGAGCTCGTCAACATTTTCCTGACGAGATGGATGGAGTAGTTTCGGCCGGCGTGACACCACAAGACGAACCCGCTGACAGGGTCAAGCCTCCGTACGTGGCCGACGAACGCACGACGCTCGACGGCTGGCTCGACTTCCACCGCCGCACCCTGCTTTGGAAGTGTGAGGGCCTGACTGACGACCAGCTCCGATCACGCCCTGTGCCACCGTCCACCCTCTCGCTCATCGGCCTGGTCCGACACATGGCGGAGGTGGAACGAGGCTGGTTCGCCGACCACTTCGGTATGGATGATGCGACGCTCTACTGCACCGAAGAGGCGCCGGCTGCAGACTTCGACGACATCGACAGCGCCGACATCGCAGCCGACCTCGCGACTTTGCGGGCAGAGATCGATACCTACCGCGAAGCGGCGACAGCCTTCAACCTCGACCACATCGAGACGACCGCTGACGGACGCCAGTTCGGCTTGCGGTGGGTCTACACCCACATGATCGAGGAGTACGCGCGGCACAACGGTCACGCCGATATGTTGCGCGAGGCCATCGACGGCGCGACGGGCGACTAAGGCCAGGTTCACGCCGCGGGCGCCGCCGCCTGTATAAGGGTCCGTGGGTAGCTCGAAGTCAGACACCAGTGCGTCGCCGCCGACCCGCCGCTAATGCGCTGTAAGGAATTTGTAAGGGTCGATAAGACAAAGTCTGCGTTTAACTGGGGGGGACACCCATCGCCGCTGTCGGCGACACGACGGCGGAGACGACTTCTCGAGTAAAGGATGACCCAATAGCTATGAGCGTACAAAACGAACGTCAAGGTGCGGACAGATGCTAAGGCGCATCACGAAGCCCGCCACGGCGGCCCTATCGGTGATCGCGCTTGTGGGCGGGGTCACGATAGCGCTCGCCCAGGGCGGCGCGTCCGGCAGCACGGCGTCCGAACTCGGTGCGTACGAGGGCAAGACCCTCACCCGGCTCGGCGGCTCGAACGAGGGTGCGGCGTTCGCGATGACGAACCGCAGCACAGGCAACCAGATCATCAGGTACAGGCGCGCCGACAACGGAGCGTTGACCAGAGTCGGAGCCATCTCCACCAGAGGAACCGGTACCGGTACCGACTTGGACACGCAGGATGGTTTGTTGCTCAGTGACAACCACCGCTACCTGTACGCCGTCAACGCGGGCAGTGACAACATCACCGTCTTCGGTGTGAACGGAACGCGTCTCACGTTTTTGCAGAAGGTCTATGCAGGTGACCTGCCGAACAGCCTGACCCTCCATGACAATCTGCTCTACGTCCTGGACGGATCCGTCGCCGGCAACGGCATCCGCGGCTTCCGGGTGGCCAGCAACGGCACCCTGACTCCGCTGGCAAGATCGTTCCGGCTTCTCAGCTCGCCCATCGCGGTCCCTGGCGAAGTGCAGTTCAGCCCCGACGGCCGACTCCTCCTCGTGACACACAAGACGACCAACGTCCTGCTGCCACCGAGGAACGCGATCGACGTATTCCGGGTTGACAGCTCCGGTTTGGCCAGCGCCTTGCCGAAGCGCGAAGCGTCCAACGGCCTTCGACCCTTCAGCCTGGCGTTTCGCGATGATGGCCGGCTCTTGGTCGTGGAGTCCTTCAACGCGGCGCCTGTCCGGTCTGCCGTGTCGTCGTACCGAGTTTCTGCGAACGGCGACCTGAATGTCATCAGCGGCTCTATCCGCAACCGGCAGACTGATACATGCTGGATTGTCATCACGGACAACGGGCGATACGCCTTCACGGCCAATTTCGGTAGCGGCACAATTTCCAGCTACCGGATCGGTGACGCAGGCCGAGTACGTCTCATCGATGGGAACGCTGCCTTCTTCGGACTAGACAGCCAACCGGTGGACCTGGCTCTCAGCGCCGATAGCCGCTACCTGTACCTGTTGCTCAGGGGGACTGGCGGGGTCGCGAGCTTCCGGATCCAAGCCGACGGCGATCTCTCTCGAGTGGGCGGCGTCGTCACCGGTGGCCTCCCGGTCGCCGACGGAGCGTCTGGCCTGGCCGTCTACTGACGTCGGGCTGAGCGGTTCCGCCCACGGCGCCGAAATTGACGGCTCTTCTCAATGAAGCGTGGTGATCGCGCCACGCCGTAG
>JACCYJ010000075.1 GCA_013696555.1 Nocardioidaceae bacterium | reverse complement strand
CCAGCCGGTGGACTCCATCGCGATGTAGGCGGCGCGCACCGTCCGGGCGTCCTGGCTGGTCAGGCCGGCGACGGCGAGCGCGAGAAAGCACGCGACCGCGCCGAGCCAGCCGACCGAGGAAGTGATGTGCGCCGTGAGCGCGAGCTTCCGCAGGCGCGGGCCGAGCGTCATCAGGGCGTGTGGCCGCCCGCGGGTGGCGTGTGACCGCCTGCTTCGGTCCCGCCTAGGGATGATGTCTGTCCCCCGCTGGACGACGAGTGCCGACCCGGGCCGTGATCGCCACCGCCGGCGAGGAGCATGACTCCGAACGCCAGGACCAGGACCACGGCGATCACGGCCGAGACCTTCACCCAGCGTGGTGTGGTGTGGGCGGGCCCTCCGGGGTCGGCTTGGTCCCTGCTCGTCTTGTCCATCGGCGCGCTCCTTGGTTCGCGAGCCAGCAGTTTACAAGACACTCTGTCGCCCTGCAAGCATTATGTATTGTGACGGACGTGACGTATCCTCCACGGTGGTGCCGAAGCTGTGGGACGAGACGATCGAGGCGCACCGGCGCGCGGTGCGCGACGCGACCCTTGACGCAACGGCGGCACTGGTGGCCGAGTACGGGCTGCTGTCCGTGACGATGTCGCAGATCGCCGAGGCGACGGGCATCGGCCGCGCGACGCTCTACAAGTACTTCCCGGACGTCGAAGCGATCCTCTTCGCGTGGCACGAACGCCAGGTCGGCAGCCACGTGGCACAGCTCGCCGAGCTGCGCGATGGCGCCGGCGCGCCGCGCGATCGGCTCCAGGCCGTGCTCGAGGCCTACGCGCTCATCTCGCACGAGCACCACGGCACCGAGCTGGCGGCGCTCCTGCACCGAGGGGAGCACGTCGCGCGAGCGCAGCAGCAGCTCAGCGACCTCGTCCGCGACCTGCTGACGGAGTGCGCCAAGGCCGGCGATCTCCGGGACGACGTCGCGCCTGGGGAGCTGGCGAGCTACTGCCTCCACGCTCTAGGCGGCGCGAGCGACCTCCCCTCCAGAGCCGCCGTGCGTCGACTCGTCAACGTGACACTGGCCGGATTGCAGGCCCGAGCCGCGCCCGACGAGTGTGGCTAGCTCCACTACATCAGACATTACTGTCTGATTTCCTAACTCGGACACTGATGTCTGAACTTCAGGACGGAGCTCACATGACCCACAAGCACGCCAACCACGACGAGCCCGCCGCCGGCCGGTTGTCTCGCCTGCCCCTCCTCATCGTGCTGTGCATCGCCCAGCTGATGGTCATCCTCGACATCTCGGCCGTCAACGTCGCACTCCCGGACATGGCTCGTGACCTGCGGATCGGCGACTCGGATCTGGGTTGGACGATCACGAGCTACTCGCTGATCTTCGGCAGCCTGCTGCTCCTCGGGGGTCGCGCCGCCGATCGGCTGGGACGGCGTCGCGTCTTCCTCGCAGGCCTGGCGGTCTTCACGCTGTCCTCGCTCGCCTCGGCGCTGGCCGTCGATGCGAGCACGCTGTTCGCCGCGCGTGCGGGCCAAGGCCTCGGGGCGGCGCTTCTGTCACCCGCGGCGCTCTCGATCATCACGTCCACGTTCCAGGGGCCCGAGCGCGCTCGCGCCCTCGCCGTCTGGGGCGCCGTCGGCGGAGCCGGCGCCGCGATCGGCGTCCTGCTCGGAGGAGCCCTGACGGAGCTGATCGACTGGCGCGCGATCTTCCTGATCAACCTCCCCATCGGGCTCGCGCTTGCCGCGAGCGCCGTGAAGATCGCGGCGCCGGATCCGGCGCGGCCGCACTGGCGCGGCCTGGATCTCCGCGGCGCCCTGCTCGTCACGGCCAGTCTCGGTGGCCTGATCTACGCCGTCTCACAGGCGCAAGACGCCGGCTGGACATCGCTGCAGACGCTCGCCATCGGTGGCGCTTCGATCATCGGCTTGGGCGGCTTCGCGCTGCTCGAGCTGCGCACCGCCCGGCCACTGATTCGCGTCCAGCGCCTCGCCGACGGAGCGATCGGCGGCGGATTCGTGATGATGCTGGCCGCATCCGCGGTCATGTTCGGGGCCTTCCTGCTCTCGTCGCTGTACCTGCAGAGCGTGCTCGGAACGGGCGCGCTGGAGACCGGCCTCGCCTTCCTGCCGCTCGCCGTTGCGATCGCGGTCGGCGTCCACCTCGCGAGCCACTTCATCGAACATGCGGGAGTCCGCGCCCCGCTCGCGGTCGGGTTCGTCGTGACGGCGGCCGGGATGCTGCTGCTCACGGGCGTGAGCGCGAACGGCAGCTATGTCGCCGACATCCTGCCCGGGATGCTGGTCGCGGGCGTCGGCCTCGGCGTCATCCTCGTCTCGGTGTCGTGGCCGTGCTCACCGGCGCCCGCGAGGAGGAAGCCGGGATGCT
>JACCYJ010000007.1 GCA_013696555.1 Nocardioidaceae bacterium | reverse complement strand
CCGTCCGGATGAGCGCCCCGGAAGCGGACGCGACCTGCTCGGCGAGCCGGCCCACACCGCCGCGGATGCCGGCGAAGACCGGAGTGTGCCCGTTACCGACGGAAGACATCTGCGGCAGCGCCGCGATCTGCGGGGCCGCGGCCCGTAGGGACAGGTCGAAGGAGGTGCCGGCATAGACCCCACCCAGCAACGGTTCGACCAGGCGGTCGACGACCTCGCGGCCGAATCGTCTGGCCACGAAGTCCCCCACGCTCATGTCTTCGGCGACCGCTCGACGTGGCAACAACCGCTCGAGCCAGGCTCGGGCGAGGCCCGACCGGGACATGATCCCCGACCTGCGTAGGGCGCCCAGGTCTGTCGGTACGCCCATCACGGTTGGCGGCAGTGGGCGCACCGCATCGCGGGTCCAGACAGCCGCTCGGCTCGTGGCGGGATGGCAAACGTCGTCGGCGAGGCCGACCGCCCTCGCCAGCGCGACCGCTTCGGGGCGTCGATTGAGCATGGCCTCAGCGCCGAGATCCACGGCCTGGCCGGCGACCTCTCCGAGCAGCAACTTGCCACCCACGCGCGGCGACGACTCGAGGACCACGACCTCGAGCCCGACACCGGACGTCGCCAGCGTGTGAGCCGCTGCCAGACCGGCGATACCGGCACCGACGACCGCGACACGAGGGGCTGGCACGTTCCCAGCGTCGCGCATGGAACCGTCCGGCGTCTTGGGGCGTCACAGCGCCATGAAAAGGATTCGATGGGTAGCCGCCGGTGTAGGCGTGCTGGCGGTCATGGCCGCCATAGGCGCGGGACTGACCAACAACAATGACGGCGGCGATGAGGACTCGGCAACGGCAGGATCGTCGGCAGAGTTCGCCGAAGGCGGCGGCCTGGTCGACGCCGTGGCACCCGAAGCCGCGAGCGACCAGAGGGCGGACGTTTCTTTCACGGCAGGTGCCGGATCTCGGGCGAGCACCACGATCCCGATCCTCGAGCAGGGTGCCGTGATCCGGACCGGCTCGATCGCACTGGTGACGCCTGAGCTGGTCAAGGCGCAGGACGAGATCCGCGTGCTTCTCAGCTCACTCGGTGGCTACCTGGCGAGCGAGAACACCCAGGCGTCCGAGGACGGACAGATCCGGAACGCTGCGCTCGTCCTGAGGGTGCCCAGTGAGGATTTCGATCCGGCGATGGAACGACTTGCCGGTATCGGCAAGGTGAGCTCGCGAACGCAGTCTGCCAAGGACGTCACCCGCGAGGTGGCCGACGTGGACAGCCGGGTCTCGAGCGCACAGGCAGCGCTCGAACGCATCCGGCTGCTCCTCGACCGGGCGGAGTCCTTGGGCACCGTCATTCGTCTCGAGAGCGTCCTGAGCGACCGGCAGGCGGCGCTGGAATCGCTGATGGCGCAGCAGAAGGCACTCGCGTCCCAGACGCAGCTGTCGACCATCGATGTCAGCCTCTCGGCGCCGAGCCGGATCGTGCCCAAGCCGAAGCCGGAGCCCGACGACAGCGGGTTCGTGGCCGGTCTGCGGTCGGGCTGGGATGCATTCACCACGATGATCTCCGGCATTGCCACCGCAGCTGGGGCGTTGCTCCCGTTCACGGTCCTGCTCGTGCTGCTCGGGATCCCGGCGTGGCTGTTCACCCGCAGGTTCCGCACCGGGAGAGCTCAGACCGGGTAACGGTGCACGAAGTCGACCAGCCGCGCCAGCGCGTCCGGGTCGGTCTCCGGCAGCACGCCGTGACCGAGGTTGAAGATGTGGCCCGGCGTCGCGCGACCGGCCATGATCACCCTGGCCGCCTCCGTCTCGACGACCTCCGGCGGCGCGAATAGCAGCGCCGGATCGAGATTCCCCTGCACCGCCCGCCCCGGTCCGATGCGTTCGGTGGCGACGTCCAGGGGAACCCGCCAGTCGACACCGACGACTTCAGCTCCGGCATCCCCCATGGCCCCCAACAGCTCGCCGGTCGCCACCCCGAAGTGGATGCGGGGCACATCGAGGTCCGCCACCGCCGCCAGCGCCGCCGCCGAATGGGGCTGCACGAACGTCAGATAGTCGGCGAGTGACAGCGCCCCCGCCCAGGAGTCGAAGAGTTGTAAGGCCGCCGCTCCGGCCTCGGCCTGCACCCGCAAGAAGGCGCCGGCGATGTCGGCGAGCCGTCCCAGCAGGGCGTGCCAGGTCTCCGGCTCGGCGTGCATCAGCGCCTTGGTGCGCGCATGGTCGCGGGACGGCCCGCCTTCGACGAGGTACGAGGCCAGCGTGAACGGTGCACCGGCGAATCCGACCAACGGGACTCCGGCGAGCTCGGTGCCCAGCCCACGTACCGCCTCGGTCACGTAGGCCACATCGTCGGGCTCGAGCTGCCGTAGTCGGCTGACGTCGGACGCGGAGCGGAACGGCTCGGCCACGACCGGTCCGGTGCCGGGCACGATGTCGAGGTCGATCCCGATCGCCTTGAGCGGCAGCACGATGTCGGAGTACAGGACCGCCGCGTCCACACCGTACCGGCGCACCGGCTGCATCGTGATCTCGATCACCATGTCCGGACGGGTACACGACGCCAACATCGGTACGCCCTCACGCAGCTTCCGGTACTCGGGAAGTGAGCGCCCTGCCTGGCGCATGAACCACACCGGCAGGTGCGGGACCGGCTGACCACGGCAAGCCTGCAGGAACGGGCTATCAGGATCGGCGGTCACCGGCTGATCGTGCCAGGTGGCCCGGCGAGTCGAGCCATGGGGAGAGCGGCCCCGCTTTAGGCTGCGGCTTATGGGCGCCAGGAAAGAGCTTGACGGGCCCCCTCAGGAGTTCGTGACGGCCGTCGAGCAACTGCGGGGGGCACGGCTTCGTAGTGAGGTCGTCAGCGAGGAGATGCCGGCGCCGCAGCGCATCGCACCGTACGCTGTCGCGCTCAGCGGTGACGTCATTTCCGACGGCAGGGAGCTGGGAACAGGACGGATCGTGCTGCTCCACGACCCGGTGGGCAACGACGCTTGGGGCGGAACGTTTCGCTGCGTCGCCTTCGCACGCGCCGACATCGACCCGGAGATGGTCACGGACCCGGTCCTCTCGGGGGTCGGCTGGTCCTGGCTAACCGACGCCTTGGCCGGCAACGAGGCGGAGTACGCCTCGCCCAGCGGCACCGTGACGACCGTACTGTCCGAAGGCTTCGGTGGCATGGCGGAGGACGGCTCGTCCGCGCAGATCGAGATCCGGGCCTCGTGGACACCGGCGGGCTCGATCACTCCCCATGTCCAGGCCTGGGCGGACCTGCTGTGCACGGTTGCCGGCTTGCCGCCGCTGCCGCCGGGGGTGGTATCGATGCCCAACCGCCGCGGGCAACGGGGCTGACCGCGGTGGCCGATGGTACGCCATCAGCCGACGCTGAAGACGAACTCCCTCGGCTCGCTCTCCGCGAACCGCTACCAGCCGTCATCGAAGACCCCACCGCACTGCGGATCACCGTCGAAGCAGTTCGTGGAGGTTGTGGCCCGGTTGCCATCGACGCCGAACGGGCGTCGGGCTACCGCTACTCCGGCCGCGCGTACCTGGTGCAGCTGCGGCGGGAAGGCTTCGGTACCGCGCTGATCGACCCCATTCCCCTCGGGGACCTCGAGGCACTCAACGACGCGTTGGGCGACTCGGAATGGATCGTCCACGCTGCGACGCAGGACCTCCCGTGCCTGGCGGAGCTCGGCCTGCGACCCACTCGGTTGTTCGACACCGAGCTCGCCGGTCGGTTGCTCAACATACCGCGCGTGGGCTTGGCATCCCTGGTCAAGGATCTGCTCGGCTTCTCACTGGCCAAGGAGCACTCTGCGGCTGACTGGTCGGTGCGTCCGCTGCCCGCGCCCTGGCTGGAGTACGCCGCCCTCGATGTCGAAATGCTCGTCGAGCTGCGGGAGGTCCTGGTCGACCGGCTTCGTGAGTCCGGCAAGCTGGCCTGGGCCCACGAGGAGTTCGAGGCCCTGACCCGCTTCGCGGGCCCGGCCGTCCGAGCCGAGCCGTGGCGCCGCGTGTCAGGCATTCACCGGGCGCGAGCGCGGTTGTCGCTGGGGATCGTGCGGGCGCTCTGGGAGGCACGCGACCTCGTCGCAGCTGACACCGACACCACCCCGGGCCGGATCCTGTCGGACGCCGCGATCATGGAGGCAGCGATCGAGATGCCGAAGGGAGAGCGGGAGCTGCGATCGCTGCCCACCATGCGACACCGGGCGGCGCGGCAGAACCTGACACTCTGGAGCGACACGGTCGCCGCGACTCTCGCGCTCGCCGAAGACGAGCTGCCGACGCTGGCGGCTCGCTATGACGGGCCCCCTCCGGCTCGGGCCTGGCCGGAACGGAACCCGGTGGCCGCGGCCCGACTGGCGGCCTGCCGGGAGGCGCTCCGCTCCATAGCGGCGCAGCACGACCTGCCCACGGAGAACCTGGTGGCCCCCGATGTCGTACGTCGGCTGGCATGGGAGCCACCAGCAATCGTGAACTCCGACACTGTCGCCGCCGCGCTCCGTGCCCTGAGTGCCCGACCCTGGCAGGTGGGCCTCACCTCGGCGGCGTTGGCTGATGCTCTGGTGATGCTTTCCGCCGATGACAACGTGGGTTAGGTCCCCTACGGCGGACGCGCCCCCCGCTGGAGCGGGACAAGCGCCGCTGGTGGCTACCCGGCGCGAACGAAACCATGTCCGCCACCCAAGTGGCAGACTCGCTCGCGATGGACGTATCCGGATTCCGCCGCCCAGCATTGCCCGGTGATCGGCTCTTCGATGCCCTGCCGGGCGATCCGGACCCGGCTCTGCGCGCCGAGAACGCCGCCCGCATAGCCCAGCTCCTCGTCCGTGGCGCCCGCACCAGCTCCGACGAAGCTGTCGTGGACCGGCTCGTCCGGCTCGCCGACGAGCATGGGCTGGACCTGCTGGCCGAGCTGTGGCAGGGAGCGCCGGCTGAAACGCTCGCCGGTGCACTCTGGCGGTTGTACCTGCTGCGTACCTGGGTGCACCGCAATCCCCGGCGAGCCGCACTCGAGTTCGACACCGGACGCCGCCATGCTCCTGTCGACGAGGTCGTTGCGGGGGTGGTCGACCCACCGGGGCCGGATGAGGTCTGCGAGATGGTCGACACCCTGCTGCGCGGACTCGCCGTCGGCGACTTGTCGGTGATGTTGGAGCGAGCCGCCGCATTTGCTCGGGTCGTCGCGATCGGACGAGCGTTCTTGCCCGACGACAGTTCGGAGACCACGCGCAGCGCCGGGCGCCTGATAAGCACCGCCGAGCAGCTGGAAAGCGCAGGTCGCCTGGAACGTTCTGGTGACCTGACCTAGGCTGTACGGGTGCGTCGGGCCGCGGTAGCCCCGGGTCCCACAAGGAGCCGCTACGAGCGGCCACGCGCCGTGAGGCGCTTCCCGGTCCGACGCCCCTACTTCTTCTCGAGCACGTGGACGCTGACCGCGTATCCCTCGTTGGCGTACGGCGCCCCTTGCCAGGTGGCGTACCGGCGCTCGAGCGTGAGTCCGGCCGAGGTGCACCAGGCGTCATAGTCCGCCAGTGTCACGGGCGCCTCGTCGATGGGGAGGTGGCTCGGGACGAGCCCGAATCCGGCGACGAGGAGCCCGCAGGGACGAAGGCAGCCGGTCAGGTTCGACACCACCATGGGTTCCGTGCCGGCAGCGAGCAGTGGGATCACATTGCCGGCCGCGACGACGAGATCGAACCCACCCTGGAGCCCCAGTGCCGTGGGCTCGAGCTGCGCGAGGTCTATCCGTACCCAGCTCACGTCAGGCGCGGTGCTCCTTGCCACCTCAAGCATGGAGTCGTCGATGTCCATGCCGACGACGTCGTAACCTCGCCGGGCAAGCTCGATCGTCACCCGCCCGTGACCACACCCGGCATCCAGCACCCGGGCACCAGGCTCGATGAGCGATGCACAGAACGTCGCTTCGCCGTGGATGTCCTGGCCCGCCGCCGCCAACGCAGTGAACCGTCGTGCGTACGCATCACCGCTGTCGGCGCCGGCCACCTGCGACCAACGGGTGCTCACGCGTCAGCCCAGCGACTTGGCGAGGTGGACGAACGTCTGGGTGACTTCCATGCCGACGTGGCGGTACAGCTCGAGCGCCCCGGTGCGCGAGTCTGTCGACAGCTCCGCCCGGTGTGCGCCTCGGCTGCGGCCCGCCGCGAACGCTTCCAGGAGCAGCCCGCGGCCGATTCCGAGGCCCCGGCGGTCCCGGCGTACGGCAATGTGGTTGATCCAGGTGCTGTCACCGCTCAGGACCAGATGGCAGACGCCGATGACAGCGCCATCGCGCTCGGTGGCGAGCAGCAGCTGCCATGGTTCGAAGCCGGGGCGACCTGGCACGGTTGCCACCCAGTCGTCGAAAGCTGCCGGGTCACGGTCGGGCCACTCGTTGAAGGCGTCCTCGACGGTCTGGAACGCCGCCTGCTCGTCGCGCCCGGGGACGAACGGTCGGATACGCACACCCTTCGGCAACTGGGCCGCGGCGATCGCGTTCCCAGGTGGAAACGCCAGTACCCATGACGTCCAGAGCGGCGCGTACCCGTGTGATCGGAGCAGGGCGGCCGCATCGCTGCTTTCGGGCACGGTTTGGCCGACCAGGGCGCCGCCGCCCTCCCGGACCACGTCCCAGGTCCAACGCATCAAGCTGGTGCCCAGCCCTCGACCTCGGTAGTCAGGGTCCACGTACCCCTCCGCGCGACGAGCGCGAAATACCTCGCAGCAACCGATCAGATCGTCGGCGTCGAAGAGGCCGATACTCTGCGTTGTCAGGTCGAAGCTGGGTCGTTGCCAGTCACTGACGATGTCTTCGAGGTCGATCATCACTTCGTCCAGGTCGGCTTGCTCGCACCGGCTGACGAGGGCGTAAACGCCGTCGGCATCGGTCATGCGCAGCGCACGCGCGAAGACTGGCGGCTCGAGCTCCAAGGCTGCGGTCATGCAGGCAGCATGGTGGATTGGGCGGTGTCGACGCGCGCCATTTTGTGCGGGCGAGGGACTAGGAACGGCGGTGCCACAAGGTACGCCACCAGCCCGCAAGCCGGTTCGAGCTGCGCGGCGTACTCGGTTGGCGGGGGTGCTGACCACCACCGACGGATAGATTCGCCCAGAGGATGGCCGCGGTATGGGCAACTTGGTGCTCGTCGAGCACCGTCGGCTGGCGGTTGAGCACCGCCTCAAGGTTGGCCACCGAGGTCGCCAGTACGTTGCCGGCGCACCCGTCGAGTGGTTGCGTGGTGACAACCGATAGTGCCGGGACGACCCGGTTGCGAAGCTCGGCGGGAAGCATCCCCCGGACAGCTTCCGCGGCATTCTCGCAGGCACCCTGCGTCGCACTCGGCCGGCCGTTGTGGTGGATCTTTCCGGCGTGTACCTCAACGGTACCGATCCAGTTGACGGTGAGGAGGACGACGATGCCGCCGGGACCGACAGCGACATGGTCGATGACTGCACGGGCGCGACCCGGCCAATGCAGGTCGTCGAGATGGAGCCAGCCCTGCTCCTGCAGCCGGGCGAGCGCACGAGACGTCACAGCCTGCCCATGGGCGGTCCGGTCGAGCTGCTCCTGCACATCGGCCGAACCCGGAGCTGTGCGGTCGCCACGACCATGGCGAAGCATCTCCGGCTGGTCATGGACTTGCATGTAAACCCCCTGCGCGGGCAGCCAACGCCGTCGCGGGGCAGGCGCGACAACAAGTGATTGGTCCCCCACGCACCCACGGTAAGCCCCCCGACGGGCACCCCAAGAAGACCTGAGCGGCAAATCATCCGAACGCCCGATACCAAGCTGGCTTGATTATTGCGCGAAGTCAGTGCCAGGTCACCAACGGTCACCTTTCGGCGCCAAATGGACCACGGTTGTCGTCCGATCAGCCGCTTGCAAGGACCGGGGTCGCCTCCTTGATCTGCAGGGCGGTTGGGGGTCCTTGCGCTGTGAGCGTCTCCTCGAGGCTCCGCCATGCCCCACCACTGACCCGGAACTGAACCTGATAAGTCACATCGACCCGCGGGGCCACACTCACATGCGCGTCCACGTATCGATGGGTGATGTCCTTCGCAGGGTAGGGAGCACCGGGACGATGGGTTGTCGCGACGGCGCCGTCCCCGAACACCCACCGATATGACGACGGCTCAGCAAGCACATCGACATCGAATCCCAGCACCTGCACCGTGCCCTCGAAGGGCTGCGGCTCGGCGTAGAAGATCGTGTCGAAGTTGACCAGGGTGGCCGTCTCCGGCTGAACCTGAACCTGGACTGACGGGAGCCCGACCCGGCGCACCGCCTCGAGCACGTGACCCGGCGTCAACACGGGCTGCACCACTTCCGGCGGCCGGTCGCCGAGGCAGGTGACTGTCAGCACTTGCCAGCCGTCAATTGCCGAGCCACGCTTGCCGAGTGGACGAGCCCACAACACCCACAAACTGTCCCGTTCGCGTGGGCAAGCCTGCGCTCTTATGCAGTCTGTCATCGGCCGACCTGGCAGGTTTGTCGGACAAGACAGGAGCCATTCATATTCCCAAGCCGGCCCGTCCTCATCAGGGGGAGGCGCCAAGCCGAAGGCCGCTGGCACGACGGACGTGCCTGTAATGACGACACTAGGTGCATTGCCGTTGCCTCCCCCAGTGCCATGAACATCGCGGTCGTCAGCCGCCGCCCCGGGAATGGAAGCTAACAGGACGAGGGTTGTTGCACCGACGAGCGCGCCCGCAAACAGCCTTACCATTACTGGCCCGCAAATCTCGTCGCGATCCATTGGTCACCCGAGCGACGCACTTCGAACCGGAGTGAGTACACCTCGGCTTGCCCGCGCTTTGGCTCGCCGCCGTGACGCTTCAAATACGTGACCGTAGGAGCATTGACCTGCAGCACCACGGTTACATGGTTCCCTTCTCTCCGACTTAACAGACCGAACGGACGCCAGCCTGGGTCGTGAAACCATCCGCCAGCCTCGTAAGTTGTTTCGTACAACTGCGCATAGTCAGCACAGCCGCCACAGTTGGTCGCTACGTTTCTGAGGGCCGTCGTGTCACCCGTATTCGCGGCGTAGTTGAGCAGATCGATGTAGTACCGGACGAAGGCTTCGGCACCGGCGCGGCCGGGAGCCTGTGCTGCGGCGGGGATCGACGGTTCTTCGTGTTCCGCAGGGGCGGCGGTTGTGGGGTCACTAGTGGGCTGAGCCGACGACGGTGTCGGCGTCGATGCTTCCGGGGTCGGAACGCCCTGCGGCTCCGCTTCGCTGCTGCTGCAGGCCGTCCCAACGACAACACCCGCAACGGCAGCAGAAATGGCAACCGTGATCCGGGCTCTGATCATCTGGCTCACCCCCGCCACGCCGCGTCGTGACCGTCTCAAACTAGCTTTTGGCCAGGTGATGGGCTAGGGCAGCGATCCAAACTGTGGATAACTCACCCCGGTTTGCGGGGTCGCTTTCGGTGTCTGCGGCCGCGTCGCCGAAGCTTGTGTAGCGTTTCGGCGTTGAGGCTGCCGTGACCGAGGGCTGGTGGTGGGTAGGACTGGTAGCGGTGGCCGGTGGGGGTGATCCAGGTGATGGCGTCGGCGCCGGCTCCGGTTTCGGGTTCGGGTTGCAGCTGCCAG